>JAFFZZ010000045.1 GCA_016933915.1 Candidatus Babeliaceae bacterium
CATGGGGCCGATATATGGCGGGGGCGAAAACCTGCGGACGGATAATCCGGATTACAACCTCGGCCGGTCGTACTGGACGCCGTTCGGCTACCTGGGCATGCGCCGCGACCGGTTCACGGGGTTGTATCATACGCAGTTTAGGGAATACGACGCGGTGCACGGCCGCTGGCTGAGTGAAGACCCGGCCGGCTACGCGGATGGCCTGAACCTCTACCAGGCCTACATGGGTGTGAATGGGACGGATCCGCTGGGATTGTGGAACCACGACGATATGATAAAAGCATACGTTGAAATGTATGGCGAGGAAGGCGTTCAATTATTGATGTATGCCTTTGCTCAGGGATATCGAATAGAGGAAAGAAGTTATTTCTCAACAAATGCGGAATTTATAGAAGCTGAAGGTGTTATCGGCATAGCTTCATGGAGCTATAAGCTTTTTAAGGGGGATCATATTGATGACAGCAATGAAACCGCGGCGCGGCGTCTGCATGCTTTGCTTAAGAATCGATATGACGTGTTTTTGAGTAAATTTATGCGTTTGGGAATGAAACTGACGACCATCCCCCAAGCCGTGGAAATGGGAGATCTGGGTTACACTGAGGAAGATTGGGTAGCGATATTGGCGGTAGCCTCAGGCAGCGGTGGGATATTACAAGATATTATTGAGGATGCCCTAGTGGAGGGGGCTTTAAGTGCTGCCGGTGGCTATATGGCAGCAAGAACTAGTGTGACATATCTTTATGAATGTCGCGCCAACACATCCAGCATTCGTGGCGCCATAAGTAAAATTCGATCCTCCCTCAGCAAACTCAACCGGTTGCAAATGAAAGGGTTATTACAAGAGATCAGAAATGTCAAAAAACTGTTGAAAACGAAGCAAATTAAGGATATAGTAAAACAGGCCACGCAAAACGGTGATGCAACAGAAGTGGTGTTAGGAAGATTTCAAGGTAGAGTTTCTTATATTCAGGTAGCGGAATATCGTAAGGCGTGTTATTTCTATTTGGATAACTGGAATGAGATTGCAAGCACTCGTACTTTAGATGAGATGTGGGAGATAAATGAAGCTTTCCTCCGGGAGCAACTTCTTGCAGAAAAAACTATCATTCTTACTCATAACCCATGGGCTTATTATGGTAATTGCTTCTTTCAGAGGGAGATAAATCTACTTAGGGAGCTTGGATATGATTTTGTTTTTCATCCTACTGGTACTTGGAGAGCCGTTAAGTGAATAATAAACAGTCAGAATGGGACGGTTTGGATAAGGTTGAAAAGAAAGTATATCGAAGGTATTCTTCGGAAACGCCTTTGCATCGTATTTTTCTTTTACCGCAAAATCATTGCAACCTAGGAATATATATTTTTTATCATACAGAAGAAGATGTTAAAATATGTTATGAAACCGGAATTAGTGATAAGATACTTGATGCTATCCATGAAGAATTAGAAAAAATTAATCGTGGGCCAACATCAAACGTAAGTTTTACTCATGTATTTGGTTCTGATGAGGATGTTCAGAAGAATTTCAAAGGCAACTATTATTTACGCTTGCTTTGAAAAGGAAAATCTGGTTTCTGTTTCTTTTTCTAAGATTGGATGAAATTCTAATCACAGGTGTAGTGGTTCAGCGGATATTGAGTGATGAAGTTGGCGAAGATAGGCTGTATAGGCAAGATGAAAATCGTCGTGAAAAATGGCATTTTGTTTGATTTTTGAGAAGTTCAGACGTTGCAAAAGATATTTATACAAAATGATGGTGTTGTAGACAAACCATCTGTGTGCTTGTTCTTTGACAAGTGAAGAGGAGTTGTGGTTGCGCCTTTGATCAGGCGACTTCCCGGCAAAAAACATGGAACCACGGATTTGCACGGATTAACGCGGATGATAAGAGGATTACTTTTTTGTTTTGTAATCTTGTTCATCTTTGCGTCAGTCTCGGCGTAGTTTAAAACGAAGCCGGGTCAATCGTGTCTGACAGTTGTGCCGGCGAGACGCC
>JAFFZZ010000046.1 GCA_016933915.1 Candidatus Babeliaceae bacterium
AATTAATGGTCCGTTCGACTTGCATGTCTTAGCCACGCCGCCAGCGTTCGTTCTGAGCCAGGATCAAACCCTTCAATTTAATTCGTTAACCCTTGCCCCGAAGGGCAAGAAATGGTTATCGTTAGAAGGCTCAACACTTTGGCATACGCACCGAAAGTGTCGGCAAAAAAACACCGATTTTTCCCCGCTTCCTTCGACCTTGCTCAGGACAAATTATGCGGGGAGATTTTAAGCTCACCGAGTCGAGCGTATTCTGACCCGGCTGCTGCACTTTCGCTGCTCGCCCCTGTTCTTAGAAGCAACAATGCTTCTACAGGGGCTATTTTGGCTTAACTATTAACTTGTCAAATAGCTTCAATATCTCCAAAACGGAGAAAAATGAATCTTCATAAAACTAAGCGGCCAAGTAAGGAGATACACTCTTCACTTGACCACCATCCTCAGGTATTCTAATCAATATACGCCTGTCGTCAACACAATATATCAAAAAAAACAAAAAATTTTTAATTTTTTTTCGTTTTGCCTGTTTTAGCCCATTCAACGCCTTGCTTTGGCACTTTTGCTCTTGTGCCTTATGTCTTCTGCCTTATTTGCCGGATGCCAGCGAGGCTAATTTTTTAAGATCGATTTTACCAAGGGCCTTTTTCATTACATCCATTGTGGTCTGATAGCCGTTAAGCTCCACAATAAAGCGGTCAGCCACGAACAGATGCAGTTCCCCCTGCTTTGTACTATTGTCATATTTCTCCACGCCCTTACATCCTTCGTAGGTAATTGTCTTCTCGTAGCCGTCTTCGGTCTCGCGATTGTATTGCCGCATCGTCCAGCCGGTCATACCCATCTTCATCGGCCCGCTGAGATTGCCGACATCTACAATAATAATTTCGATTGATTCGCTTGTGCCTTCGACTTGATATTGCCCTTCGGCCTTCGATATATTAATTCCCATCATTTGGTTCTGCTCCGAAGAGACGTCGGTGCGTTTCATGCCGTCAAGCGAGGCGGGAAGCATCTCTTTGAGTTTTCCCATATCGACCGGCTCGATTTCCTTGCCGTCGTTCATTTCTAAAAGAGCCTGCTTTCTTGAAGCTTCCGCCTCGGCCATACTATTTGCCTGACTCATTTGAACCGGTATAGCGGGTATGCTATCCACCTGTTCGCCCGTATCAGGCGAAGGCGTCACAGCCTGGCTGCTCGTTTCGGCCGGAGCCTGCCCTGCGGTTTGCCCCTGCTGCTCGTCGTCGTTACCGCCGCATCCGCATAGCACTAACATTGCCGCGCACATTACGATAAATACTCTTTGATTCTTTATCCATACCATCATCATTTCCCTTTCAATAATAATTTTTTTCCCACCGTTTTTTCGCTGTATTCTGTCTCCTGTATTCTGTCTTCTGACTTCTGCCTTATTTGCCTTGCTCCTTTTGGCCTATGCTCTTATGCTCCTATACTCTTTTGCCTTTTACTTTCTGTCTCTGCCGTAAGGCATCCTGTGGACTGTATTCTGTCTTCTGTATTCTGTCTTCTTTTTTTTGACTTCTTTTTTACTTTTCCCTTTCGATTTTTGCCTTATTGACTCCCCCCTATTCCCTATCCGCTGTCCGCTGTCCGCTAAACGCAAAATCCTCCGGTGTCTGTACCTATTAGATTACTATTAGATTATTAGAGGAAGGCGCACCTTCAATTTACGCGAATATCAATAGTATCATCATCAACAATTATACTTATATCAAATGTTTTGCGATTTTTCCTTAAATTGTGCAATAAACTGTTTATCGTAATCTTTGTATTATATGCATCAAGAATTGCCTTCTTATAATCTGTATTCGCAGCCATTTTTAGTGCATGCATTCCTACATCATAATTGTTGCGGCTTTTGAACACGACTTTATCAGAGTCACAAATGTACTTAATTGCTCTCGGACCATGACCACTTCTTCGAAAACTAAAACCAGGAAGGAGTTCCTCAATACATTCATCCATGACATTCCAATTTAATTGCGTTTCCGTAACGATCTTGAACCACTTATTGAAGATATCGAGTGTACTCATAAACAAATCCTTTTGTTATCAGGGAAAGCCCTCCCTTTTTCAACAGCCTTGATAAACATAGTTTTCTTAACTTAATAACTAAATAATAGAACTTCTATTATTAAGCAGATTCGAAACTTCACGTTTAATTAGTTCTGGCATATCTTGTGTCATCCAATCATTTTCTTTTAACCACTGAATGCATTTATACTCGTTGAGCGAGTCATTGGCAATAAGCTCGGATATGGCAATAGCGCTTGAACGACTAAGACCAAGCCCTATGAGAGAAAGCTGAGTTGCTTGAGAAACGCCGAATTCTAAAAGAACATTCAGTTCCTGTAGCCTTTGAACAAGATCATATCGTTCAATATCTTCCAAATATACTCTCAGTAGATCTACATAGCATGCTAGATACTTCGGAGCTTGAAAACGAGCATACTCCTCCACATCCTTCATCGTATTTCTTATTAAGCCTGGGAGATCATCGCAACCGTAGTATTTCTCTCGACTGGAAATCATCCGTGCTAAAGGATAACCTTTCATCCAATCAACAATCAATAAAGCGAGTTGACGAACTCGGTTTCCTTGACCAAATACATTTCCAAGATACCGATTGATCCGATATAAGATCTTGATATACTCATCAAATGCTTCCACACTTTCTGCGGGTACAGGAATAAGCCCTTCAACAGATTCTTTTCGATTAACCGTTCGATCATTGAAGTACTCCAACAGGTTGTCCATTGCGATTGGGCTAATCCCAGGATTTCGCAGAATAACTTCTTTTGGTGTATTAATTTTTCGCACTATTTCACCAATCCTTTCGTCCAGAGTGAGAATAAGCTTATCAGGAAAACGACACGCCCAATTAGCCGATGATATACTGCTATTTCGTATATATGAAGACACAAGATATGAAAAAACATATTCTAAGTTTGGTGTTTTGCGTGCTTCCTCACGTGGCGTTTTATTGTCAATAAACGACTGTAAATCTTCGCTTTGTAATAGGATTTTATCTGATGTCCTATAAATGCGGAACTTAGTTCTTCTCTTTGGTGCACCTTTTTTCCATACATTATCTTGCTTAGCATCCACACAAATGACATTGCCCTGAAATTCCTTACCCCATCTTCCTGCACGACCAGCAAGATTCCAGAAATCACTTGGATTCATAGGTTTATTATGGCCTTTTTGTGGTCCGCGAACAAATATGCTTTGACAAGGCATGTTAACACCTTCGATTAGCGTGGACGTGCATACTAAATACTTTATCTTGTTTTCGCGAAACAGTCTCTCTATCTCTGTGCGGACCAAAAGGGGCATATTGCCATAATGAAAAGCAATACCTCGACGTAATACGTAACCCAAAGAATAGTTGCGATGAATTGTCTTCTGAATGAGTTCAATAAGATCGTTGATTTCCTTATCCTTGAATGATTCAGAATCGTCTCCAATTAAATCATATAGTTGCTTTGCTCTTTTTTCCGCATCGGCGGCACCATTGACATAGATGACGTTTCCTCCCTCAGGATTACCTAAGGAAAAAGCAACGAACGGTAAACGCTTGCTACTAGGCGAGGGACTAGATGGTAACTGTATTCTTCCAATTTCAACAAGATTTTCTTCCAGAATCAATTCTACACTCCAGATTTGTGGCCGACCAAAAACTTGAGAAACCCAGATTAGGTTTTGATTGACCATTGTATCTTCACTTACAATTGCTTCCCGCGAATAACCGTCAGGAGCATCCTCAAGCATGATATCAGGATTCTCTGTCATCGGGCTGGCAAAAATGATTCTGCATTGCGGATTCCTGCAAGAGACTGCCTCAATAGCTTGTTGTAGCAACACACCACGATAATTATCGCCGATTTTCTGAGCTTCATCAATTACCAGTAGATCCACAGATATGTCGTTGTTGAATGCGGCTAGTAGAACATGAAGTCGTTCTTGGGTGAAGATGAATATATTGGCTTTGTCGGACTTCAATGATGATTTTAATGGAAGCGTTGCAACTGAAGTATTCTCAACGTGCGCGAATTTAAGAATACCTTCAATATCACGCTGAACTTGCTGGATAAGTGCACGCGTTGGAACAATATAAACAACTGTTGACTGGGGATTGTTTCGTAAATATTCCGCCAGCCAACGTCCGATGATAAATGACTTTCCTGCTGATGTAGGAGCTGAAATACTGATCCAATCGTGTGTGTTTACACTTTCCCAGAAGCTGCATTGGAACCTGTTTGCCTCAAGGGACTTATCATCCGACAATGCAATAGTGTTTTTAATAGATCGCTTAACCCAATCTTGATACAGAGGAAACGGCAAGCGATCAAAATAACTGTGTTTAATCAAATCGCGTACTTCCGCCAATTTGATCGCTGGTCGGTTCGCTAGAGTATCCAGAATAATGGCTGCTGCATGCTTTTCTACTTCTGAAGTGTCGCCACATTCCAGACAATACTGGGCGATTCGAAGAGCGGTATCTTGGCATTTTTCGGTTTCAGATTGCGCAAGTAGACTGGCGCATAATAGTAGGTACTTCCAGTCATATAATTCTTTGGTATTATCACTATTCCTTTGCAAACCGTAAAACTGACTGGCCACAGAATCGATGAGTAAGTGGCGATATTGTGTTTGGAAGCCCGAATTCTGAAGAAGCCAGTCTTGAAGATCAGTTTTGCTCATTGCTCAATCCTAATTCAGACCGAAATGCCTTGCGGAAATCATCAACACTTGGGAAAGGAAGGAAAAATATTTCGATCTCGAAAGTATGGATTCTCTCTTCGATTACTCGTTTCCCTATGTGTTTTTTGCGTTCATTAAAGATTTTTTCAACATCCTGTTTTACTTCTTCTTTCTCTTTCAAATTTGGCTCTGTTGGGTATGCGTCTGAGTCAAAACCTACAAGACATAGCCCCCTGTATTCTAATTGGTTGCGCATAGGATCGTCAGGGTCCAGATAGTGTTTCATAGCCTCTTCCAATTGAGTATTGTCAAAATCAATCCCGTCGCGCATAAGTTGAAGATCACGCTCTTGAGCTGCACCACCTCCGCCTGAATCGCGAAGAAAAGGCGCAAGGCTGGTAAAACATTCTCGAACCGCTTGTGCTGCATCTTCATGAAGCTTTGACTCCCCCCAATACAACGCTAGATTGCCGTTAGATTCGTTTACTCCAATATGAATGCCATCGCTTCCATGAACGTGCATCTCAGTACTAGTCTTCAAAACCATTTTTGTTATCATCTGAGGTAGCCTCAAAACGGTTTCTGCTAAGACTGAAAGTAGAACTTCACCCCCTTCACCGCTCTTGGGTAATCGAGTGTAAAGACTTTGTGCTTTGGCATTAAGTTTGTTAATTGGAACTGTTGAGTGAGTATCATTTGCTTCCTTAATAGCGCGGTTAATCTCACTGCGAGATATTGCAAAGTCTGTAATTTTATGTCCAATAAATCGAGCAAAGTCTTTAACTCGTGGTCTCTTGTTGCCATCCAGAGCTATGAAGTGGCAATGGGCTTGAGTTCGAGTATTGTCTATCCCAACATTGCAACAAACTGTTTCTATATAGGTATTAAGTTCATCAGGCTTGGTTCGAAGCAGAGGGATGAGACTATTATAGATATCCGCACTTTCTGGCACTTTGGGGGACACCATATTTATTTTTCTCTTTTTTTCAACTAATATGATCAATAATCAATTTAAAACTCACATCTCAAATTTAGTTCTTCAGTCGCTTTCTCAAAGTTGTTGGTTCAAATTATATCTTTATACGGCGAAACGGCAAAGAAAAATAACCATCAGCAATCAGCTATCAGCGGTTAGCCCAAATACGAGCCACGAGAGACTATCGACTAGCATACAGCTATCAGCGGTTTCGGCTAAAGACTGACGGCTGACGACTGAAAACCTGGTGGGGCATCCATTCTCCGTAGCATGCTACTGCGAAGGACGAAAGCCGCCACCCTACCTAATAAGGCGTTTGTGAAGCCCTAATTATTGATTGCTTTTTTTAAAAAAATTAAAAATTTTTCGTATTTCGTATGTAGTATGCCTGTCCTGAGTGAAATCGAAGGATCGTATGTCGTTTTTTTGCCTGAAGACTGAAAACTGAAGGCTGAAAGCTGAACGAAAACGTGCCGTATCAAGGCCCCCGCAGTTTTGCTTGCAAAACTAA
>JAFFZZ010000047.1 GCA_016933915.1 Candidatus Babeliaceae bacterium
ACGCTGTGTTGGCACGCTTTTGGACTGGAAGACTGCTTTGCCTATTTACAAGCGGTCATACTCTGGAGGTTCAACCTTTGCTACCTTTGACATGGCTTTGGTGAATTTTGCCTTACTGCCGCGTTTGGCACGCGCTTCTAAATAATCTTCTGCGCCCAAGGCAGCAAGTTTTTCTGCCAATGCCAAAGTAATCAGTTGATTGATGGAAATATTTTCTTTTTCTGCCAACTCACGCGCAGATTTGTGCAGGGATTCAGGAAGTCGGAGACTTAATGTGCTCATAGTTCACCTACCATTTCTAAAAACGCTTTTGGTGTGACTGCCTTAATGCCGAATTTTTCGATTCCTTTGAAGTCGTTGACGTTGTAGGTGATAATGTAGGGACAACTGGCGGTCACAGCCAATTCCAACACCATATCGTCGCTCGGGTCTTTGAGTTGCGGTCGCCACAGGTAAAAGATATGCCACTGATTGGAGTGCTTGATGACAAAATCAAGGATGTCGTCAATTTCCTGCTCACTCAGCGAGATTTCACCAATCATTCTTTTGGCAACTTCTTCATATTCGAGCGCCAAAGGAACGGAGATGTTTAGTTGATAAACATCTTTGTCGATCAGCGAAAGGAGTTTGTAGGACGCTCCAAACTGCGAGCGTAAAGCCGTAATGAAAACATTGGTATCGGCGACGATTTGGTGCTTCTTCATGCTGGTATTGTATATGATACCTTCCCGGA
The DNA here is from genome assembly GCA_016933915.1 of Candidatus Babeliaceae bacterium. Lineage (GTDB taxonomy): Bacteria > Babelota > Babeliae > Babelales > Babelaceae > JAFFZZ01. The sequence continues at coordinate 734 of JAFFZZ010000047.1, forward strand.
GGTCAATCCCAACCTTAATATTTTCTTCAATTTGCACGGAGCGTGCCAACGGCTTGCGTTACCCGCGGGTGGGCGGGACGAGATGACGCCATTTTGCCGGAACCAGCTTCAAGCTACGCAAACTGCCTGAAAACGCGGCGACTCCCACCCGTCGGGTGCACGCTGTGTTAGCCAGCTCTAAAACTTGGCTCGAAAGTCTCATTTTATTGACTTTAGCGCAGCCGATACATCTTCAAGAGCACTATCTATACCTTTACTTATCAAATACGCAACAGGCGCCTGCAGCAAGTCTCTTTCTTTCTGATCGGGCAAGTGAGCCAAATCCATATATCTTTCTGATAATAATTTCAGGATACTCATACTGCTGTAGGCATGAGAGATTTTCTTTAATAGCTCAGGATCTTTAATGAAGGCCAATTCTCCACTATCTGAAAAAGCTTTCCACGCCGAGTCCTCGAGGAAAATGCCGGTATAGACTGTCTCCAACTTTTGGAAATTGGATTTTTGCCAACTGGCAAGATGTCCAAAATCTACTAGCAGTTCTTCTCGCAAAAGAGGAACAATTTTATCCTTTTGGATTCTATCCTTTTTCGCCTCTTGCTGATTATTTATGCTAATGGCAATTGGGATGCCAACAATGGCACCAAGCATGGTGGCCAGAAAATTTGGCAAGAAATCTTGCCATGTTGATGAGCCAAGGAATAGATACACCGCAATCAGAGCAGCAATGACGACTATGATTGGAACGAGATAAACCTGTAAGAGATCCTTGAAGCTGAGTTTCATGAGTTTCAAGTTCCTTTTTGATGAGAAAGCTGGCTAACGGTGAGCGTTACCCGCGGGTGGGCGGGGTGAGGTAATGCCACTTTGCCGGGACCAACTCCAAGCCACGAAAACACTTGAAAACGCGGCGACTCCCACCCGTCGGGTGCACGCTGTGTTAGGCGTTTTATCCTTCCGACAGCTATGCTCTTTTAGATCTTATCATAGTCAATTTTTTGAAATCGATCTGATTGTTGCTTTAGGTCAGCCCAATTGAAATCGTATTTTTCTTCTTCACTCCAATCATTTGGAAACTCAATATGGAAAAAGCCGCCTAAAGCTGGCTCAGTGGAATAGTAACTATCAGTACTCGCAGCCAATAACGTGCTTCCAGGCGAAAAATCTTCTGTTCGAAACTGTGACGAGAGCAACACCAGTAATGCTGTGACTGCATTCAGAAGGTTGCCAAAATTAGCTTCTTTGAACGCGATTTTTCTATCATGCTTGCTTCTATTGTATGCTTGATACCAAGGTAACTCTGGAGCAGTAGCCCATTGCGCAAATGGTTCAAAAACTGACTGCGTTCCTTCCCAGATTGGAACATGCACTTTGTAAGCTGATAGATGATGGGTTTTATTCACAATTCTGTAGTTATGCATACCCCATTTCTTTTCAGGTATCGGATTTCCATTTCGGTCAGTCGGGTTATAAATGTTCTCTTTCAGAATTGCTTTGAAATTTGCCTCAATCTCGATACATGTCCGCATAAACAGCTCATGAATTCTAAATGAATAGGTGTCTAAATTGCGATCCGAAGGCTCAATGAACTCGAACAGTCTTTGTAGATCGTTCTGAATCAATAAAAATGCGCGAACATAATGCTCTGGAGACTCTGAATAATCTCGGTCAACGATATAAGCCCATTGACTATAGCCAGAATTCGGACCTTTTACAAATCCTCTACAGTTTCGATGAAACGGCTTCGAATGACTCATTCAGATTTTCCTCCTTTGAAGATGAAACAGAGGGTAAGGGAGAGGGGCGACCTCTCCCTCCCCGTTGTCGCAATGGGGTCGATTCCCCATATTATACTGGCGTGCGGATTTCCC
>JAFFZZ010000048.1 GCA_016933915.1 Candidatus Babeliaceae bacterium
GGATTCCCACAACTTCTCAAAATCATTGAAGCTGTTCCGTTGCCGATTGATCCTACATTAATCAATTCAACCGTATCCATGAATTTCAACCGCATCCATGAATTCTTCGCGACGAAGTCGTGTGAAAAATATAGACTAGCATCAACATAATTTTTTTTCTTTACGTTTATTATAGATTTTTAGATAAGAGGTAATAAACTAAAAGTTTATGTAACGTTCATTTATAATGAGACGTGTGGTGCGATTATTGGGTATTCTTTATCTGGTTAGTGAACGCTAACCCGATATGGGGCCTTCCCATATCATGCCTGTAATTACAGATGGTTAGCCCCATTTAAGGTAACTGCTCCAAAAGTGGTGGCAAAGATAGGTTTGTCACCCCAAGTCTAAATCTGCATCAGCTCCAGAATTAAGAATCAGATTCATGGCAATGATCAAGAGAGAAAAAAAAGTGATTGACTTTTAAAATAAGAGGATCTCAATAAAGAGATCGAACCGGACCTCAAAGATATCCGCATTGCGGAGTTAGAGAAACAACATGTTGAGCTTGTAGCATTTATAGCTCAGCAACAAGAGCAACTTGTTCGGCAACAAGAGCAAATTCAACAATTAAAGGATGAAATTGCTCGACTTAAGGGACATGCGCCAAAGCCCGATATCAAAGCGTCTGCACTCGAAGGGAATGCTGCAAAAGGAAAGGAGCGCAAGAGACCCGAACCAAACAAACGGTCGAAGACAGGCGAATTAACCATTCACGAAGAGATCCAAGTGCCACCGAAGCAACCGATTCCCGTTGGCAGCCGATTTAAAGGATATTCCGATTACACCGTGGTAGGACTGCGATTCGAACCGCACACGATTCGCTACCGTCTGGAAGTATGGGAGACGCCCGATGGGCAATACCTGACGGGAGAACTTCCCGCGCATCAACACTATTTGGGGGGGCATTTTTCTGTGGAGCTGGTGAGTTTTATTCAGTATCAGCATCATCATGCCCATGTACCACAGCACCTTATTTGGGAACAGCTTCATGATCTTGGCGTAGACATTTCAGAAGGCCAACTGAATCGGATTCTTATGGAGAAAAGCGAGGTATTTCACCTTGAGAAAGAATCATTGCTGCAAGTTGGACTAGAAGTATCACCCTACATTCAAGTCGATGATACGGGAGCACGCCATAAGGGTCAAAATGGCTATTGCACACATATTGGGAATGCGTGGTTTGGCTATTTTATGAGCACCGAGAGTAAGAGCCGTATTAATTTTCTCCGCGTGCTTCGGTCAGATCATACGGATTATGTGCTCGACGATATTGCCCGGCAATACATGCAAGAGCAAAATCTTCCGCCCAACGTTCTTGTAACCCTAACATCTGTTGGAGATATTATTTTTTCAGATGAAGACACGTTTCTTGAATGGCTTCAAACGGAAAAGATCACATCCCCCCGTCATGTAAAAATTATCACCGAAGGGACATTGCTGGCCAGTATTGTGTCTCATGGCATTCATCCTGACCTTGTCATCCTGAGTGATGATGCGGGTCAATTCAATGTGCTCAACCATGCATTGTGTTGGGTTCATGCCGAAAGAACGTTGGCAAAACTCATTGGATTTAACGACGACCAACGGGCTGCATTGGATGGCATCCGAAACGAGGTGTGGGATTTTTATAACGACCTCAAAGCGTATAAAAATAACCCAAGCGTTGAACTCAAAGAGGCACTTTACGCACGGTTTGATATTCTTTTTCAAACAAAAACATGTTTTGTTACACTCAACCATGCATTGAATCGGCTCTACGACAATAAAGCAGAATTGCTTCTGGTGTTAGAGCGTCCTGATATTCCATTGCATAATAACCTCAGCGAAAACGATATTCGTGAGTATGTGACTCGCCGAAAAAGAAGCGGCTCAACCCGGAGTGACCTCGGACGCCGCTGCCGAGACACCTTTGCAAGCTTAAAAAAGACATGCCGCAAGTTGGGTATTTCTTTTTGGCGCTTCTTGGTGGACAGAAACTCTGGTTCTAATACCATCCCAAATCTTTCACAAATTGTACGGGAGCGAGCTATGGAATAAACATCACCATTACGTTTTTTTCTTCACACTTCTATTTTTTATAGTTGCTTTTTGCGAAAAAAGCCCTCGCTCAAGGAACACGTCTGCCAACTCTTTTGGAGCAATTACTATTTAATCGCAACATGAATTGCTTATGTAAATATCAGCAAACGATCAATTTGTTCCCGCGGAAAGTATAGAGCTATTTATTTTCAGCGGTGAATGCAATCCGCAGATCAGAACAATGGAGGAAAATTTTAGGTTGATCGGGATGGATCCGTTACAACGGATAATATGATCTTCCAGGCTTCAGTCAACAGAGCAATATTTGATACATCCTCAACGATTGGTACATGGATAAATCCAGCATTGATTTTGGTGGATTGGACTCTATGCATCAGA
>JAFFZZ010000049.1 GCA_016933915.1 Candidatus Babeliaceae bacterium
CAGATCGTCGGGCTGATCGTAGAAATGTTTTGAATAGGATTCTTTGAAATCCAACACTCCATGCCATGCGTCGATGTCCTTTTTGAAGTTGCTCCATGTGACCCGAGGGGCGGGATATTGATCCAAACGAAGGTCGAGATAGCACTCAATCGCGGCGGCGCGTCCATTGATATCAGAAACGCTTACGCCCTCCGGGCCGCGGGTAGCGAACCCCCTAAATTCCTCAAGATCAGGTAAGAGCATCGCTCGCATGTTGCCAGGTAGTTTCAGTTTTTCAAGCTTGCGAAAAGCATCAACGCCCTCTGCGTCGTTGTCGAAAACGAATAAGACCTGATTGAGAACCTCAATTCGCAAAAGCCCCTCTGCGAATTTTACGAGATTGCCGGTTCCCCAGAAATGATGGCGTTCATCGACATCCACGAAATTGAAAAAATCTGCCACGTCCGGGCGTAGGACATCGAGCGACCGCCGAATGATGCGTGCGTCGGATGCGCCCTCGGTTGCGATCAGAACTTTTTGACTTTGCCGCGCACCTGGCTGGAATGCTTCACGTTGAACCCAACCGGCATGAACAATAGGGCCAAACTCCCATGTGATCTCAACTTCAGCATTGGCCGCATTCAGGGCAAAGACCTGAAGCATCGATTCCGCACTCAGAATGCAAACTCTCGCGGAAAGGAAGCTAGTTTCGGACCAATAAGAATCAGAATTTTCGGTCCATGGAATTCGCTTAAATATGTCGATATCAGAGGCAAACCGTCCCTGAGAAATCATGTCTCGGTCTGGCGTTTTGTAATCGATATGACCACTTTTTAAATCGCCCAGCGGATAGCGGCAAGCCAAATTGCAGAATTCTTCAAACGTGAGATATTCTTTTTTTGGCTCTTCTAGCTCACTATAGCTCGACATCTCGACCGCTTCCGCGACCACTGCTTGATATTCGGCGCGTGCAGCTTCAAGTGTGAAGCCGAGTATCTCAAGACGAGGCAAGATGCGAGAGAGTGTCCTTGCAAAAAGTTCCTCAGCTTCGGCAAGCTCCTCTTTTTCTTCGGGATGTTCTTCGTAATAATCGTAATTTATTGAGTCCGTCTTGCGGCGAAATAGATCACCTTCCTGAAACAAGAACCCGTAATCTTCTCCCATGAAGTTTTTGGAATACGATAGGGACACGTTACCAATGAAGAGTTCTATGGAAGTTCCCATTTAATATGCCTTCCTGCCAATATTTAAATCTTGCAGTCTATGTTTTCTATATTTCGTGATGCCTAACGTATGCATAAGCGGTTGCAATGAAGCGCAGCGGAATTGCAATCCGACTTAATGCAATTGTTATTTGCTCCTTAGTTCTTCATCTTTAAACTCCACAGTTCTGTGATAAAACTCCTTAGCTCTTGGACTATATACAACCCATTCTGTTTCAATTATGTTATTTTCAGGAGGCCATGCTTTCATTCTTAGAAAAGGAACTGATGGAAGAAGCTTAATGGGGAATTTATATTCTGGATCTGGATGTAAAATCCCAACAACAAGAGATTTGTCCCCCAAAATACTCAATAAAAGAATTGCGGAAATACTTCTTCTACACGATTCTATTGAATCATTTTTGTGGCGAAAAAAGACGGAGTTTTTTAAGTCTGTTACAATATTTATATTTTCAATGGGACTATCGATTGGGACTTCGATCTGAGTATCACTTGTCAGAAATGATTCCGCCCCATTAGGGCCTAAAAGAACATCTGCAGCAATATGTTCAGATGTAATCACAAGAATTCTTGGAAAGTCATGTCCTGATAATTGACCTGCTTTACTTGATGCTTTAGTACGCAACATTTGTGTAATCATACTAAATGATCCAGCTTGACTATTTTCTGGAAATTCATTTTTGCATCCTGATTGATCGGCAACTGCTTCGGCCTCAAGACAGGTGACCTCGGATATGAATTCGGCTCCATCCATTTTGCATAAAAAGTCAGCCCCACCTGTGCTTATATCTTCAGCAATCAGGACACTATTAGAAATTGATCTTAAAATTGAAAAAGTAACAGCTTCAGCCTTCGCACTTTCCGGCTGATTTCTTAAACGGCGGCAATAGTTTTGAAAATGGTATGGATATTTAACTTCCAAAAATAGCTTATAGCTTTCTATAATTTGTGCGGTTGAAGACATAACGTATCTATCTCATACGGCAAATAACGCCGGAACTGAGGGGCCGCGACGTTAGGAGCGGTCCCTCTCCAGTGACTGGTTATGCCTTAACTGGTTTTTGTTCACTATAGAGTCTGTAACCACCAAAAACAAAATAAACACCCAAAACGACAAACATTGATTTTAAAACAACCTGAGATAGTGAAATCATAAAGACCCCGATTACTAACCCACCCACACCAGATAGAAGTAGGGATAAAGTCATGAACCAGTATGCAATCTTATTTCTCCGATAGGCCAAATAAGATATTAGGCAATAGAAGATGAGCGAAGAACCGTACAAGTAGATGGACTTATTCGTTGAGGAGTAAAACAGTACGTATGTCAGCTTAAAAGCAATGAGAACAATATAAATGATCAATATTGTCGGAATTGCACTCAAGAATCTAATCATAAGAATCTGATCCTATGGCATAACATGCTGATTACCGGCGGCTGTAAGCCGTCCGGTGGATTTGCTAGTTAGGGAACCTAAATAAACCAATAATATACCAAATAAATAGCCAACCCACGTATGAGCAGCGACATGCCAATAAAGAATGGATATCGCTTTTTTTGTTGTGCCCACAGTTCTTTATATAACTCACCTGGTTCTTCGGCCCCAGAGGGTCGATTTGGGTGAACAGTAGACGTCATGGTTTTCGGAATATTAACAAAGACATCCATAATGACCGATAGCACAAGATATGCTGCAAGGATAAAAGAAACAATCTTTGATATTGTAAAAGCACAGCCCCCCAATAGTGAGAAAGATTTTAACAACAAAACCAAAACAACTATTACAATTCCTAAAGACATTTTTCTCCCTAACGACTCGGGTCACGGGACCGCTGGGGCGCGCGGACGCACCCCAGCGGTCCCGTGA
>JAFFZZ010000050.1 GCA_016933915.1 Candidatus Babeliaceae bacterium
GCGTTCGGCGTGCATCAGTGTAATATTCTATGAAAATAAACGTGCTTATACAATTTGTCGTCAAAAGCCTCGATTTTGTGGTTGGACTGCCGCTTTCAGAGGTGCGCTTTCACGTTGAAGGCCCAACAACACTTGGTGGAATCGCCATCCGTGATGTTGGACTTCCACCACGGATAGATCCTCAGGATTCACGATGTTCCCCTATGAATCTTACATTTTTCCTGATGGATAAGGATAATATTGAACGGTTCCAAGAAGGAGAAACGTATGAATTGATTATCCCGGATACCTGGATTATCCCTCAACAAGAAAGCCCGATATTCAGGACTTTCGATCAACACCAATCTGAGCAAGATGGACGTGACAAGAAAAGGGGCATATATGAACAGTATGACGAATATGGAGTTCCTGTTAACCGCAATTCAAGCTGGTAAAAACTTTGAGTATCTCTTGTTTTGGGGGCACCAGCAACGCCAGGATGGCCGTATCTCAAAAAGCTGCTTGAGTAACTGGTATCCAGCAGCCTTTACCCGTGAAGGAATTGAATATCTGACAACAGAACATTATATGATGGCCCAGAAAGCGAAACTGTTCGGTGATACCGCGATCTATTATGAAATTCTCAAGGCAACAACACCAAAAGAGGCGAAAAACCTTGGAAGAAAAGTCCAAGGGTTTGATGAGACAACATGGAATGCGAATCGAATTGAGATTGTGGTTGCGGGAAATCTGGCAAAATTTTCCCAACATGCGCCATTGTCCGAATTTTTGCTTTCAACCGGTGAAAAAGTTCTTGTTGAAGCCAGTCCTTATGATCGGATTTGGGGAATTGGAATGTCAGCCGATGCTCCCAATGTAACTGACCCTCAGGCATGGAACGGGCTCAATTTATTAGGGTTTGCGCTGATGGAAGTAAGGCGTCAATTGCGAACAGGAGGGTAGGTTTTTGCGGCGAAAGGGACGCCGAACAAAGCAATGCACGCGACTTCTGCCCGCTGTCGCCAGTTTCAGCATAATTGCCCGCTATTATAAGTTTTGTGGTAGTATGAGCGGCGTACTTCCGGTCAGGAGCGGCCAGAATCGCGTGATTGCGGGCGTTAGCAGTCTATCAGGCAATGATGTCTCTTTGTAAATCAGGAGATTTATACCTTCGTTTCTCTGTTTGTTTGTGGGAGAAAATGCCAGGGCTTTTTTCACAGAAGACGACATGAGGAGGTCTGTTCGGACTTCCGTCTAAAATTTCCGCAAATAAAAGTAGACATTTTCCCTATCATGCGGCATACTGTCCTCACATTGAAAGAAGGAGGAAACGAGTATGAGAACATATCATATGGAGACGGCAATTCGACGAGATGGAACGATTCGACTTCCTCAAGAGGTTGCATCACAGTTTCACGAGCATCGGGTACGGATCACGGTCATTGATGTGGAAACACTTCAACAAGACCGGCTAAAAATCTTTCAGGATATGACCACGCATTACCAGAATATCAGTGATGAACCCGACTTGGATATTGAAGACATTTACGAACAGCGAGTACAACGTCATGATCGAGACACCATGCTTGCTTGACACTGATACCTTGAGCTATATTTTCAAAGGACGGGAACCTGTCCATACCGTTTCTCTGCACTATCTTCAACGGTATGAGGAGTTTAGTATCAGTTGTATCACATTCTACGAATGTTTGCGAGGTCATCTGGCCAATAACGCGACGAAACGAGTCGATGATTTCTACAGTTTCCTGATGTTTGCCGACATTATCTATCTTGACCGCCCAATCATCGAGATGGCTGCGGAGATTTACGGCAGACTGAAACCGCAAGGGGTGTTGCCGGGAGACGCTGATATTTTGATTGCGGCAACAGCACTCGTGCGAGGAAAGAGTGTTGTCACAAATAATGAAAAGCATTATGCGGCTATTCACGAGCATTTTGCCTTAGATGTTGAAAATTGGATGACCCAAAAGGCCTCGTTTCTTCAACAGGATGAGGAGAATACACAAGAAGGCATACGCGAGGAATAGAAAAACTGCTAACAACGCCTTGCAGCAGACCAAAACCGCGCTCGGCAGTTTCAACATACTTCTCTCGCATAACGGTTCGGTGCTCAGTCGAGGTTCGTTGCCCGTCGTCAGGGCGCGCTTTTGGCTGCTGAAGGCCAGCGTTAGGCATTTTGTATTGCTTGTATGAAATTATTGAAGTTTTTTGCTGTTATCGGCTCTTCATATAGCAGAATGAAATATTGGTGTCCACAGCTAAAACTAGAGAATATGGCAAAATTAAATGAATTGCAATGATACTTCCTGTGATTATGGTGTGACGATATTGGGGTTATCAGTACAATTCACTTAATTTTGTTATAGAACTAATGAGAACGTCATTTCAGATTTTAGTTATTGACGATGAAGCTGATTTGGAATCTTTGATTACCAAGAAATTTAGACATCCTATTCGTCAGAGAGAATGGAAATTTCAATTTGCTCTAAATGGCCTGGAGGCGTTGGAGCTACTACATGCTGATTCAGATATACAGGTGGCTTTAATTGATATCAATATGCCCCGGATGGGTGGTTTTGACTTACTTACACATATAGTAAGACAATATCCTTTTGTTTGTCCGATAATTGTGAGTGCGTATGGTGATATGGCGAATATTCGAAAAGCAATGAACCTGGGAGCGTACGATTTCCTTACAAAACCAATTAATTTCTCGGACCTTGAGACTACTATTCATAGAGCAATTCGTCATGCTACAGTAAAATATCAAAATTTCGTCGAACAGTGTCGAATGAAGGATGATTTAGTTCAAGGACGCAACCTTTTACAAACAGTTCTTGATACCATTCCAGACCTCATCTATGTGAAAGATGTGCATGGACAATTTATGTTAGCTAATGCTGCAATTTGTCAAGTGTTAGGTAAGACTTCGTCAGATATTCAAGGAAAAATCGTATCCGATCTTTTTCCCGAAGACACCGCAAATCGCTATGCTGCTGATGACCAAGAGATCCTACAAAATGGACAAGCTCTTCTAAATTGCGAAGAACCTCATCCCATAGAGAGTCATAAACGGATATTAACATCTAAAGTACCGTTTTATGATGCATCTGGGCAGATTACAGGACTCGTCTATATTTCACGCGATGTGACCGAATTGAAACAAAGCCAGAAACACTTGGAGGATAGTGGTCGAAAATACTGTGAACTTGCCGAGAAATTTGCCGATGGAGTTGCAATTGTACAAAATAATCAGTTTGTGTTTGTAAATTCCTCTCTATGCACCATGCTGAGGTATACTGCTGAAAAATTTTATATGCTTTCGCCCGAAAAATTGTTTAAGGAAATGTCGAGTGATTTAGCTAACAATATTTCTCATGCCTGGCAAGTCTTACACGTAATCCACGATGAACATGAGTATTGGTTAGAAATCAGTCCGCATGAGTTTCTTTGGGAAAGGAAACCTGCCGTATTATATACAATTCACAACGTCACTGCAACGAAAGTTCAGGAACAAAAGCGCACTCAGGAAACGCTGAGCCTTATGGAAGAAAATCTTTTTCTTAAAGGGGTAGTTCGAACTCGTACACGCTTTGGGGATCTCCTCGGGAGCAGCCAACTCATGCAACAATTGTACTCATTGATATTTCAAGTAGCAGGGCACGATGAGCCAGTTTTGATTTATGGAGAATCGGGGACAGGGAAAGAACTCGTCGCTAAGACTCTCCACCAAATTAGCTCACGTTCCAAACAGACATTCTTTCCTATAAATTGTGCTGCGATTCCCGCAGGTCTTTTTGAAAGCGAGCTATTTGGATACCGAAAAGGAGCATTTACCGGTGCATTATCCGATAGACCCGGGGCATTTGACCAAGCATTTGGTGGAACACTATTTTTAGATGAGATCGGAGAACTTCCACTTGAACAACAAGCAAAGTTTCTTCGAGTGCTTGAATCTGGGGAGTATAAATCTGTTGGCGGTGCCGTTTTTAAGCAAGCGAATGTCCGTATTATTGCTGCAACACACAAAAATCTTTTTGAAATGGTTAAGGCGAAAAAGTTCCGGGAAGATCTCTTTTATCGTTTATATGTTGCTGAAATTGATATCCCTCCGTTGCGGGAACATAAGGAGGATATACCTCTTTTAATTGAATTTTTTTTAAAACATTTTGCAAATGAGAATTATAAACGCTTGGAGGATATTCCTTCAAAAGTTTTGGCAGAATTCTATACCTACTCCTGGCCTGGAAATGTTCGCGAGTTGCAAAATGCTTTATTGCGCTATATCACAACAGAGCAGTTAAAGTTTAAAGTCCCACTTAATAAACAATCGCTTAAGCCTCCCACTATGGAAGGCTTAAGCGATTGCTCTCTCTCTGGTATTCTCGCCCATACTGAACAGACATATCTTATCCAAACGTTGGAATGCTATGATTGGAATCGGACAAAAGCGGCTAAAGCATTAGGCATCACAGATAGAACACTACGAAAAAAAATTAGAGCATATCAAATCATTCAGCCGTACCAAAAAACTCCGATAGATAGGTAAAGAGGAAAGAATGTCAGTACCACCGGTAGAACCGGTAGCTTGAAAACTGTTAGCCCCTCAAAGGGGCAAGAATGATGAGCCGCTGAAGCGGCCAGTCGACCTCTGGGCGTATGCTGAAAGCATAGTTCCCCTGTAAACCTGATCGTTGATGGAGCCTGCCACAGATGTTGCCGATTGAGCATCACGAGCATGCATCCACAGCGCTGCCTGGACACCCACTTCAGCAACGCCGGTTATTCGCTTTTGGGCGACTACCGTAAAAGTCAAACTTTGATAGTCTCCCCGGCATAGCCGGGGGAGGAATCTGTTCTCTAACCCATCTTGGATATACGGGAATAGATACAAATCATTTGTAAGGCTATCTGAAACTCGTTGATTTATCGACAATCTTGGAAAGACTTGCTACCAGACGATACCAATTTTTATGCAGACATCAATATATCAATAATAGGCGTCCTGTTTATTTTTGCATACCACCAATATTCAACGTGACACCTTACGAATGACTTGTTTTTGCTTTATATCTTGACCAATTCACTCTATTCCTGCTGTTGCTATTCGTTAAAGCGGAACATCTGTTCCTATCAGGAATATCTGTTCCGCTCTGTTTGTCTTTGTCCAGAAGAGCGCGTGATGTCGTCATTTAGCATCTTTAAAGGCGGAGATATCGAACCGATTTTTTCAGTATCCCCTCAAAATCACTTAAGAGTATAGGGTGTATTGTGCTTTGAAAAGATTTTCGTAATTATGGCATTCATTAAAAACTCCTTAAATTGCCGAGATGCCAAGAGAGAATAAGTCGATCTATAGCAGAGATTCTACACAAAACTAACCATTACTGTTAGGTCTGGCATAGCTTTTGCTTTATGCTTTATATGGAATATGTCGATATTAGCCTGTATGTTTAAAACGTTATAATGTTTTGCGTGCAGTAACACTAAGGTAATGTCAATTGAGCGAGATGTTATTATGAGAGTAATTTTTATGGGATTTCAAACATGGGGGACTGTAGCTCTTGATGCTTTATTGAGATCCAGGCATACAGTTTCTTTAGTTATTACGCATCCTCAAAGTGAGCACGAATATGAGACGATCTGGAACGACTCTGTCAAGGAACTAGCCTCAGCACATGACATTCCGGTACTTGAATGTAACTACGCAAATAGTAAGAACATAGGCCGCGCCATTACCGAGGTAAGGCCAGATATTATCGTGATGTCTGATTGGCGCACGTGGTTAAGTCCTTCAATATATGCAATCCCAAATTGTGGAGCAATTAATATTCACGATGCTTTATTGCCCAAGTACGGTGGTTTCGCGCCGA
>JAFFZZ010000051.1 GCA_016933915.1 Candidatus Babeliaceae bacterium
ATATAGATAGTAAGTAATTGAATAATAAGAAGATAAGAAAACACACAATAGAGATAATTATCTATATAGCGTAGGATTAACGTCAACTTACGAAGATTTCAGACACACAGAGGCACCATGTTTCTTTTGCGATTATATCCAGAGCTGCTACACTCCGGCCAAATTTGGATCAATACGACTAATTTATACGCTTTGCGCTTATTGGACAAGTCTCTTATATGGGCAAAGTACGACAATGCCGTACATTTCGTGTGTGCCAAAGGGGTTGTTGTTTTCATGACTCATTTTATGGTGTTACGTTTTTTCAGATCGTAACACTAGATATTGTGTTTTAGTTAGCTGAGCATAATATATGTTGTGTTTCTATAGAACAGATAAAGAAATGAGGTGGTGAAAGTGAATTTGGTTGCACTGACTGGTCGACTGACGAGGCACCCGGAGATCAAGCAATTCACGAAGGGCGAGGAGACAATGTTTGTGGTTAACACCACGTTGGCGATCCCTGGGAGGCGATCAGACGAGGGAGGATACGTGCGGATTACGGCGTATCAAGAGTTGGCCATGCGGCTGCACAGATATTGTAAGCAAGGATATTTGATATCGATTCATGGATTTCTTAGACAACGAAAGTACAACAACAATGGCCATTGGGGGAGCGTCACGGAGGTGGTGGTGCAGGATTTGACGTTTCTTTCAAAGCCGTTGCGCAAGGGACAATCGATTGACGAGGACGTCGAGAGTGCGTATCCGGCTGAGGAGGAGAACGAGTTGGATCGCGCGCTGAGCGGTGCGGAGGAGGATACAAGCGAGCACCCATTTTGTAAGTCTGGAGGAGATCATGGATCCAAAAGTTGACTTGACAAAGAAGATTTATTTAGCGGAGCACTTGGATCCGTTTAAGGACAAGCCTTTGTATGATTGGATTCTGCACCGTTATGGCGTCGATCCTGATAATTTTGAGCATGAGATATTTTGCCCGGCGTGCGGCAAGCGTGAAGAGAACGGCAAGAAATGTTTATTATTTTGCGTCGATCAGAGCATTGTGATTAAGTGTCCGCGCCGCTGTTCTGAGTTGGACATGGTTAACGCCATGAGCGAGATTTTGAAAGCGCCTGTACATGTTCAAGATTTAAAAGTAAATAAAAGGCTTTATAAAATTTTAGCAAGAAGAAAAAAGCAGAAAAAAAGGGCTTGAATCAAATAAGGACTGCGTCTATTATGTCATTTAGTCGCCCAGAAAATATCTGGTTGGAGAAGCAGAAAGATTCGCTTCGAGGGACAAGTGCAGAGCGTCGTAAGCGCGGCGTTATGTGTTTGTCTCTTGAAGCGATTTTCATTTTAAAACTTTTACGAGGTTCTTATGGTGAACATAATTCAATTGAAGGCTGCCCTCTGTGCCAATATACCTTGAGACAACTCCCCCCGATAAATTAATGTAGAGGGGGGGAGAGTTCAAAGGATGAAAAAGAGCGAA
>JAFFZZ010000052.1 GCA_016933915.1 Candidatus Babeliaceae bacterium
AAAAAGCAACTCGAAAATCCCAAAAGAACTAAAAATCTCTCTTCTGAAGATATTCAAGGACGTCTGTCGAATATCATTAAAGGTCAATTTATCGACGACATCTTACACTATAATCTTTTCGCATTAGATGACGGTGGAATCAGCTTTACCTATTACATTGATCATGAGGCGTTTGATAATTTGAAGAATAATATATTGGGTAGAAAGATATTGGTCACCAATCGACATGATTGGACGAGCGAAGAAATAATCCTTGCCTATCGTGGACAATCTAAAGTCGAGTATGCTTTTAGAACGATCAAAAACCCATATCACCTTTCGATACGGCCTCAATTCCATTGGACCGATCAAAAAATCAAAGTTCACTTTCTAATATGCATAATTGGTTATCTGTTGACAATGGTGGCATACATGAAGGCGAAAGAAAAAGCCGGATATCAAAAAAGCGTCAATCGCTTTATGGAAGAACTAAAAAATATCAGACTTTCTTGTCAGGTAAAGAAAAAGAGCCGGAAGGTCAAGTATCAGTTAGAAACAATTCCCAAGGACCTTCGAAAGGTCGCCAACGTGTTGGGGGTCACCGATAAAAATATCCGGGTTCCGTTGAACGTTGGTGTCTACGTCTGATATCCATTTTCCCCCTTATATTTCAGAAAGTTGCACCATATTTTACGGTCCTGCGTAATAAACTCACGCTAGGGAAAAAAATCGGGGTGCTCTTCGAATTCACAGTGAATGACTGAAGCGCGGATTAGGGGTGGAACAAAGGACTGTGTCCCGTTCCATGCCAAGAAGAAGAGCATCCAACCCTGATGAAGTAGAACGTTGGACAGCATTCGTTCGGAATCATGTTGATGTTATCGCTGCTGTGGATTTCTTCACTGTGTTGATTCTGGGAACGATAAACTGAAGTTCCTTAATGAAAAGAGCATAAAGTCGTTATAATTATACATGTTACGATAAACATAGGATGCACGTTACTGGCTACATCTTATGGATTCCAGTAATTCAAACGCCTGGAGTTGCTTAGCGTTGGGCGTAGTATAGATGACAGCGGTTGCTTCTTTATCATCAGCACCTCGCTTTCGGCAGACGTTTTTTACTATGCTACTCAAACTGGCAAGCAAAGTTTGGAAACTGTGAACTTCGGAGCCATCATCAAGTCGTTTGGATTGTACTTTGCGCATGGCTGAGTGAGATCGCTGCGCCGGTGCCACTGGGTCACGGAAGTCTTTATATATGATCTCATCGTCGGCAAAAAGAATCGGTCGCCACGCTTTTAGCATATGCCAAGTAACATAGTAGGCCAGCATGCAAATAAATATATGTGCTCGAACACGATCTTCTAAATGATGGCGGATAGGACGCACATATAGATCTATGGTCTTCATCGATCGGAATGCTCGCTCAACCTGGCTCAAACTTTTATAGCTACGTACCGCATCCTCGGCACTGAACTCGGCTCGCGCCAAATTGGTTCTGATTACATATATGCCATCGAGCAAAGCCTCTTGCTCTACTTTTTTCTCATCAATGTGATAATCGAAGTGCCCCTTGCTTATGTCTAGCACAAAGTGCTTACCGACTTTGTACTTGTTAATAACCTTACCAACTTGTACCCCGATTGCGCTTTCGCTTCTTACCTTGCCTCCCGCAACCATGCTTCGCAC
>JAFFZZ010000053.1 GCA_016933915.1 Candidatus Babeliaceae bacterium
AATTTTGTTCAAGAGCATTTTGTTCAAGTAAAGCAGCTCTATGCTCCAACTTTCGACCAATGGAATACAGAAAACTATGTCCACTTTCTTATAACTTCAAGACTGCTTATAAAAGATGCTGATTTTTATAGAATTACAAATCTTGGAGTCGACTTCTTGGAATGGATAACAAAGGTTGGTGCTCCTGAAAGGAAAGGATTTTAACCCGAACCTGTCACTTCACCAGACGCGGAGAAGCTTGACAATAAATCGGAGATTTCGTATCTGTTCCCTATTCTTTCCGCGCGCTGGTGAGTTTTTCGTTAGGTGAGAATATGAGACCATGCGATTGTAAAGACCAGTACACAGTAGATAAAAAACTTGATGTGTCAGGGATTGGGTTTAATGGTGACTCAATAACTGTACGTCCAAGTGTTGTGATACTCCATATTGGCCAGTGTGAGTTAAAAATACCTCAAAGTCTTTTTAAGCGATTTGCTGAATGGTATTTAGAAGATCAAACACCTAACCAGTCAGTCCACCTGACGGCAAGCCGCAGGTGACTTTTACGTTAAGCATATCAATAGGATTTAAAGAATGGGCAGATTTCTTTCTATGATAGCGGCTATTATTCTCTGGGCGGCTTTTATCTACACAACCATTGTCGCTGTCACGGTGCATCTCTTGCCTCATATTCTCTCATGGGACCTGGACCATCAATTAGTGATCTTCCTTGTGATAGATGCTGCGATACTTCAATTCTTGGCGTGGCTCTACAAGAGGTTACCTAACAAGCCAACGAATATTGCCTTCGCATGGATGAACAAGGTTTCACTGTTTTGATGGACAACGTCAAATACTTAACGATACACTCGTGCCGTCCACGAGAAGCTCTGTTGAACTGGAAGCGTGAGAGCGCGGCGGCTCAGATAGATTATGAAAAAACAAAAAATTCGCGAAAAATGGCTTCGGTTTACCGCGGAGACGAATGCTCTTGATTTTTTAGAACGAGCAGGAAAATTTATCCTACAGACTGAATCCGATATAAAAGCCTGGAAATGGGTAATTTTATCCCTTCATGGAGCCCTGTATGGGTTTGCCATCTGTGCTTGTAGAAGTACAGACTATGGAAATATCATTCACAGAACGAAAAAGGGTATGGGTATAGAACGACTCATCACCTTGGACAAAGCGCTATCTATTTGCCAAGACAGAAAATGGATGGGAACACTTTATGGAGGCAAACCATTAGAACTCACGGTCAGCCAAGATTATTCGATCAAAATTCTAAAACAATCTCTCCGAAACAATTTTGAACATTATATACCAAAAGGTTGGTCTATAGAAATTCATTGGCTTCCAAGCATTACAATAGATATTTTGGATGTCATTAGGTTTCTTTCTGTTGAGACATTTCGATATCAGCACCTCAATCAGAGCCAAAGACGTAGGATAAAATCAATAATTTTTCGAAGTAAAAGACTTTTGAAGAAGTCCGCCCTTTATCAAGAGATTTTATTAGCCGAGGAATCAACAACCTCGGCTTAACATGTCACTTCACCAGACGCGAAGAAGCATGGCACTTAATCGGATATTTCGTAGCTGCGCACTATTCTTTCCGCGCGCTGGTGAGTTTGCCGTTGGCCATACCATAATTGACAAAATCACATCGATCATGATATCGTAATACATAAAAATATCGATGGAGGAATTGACATGCAATCAGTAACCGTATCACCAAAATATCAAGTCGTTATACCAAAAATAGTTAGAGAGGCTCTGAATCTTCGTCCAGGTCAAAAAATGCAGGTTATAGAATATGCCGGACGTATCGAACTTATACCGGAACGCGATATCAAAGAACTCCGAGGATTCCTCAAGGGCATCAATACGGCATTCAAACGAGAGGAAGATCGAGTATGAACATTGTAGATTCCTCCGGTTGGCTTGCGTACTTCGCAGATGAGCCTAATGCCAAGAATTTCCTGACACCTCTCGGTGATTCGGCTTTGCTTGTTGTCCCAACGTTAACGATATATGAGGTCTTCAAGGTCATTCTCCGAGAGACCAGCGAGAATGAGGCACTGCAGGCGGCTGTTGCCATGCAAAAAGGAACGGTTGTGGATCTGTCAACACCCTTGGCAATCGCCGCTTCAAAGCTAAGTTTGGAGCATAATCTTCCAATGGCGGACAGTATCATTCTTGCAACGGCACGGGAATTCAATGCCATCCTCTGGACTCAGGATTCAGATTTTAAAAATATGAGCAACGTTAAATATTTCCCCAAGAAATGAGAGATGGCCAACCTGTCACTTCACCAGACGCGGAGAAGCTTGGCACTATATCGTATATTTTAGCACTAAGCGCAATTCTTGCAGCGCGCTGGTGAGTTTGGCGTTCGGCTTACATTCGGCTTGACAAAAACTCGATATTAAAGTACAATTGTACACATGAAAATTGTAGCAGACACTAACACGTTTATTGCAGTGGCGCTAAATGAGCCCGAAAAGGAAATGATAATCCGACTTGCTGAAGGGCACGACCTAATTGCGCCAGAGGTATTGCCATTTGAAATTGGCAATGCATTGACGGCAATGCTGAAAAGAAAAGCCCTCGATGCCGACGAAGTAATTTTGACTTGGGAAATGGTTCAGCATATTCCGGTCGATTTGCGGCGGATAGATATCGTAGCGGCCTTAAAGATAGCAACTCAATACAACTTATATGCATACGATGCCTATTTTTTGGAATGCGCCTCTAATTTGCACAGTCCATTATTGACGCTTGATCGGCAGATGAAAGCAATTGCACAAGAAATAGGCATTCAGATCATGGAGTAATCATTATGAAAGTTTATACATATTCCGAAGCAAGACAACGCTTTGCCGAGGTTCTCAATATCGCACAAAAGGAAGAAGTGATTATAAAAAGGCGCGGTGGAGAAACTTTTACAATTATCTTTAAAAAAACGCCTAAATCCCCTTTTGACATCCCCGGTATAAAAACCAAAGCGACCACTAAGAATATCCTTGCGGCCATAAGAGATTCAAGAGAACGTATTGCCGAACCTGGCACTACACCAGACGCGAAGAAGCGTGGCACTAAATCGGATAATTCGTAGCTGTGCCCTGTCCTTCCCGCGCGCTGGTGAGTTTTTCGTTCGGGCGATTGAGGTGAGATTATGACTGAAATCTTGAAAGTGATCGCATGGCCTATAGCCGTCGGGGCATGTTTTGTATTCGCT
>JAFFZZ010000054.1 GCA_016933915.1 Candidatus Babeliaceae bacterium
GACACTCTGATACACCAGCGCGACCTGTACCAGCCAAAACACTCCATCCAAACCTATCTTTGAAAAGACCTTCCAGCCACTTAACGCCTCGGCTTCAAGCGCCCGCCCGAACCCTGGCTATCAAAACCAACAAGCTTACGTAAGACGCCTCTCGTTAAAAAACGCCGCCGTTGGGGTCGCTTGCAAGCCGTTGTTAGGTTGCCCGCCGAGGGGAAAGATACCTCAAGTGCGCTCAACCAAACGCCCACTGACAAATTTATGCAATACGCTGGAAATCAAGGTTTGATAAGGCAATCCTTCCTCCAATGCACGCTTTTGGATCGCTTCCAAATCTTTGCCCGAAATCCTGATATTTACTCGCTTATCTTTCTTGAATGTAGCTTGCGCATATTCTCGGTACACTTCTTTGGCTTCGGCTAGATTATCAACCGGCTGCCATTCATCAGCTTCATAGGACGCCAGTAATTCTTTTTCTTCTGCTTCTAACTTCATCTCTCTCATTTTTTCTTGCCCCCCAAATACTTTTTCGTCGCTTTTCGACTGGGAATGATCGTTTTGAGAAATATCTCTTCCCCGCTCTCCACAAACGGTACGAGATAAGCATAATTGTGGATACTGATGACAAATATCTTCTGTCCTTTGTACTTCGCCTGATTGGGATGTTCTACAATATCCAGAATCCGCTTCTTCTCAATGTGCAATACCACTTCTTCAAATGAGATATTCCGTTCTTTTTTCAATAACTGATTTTTTTCATTGTTCCAGGAGAAGTATTTCATACAGATAAAATATCACAACGTGTGCTTTTTGTCAATACATCTTCGATTGGCACGATACTACAGTTGTAATTTTTTATGTTGAGTAATACTATTGCTCAAAAAAGTTATTGAGTACACTAATCTTGATACCAAGTCTAGCTTTTTAATGCTTCTCAATCCAGCAAATTACTAGTTATGGTCAAGTTAATTCCAGAATTCGGTGTTTTTGCCTGTCCAATCAAATTGGACGTAACAACTCGCGACATTAGAAATGTGACATAATCACTAAACATAATTTAATACAACTGTAGTAACGAGCAACCTAACGCCTCCGCATTAGCTGCGCGCAAGACACCTTCCAACCAGAACCGATGAACCCACGCCAACCGATGACCGTGAAAATGCCCA
>JAFFZZ010000055.1 GCA_016933915.1 Candidatus Babeliaceae bacterium
GCTTGTAACCCGTCCTGATTGCATTTCTGTGGGGGCGGGCGAATGGTTGGTGGCGTGTGTGCTCGCATCCGTTCGATTGCATTTCTGTGGGACTGCACTCGGGAGGAACGGTTGGTACAAGTTAGTTTTTGTACAAATACATCCCTTTCCTATAAACTTTTCATGGATAAATGATATGTATAATTAGTTTCCATTCGAAGATAAATGCGCCGTTCGCCCTGAGCGAAGCGTAGCGAAGTCGAACGGGTGCGAACATTTTTGTCGAAATAGAATGCCTTTTTATGTTTATATCCTAAAATGCCGAGATAACTCTTTTTACATTGGGCATACCGATGATATTGAAAGAAGAATGTCCGAGCACATGAATGGGAAATATAGTGGTTACACGAGCCTCAGATTGCCGGTTTCTTTGAAGTTTACACAGAAGTTTGGAACGAGAGAGGAAGCCTTGTGTGCAGAGAGTAAGTTGAAAAAGTGGACTCGTGCAAAAAAGGAGTTATTAATTTCTGGTGGTTGGAAATCCTTAATAAATCGAAAGAAAAAGTAGAGGACAGTTTAAAGGGTAGTTGAGTTTAAACTTGCTCATTCGCATTGTTACCTTATCTTTCGTTGTGCAGCAGCCTAGATTGCCATTTCCGTTCGTCCTGAGCGGCGTAGATTACCGCCCCCCGTTCGTCCTGAGCGGAGTGAAACGGAGTCGAATGGATACGAGCGGGAGTGTAGGGGATGTATGCGTTCGCAACCCGTTCGATTACGTCCCTGCGGGACTACACTCAGGGCGAACGGTTGGTCTGATATGTGTGCTTGTAACCCGTCCTGATTGCATTTCTGTGGGGGCGGGCGAATGGTTGGTGGCGTGTGTGCTCGCATCTATTCGATTACGTCCCTGCGGGACTGTGCTCAGGGCGAACGGATTTGAGAAAAAGAAGAGCGCCAGGGCTTGCACCCCGGCGCTTATGATCTCGATTACGAGACTAATTTCTCCTTTTAAGACTATTGTTCTTTAATAGCTCTTACAATATCACCAGAGACCTTTTTTGCTGTTTCTTTGTCGTCAAAAACTGCTTCTACAGCCTGGAACCCATAATCTACCTTGGCTCCTTTGGATTCGGTACCCTGCGTAAAGAGACCGGCCAGTTGATCCGCTTTGGTACCTTCTGGTAATTCGACGCTGGTTGCGGTTTTCTTTGCTTCTGCTCTAAGGGCGTCCTCACTCATATTATCCAGACCAAAAGCTACAAATTGAATACAGGCGTTTTGTTCGTCTTGCGGTAACTGTGCGAAGGCTGATATTGCCAATGATTTTAATTTGGCGTCTTTATTCTTCCTATATGTGCCAGCTATCGATACAGTGTAATCCTTAAGGCTACCCCATGCGGCATTCATATTTTCAGTAACAAATGCAGAGATTCCTAAGGTGAGTAAAAAAAACAGGTATGTGGTTTTCTTGTTCATTGAAGTTTACTTTCCACAAAGGAAACTATTAAATCAATCGCGTCTTTCTCTGGGGCAGTAAAAGTATTGGAGATTTCTTTTACCCGCGCGATAATTTTTTGAGCTTTAACTTTTTCTTCTGGCGTCAAGTTTTGTTTAGTGCTAAGCCTAAAAAATTCCTGTCCTATACCTTTACTATGATCAAATATCTCTTCTTTGGTAAAAATAAGGCCTGTTTGAGGTTGTCCTATTACTCCGAATTGAGGTATCACCTGCTGTGCTATTCCTTTATCCCTTACATCAAAGAATCTTTTGGCAATGGTATCATAAACCAAGTCCTTTTCATCTCCCGTAAGTTCCTTGTACGCTTTTTTGGCTTCCGTTACTTTAGCAACAAAAGATGCCCATTCGCCAAGAATATTTATTGCGCGGTCTACAAGAGCGCCCGGTTTTCTGTCGAGAGCTGTTTTGCCCTCTTCACGAAGAGTTGCGTCAATCCATTTATCAAGAGCAGCATTGATTTTAACGAGATCCTTGGTTTTTTTCGCCTTCATAAGATCAGCAAGGGCTTGACGTGCACCGACAACGCCGGTGATTTTTTTGCTTTTGGCGATTAAGCAGCCACCTATACAGGTAGCTGCGAGTATTGCCAATAATATTTTTTTCATTTAAGACTCCTTAATTCTTTTAGAACGAAACGCCGAGTTTGCCGAAGAGTGTCCAACGACGCATGCCAGTGTTGCTGCACGATACATCGTATGCGGCACCAACGCTGAGGAATGTTGGATAGCACCATCCACCCCACTGATAGCCAAGGCTGCCGTAGAATGATGTGTGGAGCATGCCAGGATGTTCAGCTGACATCCAGTCGACGTCTGTTGATTTAATTTTGTAGCGATTATAGTTTTCTGTGCTGTAGGTGGCGTTTGATCCGGTGAAACGATCACGAATAGTACGTGCTCTGGTCAAGACATCGTTTCCAGTAAGCTGATGAGCTTTGAGTGCTGGCTGATCGGCATCTGCATACCAATTTGGGCAGATTCGTTCTGCTTGGCGTGCATAGCAAGTCAAACCGAGTTCTCCAAGGAAGCATTCGCCATTATAAACAAAGCCGGTGTTGATGTTGAGTTGGCAACCTGGGCGAACGTCAACGCAGCGAGCCATAATGTTAACGCCCGAAGTTCCGGCGTAGACATTTTCAGCGGTTATTGCTGCTTGAGCTGCTTCAGCGCTTTGGAACATTGCCATGTAACGGCTCCAAGGCTTGCCGACCAAGTCGAAGAGACGTGTTTCGCATTTGCCAAAGAGGTAACGTGCATCTATGTCAAAACGGGTTTCGAAGGTTCCACAGTCCCAATTCCAGATCGTATAGTTGATGTTGGATCCCCACATGATTCCCCAGTGTTTGCTACCAGCGAGTGCTTCAAAGACACAGCAGCTTGTTGGTGCATTGCCGGTTGGGAATACAACGCCGACGTAACCATCCATCCAGCAGCAGTCTGACATAACAAAGTTGTAGCCGAATTTCAATTCAAGATCGGTGAGTCGAGTAACTTTCATGCAGTTACAGCAATTGCCACAGCAATTGGTTGAGCAGCATGAGTTACAGCAATCGCTTGAGCAGCAGCATGGATTGCAGCAGCTACTTGAGCAGCAGCTACTTGAACAGCAGCTGGTTGAGCAGCAGGTTGTGTCGTTCGTTGTTGTGCAGATATCACAGAACTTACCAGCTTTCCATTTGGACTGCGTGAGTGCGCTTGCCATGGATGCGACAAATGGAGAATCGTCAAGACCGTTTCCGGTTGCTGCCGTGTATGTTGCACCATCAAGATCTTCGGTGAAGCATGTTCTGTTCGAAACGTGTACTACTGGTGCCGAAAGCTCGCCCCAGAAACGAATAGTATCATCTTCGTGTCGCCAGAGTGCCTGTTTCCAGCTTAAGCCGCAGCCACCAAAGGACTGTTTAGGACAGAATCCAATGGTCGAGGTAAATGCACCTTGATCTGCAATTTCGATGTTGAAGTGTTCTGCATCGAAGTGAGCATCATCTGCGAGAATGCCACCTGAAGCAGCAACTACCTGGTTTGTAACGACCAAGCCGGTGCTTTTGTGGTTGTAGCCGAGATATTCGCCAAGTCGATTGGTACCACTGCCGCTCATACGGCCGCCGAATGGTACTATTTGAATGGCGGTACCCCATGGGCAACACTCATCTTCAGGCTGACGCCATGACATACGTTTGTTCGAGAAGAGTGATTCATGGAGATAGGTACCTGACTGGAACCAGCCTACGCGGTCAATGAAGATGGTCTTGTTGGTAAAATGAGTGCAGCCGCAACAGTCACGCGATGAATCTGGGCAGCAACAGCAACTATTTGTACAATCACATGGACAACAACAGCAATCGTGACGGCGTTCTTCCGCGGCGACAATTGTTGCTGCTGATAATGCAACAACTATCGCGAGAAGAAACCTTTTCATGTCGTTCATACGTGCTCCTTTTTTTGAGAATGACACACAATCTACCTCTACTACTACGAATTTTGGTATTCGTCCGTCAAGAGATAACACATCTTTTTTTTGCGTCACATGCGCTCCTTTTCGCTCTTTTTAAAAAGAATCCTTGTTGGAACTATAAACATGCCTATCAATCTTCATTTCATAACGCAATAATTGTGGTAAACTTTTATTTGTTTTTCTGGTAAGAGTTACGGTCATTTGCTAAAAATAAAGGACTCTCTTATGATGCAGCGGGTGCGAGGTACCCAGGATTTTCTCGACCTGACCCTCTTTAATTTTATTATTGATCGAGCGCGGAGACATTTGCAGCGGTATGCTTTTCGTGAAATAGCAACCCCTATCCTTGAGCCGACCGAACTTTTCAAGCGGTCCCTTGGTATCTTTACCGATGTTGTGTCAAAGGAGATGTATACCATTTGTGCCGGAGAGGGTGACGAGCAGATCTGCCTTCGTCCAGAAGCGACAGCGGCAACTATGCGAGCCTTCTTTAATAATAATGTTGAAGAACGCCCTTGGCGTGTCTTTTCATGGGGATCCATGTTCCGTCACGAGCGGCCACAGAAGGGACGTTACCGTCAATTTCACCAGTTGAATATAGAATATATAGGTGCGCCATCACTTTTTACTGATGTTGAATGTATTGCGCTGATTGATAGTTTTTTGAGCCAAGGGCTTATGCTCGACAATTATGCTCTCCATCTTAATTTTCTTGGCTCATTAGAGGATCGTGAGCGATATCGTGGTGAGCTACGTGCGTTTCTTGATGCGCAGCCGGTACTTCCGAAAGCAATTGTTGATCGTAAAGAGACTAATTTGCTTCGTATCTTTGACTTAAAAGATTCTGATTGCCAAGCGCTTTTAGCGAATGCTCCTACATTGATTGATTCGCTTTCGCCCGAATCTCATGCTGAGTGGGAACAATTGCAAACACTTCTTGCACATGTTGGTGTTTCATTCGTCATTAATCCACGGTTGGTTCGTGGGCTTGATTATTACAATAAGACTGTCTTTGAATTTGTAAGCATGGCGTTAGGGGCGCAAAATGCCCTTGGTGGTGGTGGTCGTTACGATTATCTTTCACAAACGTTGGGGGAGTCTGATATGGTTCCTTCTATTGGTGCGGCATTGGGCATCGAACGTTTATTGTTGCTTCTTGAGTCTCGGCGAGATACATTACCATTACCGCGGGAAAAAGCTCTTGTTGCTCTTTTGCCAGTTGCTGAAGCACAGCAGCCATTGGTGCTGGTGTGTGCGCAATTTTTACGACACCATGGCGTTTGCTGTGAATCTTTTTTTGATGGGGGATCTGTTAAAAGTATGATGCGTCGTGCTAATAAACATGGAGCGCGTTTTGCTGTCATTATAGGCGAGGAAGAGCAGCGGGAAAATCTGGTGGTGGTAAAAGATATGGTAACGGGATCTGAAAAAAAGGTGCGTCAAGAACAGCTTTTAGATGAGTTGAACGTGACGTAATTTTTATTTTTACGAAATTAAGTTTTTACCGGAGGTTTCATGAGAAAGTTATTACGAAGAACACTTTGTCTTGCGCTAGTTGCCAGTTCACTTTGCTTGGTGCGACCGGTTCGTGCGAAGGCGGCTCACGGGATGATTATTGGGGCGGCAGTTTGTACGGCAGTGGTTGCGGTTTCCGCATTGATTTGGAAAGGTATTTCAAGTAGCTTCGAGTATTCCACGAAGCGGGATGATCAAGATATTTTGAGTAATGCAGCAATGGAAGTACGTGGGGAAATTCCACTCAAACGAGTAGTTGGGGAAGATGTTGGTAATTTTACTGAATTTGCAAGAAAAATTCAGGCGGAGGGTGGTTCTGTTACCCTCTTTATTAATCAACTTGCCGGAAAAATTGAAAATCTTAATTCCTCGCTTGCCAAACTAAAATCACGCATGGAGGTGTGGAAGAATAGTAAGGGTCGTACTGAAATGTATAAGGAGGGCGTTCGGGTTTTGCGTGAGGGAGAAACATATCGCCATTCGTTGCGCGCACTACATGAGCGCTTGGCTCCGCATATTTCGTATTTTGCTTTGTTCGATGAAGTGCAAAAACCGATGATGCATGACGAGGGTGATTTTCCCCTTGTTAGTCAGGTTGCTTATCTTGAAAAACGCATCGGTACTTTGGAAGGGTTGATTAAGCGGTTAGAGAATAAAAATGGGATGGTTCCTGCGGAAATGTCTATGCTCAGTCGGGCGAGACAGGAACTTGGAAATCTGGTTTCATTGCGTCAGCAGCTTATTCACGATCCTCGGTATAACCAGCAACTTCAGATGTCTTTTGAGGAACGGCAGTCGCGAGAACTTATTGAGATTAAGCGGCGGGAGGCGGAGATTCATGAGCGTGCGGTTCGTGCCTCAGAAGAAGTTGCACGAAGTGAAAAGCGGAAGCTAGAAGAGCTCCATGAGCAGAATATGCTTCTTGAGCGAGCTAATCGTTTTAAGGCGGAAGAGTTGCGATACGGTTATGCGCAAAAAATACGAGAACTTGAAGTTGAGCGCAATAGGCTTCGAGCTGAAGTTGCGCGTCTTAAAAGAGAAAATAAGAAGATTGATATAGTGGGACAGGCGGGGCGCGCTTCCGCTGCGCATCTTGAGAGAGCGGTGAAAGATCTTTCGCAACTTGAGGCTCAAATTACCGATCTTAAACGCAAGGCTGAAAATCCACCGATGAATCCTGAGGCGGGTGGTCGATGTTATGAGTGGTTGAAGAATGAAGTTATGAAATTAGGGAAATAGTATTACCTTTTCTATGGGTGGTCTGATGGTGGTTTTAGAGAAAAAACGAATGATATGCATGGCGCTTTTTGTAAGTTCTTGTTTTTGCTCGACAGCGATTTTTGCAGACAGGTGTTATGTCGAAGATGAGGAGTGTTGCGGTGGATCTTTTTGTATGCCAAAGACATCGCTTTCCTTGGAGTTGATTTCTTCACTGGTTGAAAAAAGACTTTGTGAAGCGGAGTCTTTTTTATTGAAATATCATGAGATGTACGATTATCTGATTTCCGCGTCTTCGGCTGATTACAACAAGCCACTGGCGTTGGCGCTGAAAGATGTTGGATTGACCGCGGGTCGGTGTTGCGATGAACTTGATATAGATATTAGGGCGTTTAGCGATGTGATTGATATCTATGCTCGAAATTATATGCATGCCTGGGAAAATGGTTTGTATAATGTACTTGATACCTGTACTCAGAATCGTATGTCTGCGCAGACGGGTTATTTGTATAGCGAAGGAGAAATGCTGCTCAGCGATTTAAGATTTTTGCGGAAACAGCTTAAAACACACGTAGCATATTTTGATCTTTTTGAGATTGTTCTTGCACGTGATGGTGTTTTTGAGAAGTTCTGCTACCTCGGTTTCGAGGGTCGCCTTGAGTTAATTGCAGAGGTGCGCAATCAGTTAGTTAGAGCAATTAATAGATTTATTAGCAGTGAACGATTTTTCCCTGGAAGCGAGAATGTCGAACTTAGGGAAATGGCCTTGCAGTATCGAAATGATCTCGATTACGAACAATTACGTATTGAACGTACTTTGAGAGATTGCGCTTAAGTAGTTCGAACCGTTAGAATTAAGGTGTCAATTCGACTCCGTTTCGCTTTGCTAAGGACGAAACGGAGTTTTAAGTCTTAGAGATAGCTAATTATACATATTATTCATTTATGTGGCTTTTTTCTTCTCTGCAACAATGACATCTTTCGCATTTGTTTCTGCAGGTATTGCAACATTTGGAGCCAGAATCTTCATTGCACCGACACCGTTTAGAGCAGCAGCGGTCTTGCTGTTTACATCTTCTGCAACATTTGTTTTGTGCGGACATCGCCTGACCAACGCCCATTAAGCTGAGCCCGAGAATCGCTAAAAATACCTTGTTCATAGATTCCTCCTTAAACAAGTTTAGGTTAACCTATATTTTACACATTGCTAAAATACTAACCTTCCTTTTTCAGATAATTGGGTAAAGCGGGACAGAAGTGCCAAGTAGTGAAAGAATTTCTTGCTCCTTGGCATTCATTTTTTTAAAATCCTTTTCTGTCTCATGATCATACCCTACCAGGTGACATATTCCGTGAACGAACAGCCTGTTAAGCCATGTCTCAAAGTCAATATCAATGCCTGATGCGATGATTTTTTGGGTATCTCGCAGTACTCGTTCAGCAGAGATGATAATATCTCCAAGATAGAGACCCTTTGCACTTTTATGTTGTGAGGCAAGCTCTTTTGGGTTGAACGTGGGGAATGAGAGGATGTCGGTTGGCGAATCTTTTCCAAGAAACTGCTTGTTAAATTTTCGAATACCACGGTTGGTAGTTATCAAAATACTCAATGAAGCGTTTTCATAGGATAGGATTTTCAGAATCTGGCGACAGATATCCTTAATCTGATGCTGAGATATGCTGATTGAACGTTGCCGGTTAAAGATTGAGATCATTAGTCAACCTTTTATCCGAGGCAAAGAGTCATAAACCACTCGTTATCAACTTGTTCGATAGTTGAAGTCCCGGCACTTTCATTGGTAAATCCAATAAAACGGGCATTTGTTATACCTTTAATGAGTGGTTCCAATTTTTCGACGAATGTTCTGAGCTTTTCATCTGGGACAACGAGCATACAACTTGCCAGTTCTGTCTTTAGCGAGATGTTTTGATCGCTTTTGAGTTTGCGTGATTGAGCGACAAGTTTAAGGAACCCTAAGAATGGCTCCATTTCTTCCATTGTGCTTTCCGGTGTCCTGAGCTCGTTGAAGGTGAGTTGGTGAATCGAGATGGTGCTCATAGATTGCCGGAACAGCTCCTGATAGAGTGTCTCTGTTATAAAAGGGAGGATTGGAGAGAAAAGCTGTAAGAATCGGCAGGTTGCCCAGTATAATGTTGCTCGTGTTTCTGAGACGATTTGTGCATCAAACGATTCAGGTTTAGAAAGAATTGGCTTAATGAGCTCGAGATAATTGTCACAGAAATCCTGCCAGAAACAATGTTCAACTGCATGGAGTGCAAGGCCGCATTCATATTTACTAAAATAACGCTCGTATGCAATGAAGGTATCTTTAATTTGATTAATTAGCCAGCAGTTGAGTGGATACGAAGCCTTGTTTATTGTTTTAGAAGTAACATTCGCCAAGTGTTCATGGGCAAAACGACAGGCGTTCCATAGCTTAGTTATGAGTCGGTTTCCAATTTTTAACATGTTTTCTGAGAAAGCTATGTCATGACCGAGCGATCCAGATGCAGTCCAGTAACGAATTGTGTCTGCAGGATTTTCGGTGAGCAGCCGTTCCGGATCGAGCGGATCGTTACCGCGTGACTTAGAAATTTTTTCTTTTTCACCGCTGAGCACATGTCCAGAAATAACAATATCTTTCCAGGGAATAATTCCTTCGTGCATCCAGGTTTTGACAATTGTATAAAATGCCCAGGTGCGAATGATGTCGTGTGCTTGGGGTCGCATGCTCATTGGTAAGAATGAGCTTTTACGACGATCATCGCCAAAGAGATGGGTATGAGATCCTTCAAAGAGTGCTTTGCAAATGTAAGGTGTAAGCGATGAAGTGTTCCAAGTATCCATGACATCGGTATCGGGAACAAGCTCCACGCCGGGTGGGACAGTACCGGGAAAATGTGTTTCTCGTGGATCGACTGGTAGATCTTTTGGATCGGGTAGATAAATATCACCTGTTCGTTTGTCATGCCAAATAGGGAATGGAACACCAAAAAAACGTTGTCGCGAGAGACACCAATCCCATTGCAAATTTTGTACCCAGTCGATAAAGCGTGCTTTCATAAATGGGGGATGCCACTCAATAGTATCTGCGGCAGCAAGAATTTCGTTCTTAAATGGAAGTATCTTTAAGAACCATTGCGGGAGCATAAGATACTCGATCTCTTTTTTTGAGCGTTCATAAATGCTCACGGTATGAGTGATGGTGCGTTGTCGCAGAATAAGCTCATTCTGCTTC
Organism: Candidatus Babeliaceae bacterium; assembly: GCA_016933915.1. Lineage (GTDB taxonomy): Bacteria > Babelota > Babeliae > Babelales > Babelaceae > JAFFZZ01. The sequence goes on from JAFFZZ010000055.1 coordinate 9,924, forward strand.
AAAATATCGAGCATTGCTGCGCGTGCCTCGGGAGCTTTAAGTCCGGCGAGTGGCCCAGTGGTTGGTAAAAAGCGGCCGTCGAGACCAAGGGAAGGTCGATAGGGGAGTTGGTGCTTTTTAAACCATTCGATATCCGTCTTATCACCGAAAGTGCAGCACATGACGAGGCCTGTTCCCTTTTCGATTTGAACACGTTCGTCGGCAAGGATAGGGACTTCATGTCTGAATATAGGAACTATTGCGTGCTTACCTGCTAAATGTTTATATCGCGTATCGGTTGGATGATAGAAAAGTGCAACACATGAAGGTAGAAGTTCTGGACGTGTTGTACCAATGGCGAGTTGTTCCCCCGCTGTTGTGGTGAATATGACGTCGCTGAAGAGTGTTTCTTTCTCAACGTCTTCTAAGTCTGCCTGTGCAATGGTGGTTCGGAATTGAGGACAATACAGCGCAGGCTCCTCTTTACGGTAAATGAATCCCTTTTTATACAGGTCAATAAATGATGCCTGTGAGATTGCGCGTGTAGGCGAGTCAATTGTTGAGTAGCAGGCGTGCCAATCGATAGAAAGGCCGACTCGACGCCATAGCTCTTCAAATTTTTTTTCAACTCGTGCTGTTTCTTCGAGGCAGAGGCCAATGAATGCGGATCGGCCAATTTGATGAGCAGAAGTGTTGTGTTGCTTTTCTACAAAGCGTTCTGTGGGGAGCCCGTTATCGTCAAATCCAAAAGGATAAAAGACTGAAAATCCAGACATACGTTTATAGCGCGCAACAATGTCAGTATGCGTGTATGAGAATATATGTCCGATGTGAAGAGAACCGGAGACCGTTGGTGGAGGTGTGTCAATGGAAAAGAATGGGCGATTGTCACGACTTGTTCCATATATCTGGTGTTCTTCCCAGAGCTGTCGCATGTGTAATTCACTTTTTTTGAAGTCGAAATGTTTTTCCATGGGCTCACCATCCTGGAAATTGTTGATACCTTCCGTTTTTCACGATGATAGAGTATAGCAGATTGTGAGCGATTCGTTGAGAAATAGGTTGTTTCGGTTGTTTCGTTCGATGCAGAGGGCAAAAAATTAAATTTTTAGTAAGAGGTTGTGTGCCCGGCCAAAGATCTTTATGATGGAACTTTAAACGTACATTCTTTTTAATCACCAAGGATCTGGGTGCCATGATGCAAAATCAGAAAATGGCTTCAAGGCCATCGTATCTTCCTGCTGCTTCTTTAGACGCTAACGCTCTTACAATTTTGGAACGACGCTTCTTAAAAAAGGACTCTCATGGTCTCCCTTGTGAATCACCTGAAGATCTTTTTTGGCGCGTTGCTCTTAATATAGCGGAGGCGGATCGTCTGTATGACCCGCAGGCAGATGTTTTAGAACGAGCGGCGATCTTCTATCGACAGATGATAGAAAAAAAGTTTCTGCCAAATACGCCTTGTTTGCGAAGTGCTGGTCGCAACTCCCAGCAGCTTTTTGCCTGCTTTGTCTTGCCTATCGAAGATTCGCTAGAATCTATCTTCGACACGCTTAAACATGCGGCACTTATTCATAAAACAGGTGGGGGGACTGGTTTTAGCTTCTCGAAGTTACGTTCGAAAGGTGCCGTTATAAAAAGTACGGACGGGGTAAGTGGAGGGCCGCTCTCCTTTATGCGCATATTTAATGCAGCTACCGCCGAAGTTACTCAAGGGGGGGTGCGTCTTGGTGCCAATATGGGAATATTGCGTGTTGATCATCCTGACATTGAGGCGTTTATAACCTGCAAGGCTGACGGTGTTTCGATGACCAATTTTAACCTATCGGTGTCGGTAACCGATGCATTTATGGAAGCTTTTGAAAAAAATGAGGAGTACGCTCTTATCAATCCCCAAGATGGATCTATCGCCGGTATGCGTAGCGCCCGCGATATTTTTGACGCTATTGCTCGTAATGCATGGCATCATGGTGATCCGGGTGTTGTTTTTATGGATCGCATCAATGCAAGCGAAAGCAATATGGTTCCCGCGATAGGGACGATCGAATCTACTAACCCGTGTGGTGAACAGCCGCTTCTTCCGTACGAATCGTGTGTATTAGGGTCAATCAACCTCTCTCGTTTTGTCGAAAATAAAAAAGTTTGTTGGGAAACTCTTGCGGAGACGGTCGCGCATGCCGTACATTTCCTGGACAATACCATAGACATGAACCGGTATCCGCTTCCCGCTATTGAGAAGATGGCTAAAGGGTTGCGTCGTATCGGTCTGGGTGTTATGGGTTTTGCCGACATGCTCATTATGCTTGATATTCCGTACAATTCTGAGCAAGCGGTAGATATGGCGGAGAAAATTATGTCGTTTGTTAATGATGAGGCGCGAAAAACGTCTGAACGTTGTGCGGAGGAGCGCGGCGCATTTCCTTGGTTTGAAAAGAGTCTTTTTTATGAGCGTGGTGAAAAGCCGCTTCGGAATGTTGCTCGTACCACGATTGCGCCAACCGGAACTATCAGTACGATAGCTGGATGTTCAGGGGGGATTGAACCGATTTTTGCCTTGGTCCATAAACGAAAATCTCTTTGGACGGAAAAAGGCGCAACAGCAGAGCTTTTTGTTACGAACACTCTTTTTGAGGAACGACTTCGCAAGGAAGGGGTGATGTCGCCAGAATTGATGGAGGAGGTTGCGGTAACGGGGACCGTGGCTCATAGCGATAAAGTTCCTGCAGAGCTAAAACGAATATTTGTGACATCGCATGAGATTGCACCTGAATGGCATATTCGAGTCCAAGCGGCCTTCCAGCGGCATGTTAATAATGCTGTTTCTAAGACCATAAATATGCCTCATGAAGCAACAATAGATGACGTAAAAAATGCGTACCTTTTGTCCTACAGGCTTGGGTGCAAAGGTATTACTATTTATCGAGATGGAAGTCGTTCTGTGCAGGTGCTTACGGCCGGAACGGGCTATAAACCGGCGAAGGCAGCAGTCTCTTTGTGCCCAACATGTCCTGAGTGTAGTGCTCCAATTGAGGCAGGAGAAGGATGCTTTAAATGTCTTGTTTGTGGCTACAGTAAATGTTCCTGATAAAGGAGATGCGATGGCAGCTGTTTTGGCTCGTGGTTATATTCAACTCTATACCGGTGACGGTAAAGGGAAGACGACGGCGGCGATAGGTGCCGCCTTGCGTGCAACACAGCGTGGTTTGCGCGTAGCCTTCATTCAGTTCCTTAAAAGTGGTTATGATGAAGAGACGATAAAATTAATACCCGGGATAATGTACCGTCACTTTGGTTTAGATTTTCAAGGTAATGGGTGGTGTCTCAAGACAGAAGGGAAGACGGAATCACCGCGTCAGGTTCCTCAACTGGTCAAGGATGGATGGTGCCTTGCAAAGGAATTCGTTAATAGCGGTGAATACGATCTTATAATTCTCGATGAGCTCAATGTTGTCCTTTTTTTTGATTTAATATCTCTTGAGGATGTGCTTGCTGTTTTGCGGAACAAGCCTTTGCAGACAGAGATAATTATCACCGGACGTCAGGCTCCTGAGCAGCTTCGAGAGATGGCAGACTTGGTAACTGATATGAAAGAAATAAAACACTGGTATACTCGTGGAGTAAAAGCACGGGTTGGCATAGAATATTGATGGTTTTATGAAACATACACGATTTTTTGTTTACGGCACTGCGGTGCTTAGTGGTGTGATGCGTTTTGTTGCTCATCCGCCGAATATGACGTCTTTTCTGGCATGTGCGCTTTTGACCGGGGCATATGGTAAAAGACGTGATTGGTTGATACCGCTATTGATATTTTTTGTGGGGGATCTCTGGTTTGGCATTCATCCGCTTGTTCCGGTTGTGTACGGGACGCTTGCAATTGCGGTGGCTCTTGGGAGGAGTTTCTTGAGGGGAGGGTGTCAAGCGCGAGCTTCTTGGTTATTTGGAAGAACTTTTTTGATTGCATGTGTCTCGTCAGGTATTTTTTTTGTGATAACTAATAGCGCTGTCTGGCTTTTTTCTGGCATGTATCCGGTAACATCTGTCGGGTTAATCCGTTGTTTTGTTCTTGCTGTACCTTTTTGGCATCGAGCATTGGCTTCAGACATTTTCTTTTCGATTCTCTTTTTTGGTATCATGTTTTTGGTTGAAAGAAGAGGCCGTCGAAATTATTTCTCTTCGATAGCAAAGGACCCGGTTGCATGATGACCAATTTAAAAATCATTCATTTTGTATTGCTTTTTTTTGCGTACATTTTTTCCATTACTTTAACGGGAAGTATACAGGCGCGAATTAACAGGTGTATGGGGGATGGAACGGCGGAGGATGTTGGGTTTGCCGAATTCAATCCGTTCATTCATGTTGGTTTTCTCGATGTTATTTTCTTTGTGCTGCTAAAGATTATGTTTGGAACACCTCTGCCGGTAAATCCAAGTAATATTCGTGGGCCATATCGCCCGTTAAAATTGGGTATCGTTTTTCTTGGCCGTACACTTATTTATCTTTTTCTGGCACTTTTTTCAGCAACGGGGCTTATATTGCTGGTTAAATCATGTGTTATGGTAGGTGCTGCTCCTAAAAATCCTTTTGCTTTAATTGATATTGCGCAACAAGGTGCTACGCCTCTCGTCTATGTTCTCAGTCTCTTTTTTGGACTTATGGTTGTTTCGACAACTTTTCTGAGTGCGTTTTGCGGTATTCGGGATTTGGTATATGGTTTTGTCGTTGTGCGTTTTGAAAAGGATGCGCGTTTCGTTGAGTATGCAAATCCTATCATGATTTTTGGGGTTTTGCTCCTGCTTGTTTTTTTTGCCGATCCAATTACTAATTTTTTCTTACGTTTAGTTTGTATGGGGGCTATGGCTATTTTAGCTCCATTTGGTTTGTAGGAAATAGAGATGAATGTTAAAGAGATTGTCGCTCAGTTGGTGGAGGGGACGGTAACGACGTTACCGCTCCGTGAATTTGAGGAGAAGATTGCTTCTGGAAAACGTTTACGAGTGAAGTTAGGGATGGACCCGACGGCACCGGATCTTCATCTAGGACATGCTGTTGTTCTTTCAAAAATGCGTCAATTTCAAGATTTGGGCCACGAGGTAATTTTTTTGATAGGTGATTTTACGGCACGGATTGGAGATCCGACCGGACGGTCTAAAACACGTCCGCCGTTAACCGAGGAAGAGATTGCACATAATACCAAAACCTATTTTGATCAGGTGTCGCGTATCCTTGATCCAAAAAAGGTTACCGTGAAGTATAATTCCGAATGGCTTGATAGGTTGACAAGTCGAGACTGGATTAAGCTCTGTGCGAAAGTGACTTTAGCGCGGATTATCGAGCGCGAGGATTTTGCGAAGCGCTTAGTTGAAAGCCTGCCGATTGGTTTTCACGAACTTCTTTACCCTCTTTTGCAAGGGTATGATTCAGTAGTATTGCATGCTGATGTTGAGTTGGGTGGATCTGACCAGACGTTTAATCTGCTTATGGGGCGTCATCTACAAGAGCAATTTGGCCAGGAAGCACAAGTTGTTATGACTATGCCTTTGCTTGAAGGTTGTGATGGTGTGCAGAAAATGTCAAAATCGTATGGAAATACGATCAGTTTTTCTGATACTCCTGAGGACGCATTTGGCAAGATTATGTCGATTTCCGATACGCTTATGTGGCGCTACTATGAACTTGTTCTCCAGACACCGGTAGCAGATATCGAGCGAATGAAAATGGCTGTTGCTTCTGGAAAAGCCCATCCGATGGAGCTTAAGAAAGAGCTTGCATCTAAAATTCTTTCTCGCTTCTGGGGTGATGGTGCCGCAGAGCGGGCTAGAAAATTGTTTGAACAACTTTTTCAGAAACGTGATTTTGAAGCGGCACAAGAGGTTGTTTTTGCTGTTTCCGAGACGTTGAAGATAATAGATCTTCTGAAACGGCTTGATGCTGTTTCAAGTTCATCGGAGGCTCGAAGGCTTATCTCCGAAGGTGCGGTAACAATTAACGGTGAAAAGGTAACCGATGTCTATACATCTATTGTGCTGACGGATGGGATGCGGATAAAGGTTGGGAAGCGGCGTTTTTACCGGGTCAGTATTGATTAATATTGGTTTTTGTTTTTTTGTTTGTTTATAATAACGCACTTGTACTTGTTTAACTCATCGATTTGCCCCTCAATATCGGTGTTTTTATCAAGATAAGAGAGATATTTTTCGAATACTTCCATGAATGTGGGCCACGGTTTTTGTCCCGCTATTTCTTTTTGTAATGCTTGTTTGAACCAGGAGACCATTGAAAATCTTTCAATAAGAGAAGGGTGGGTTGGTATTCCTATTTTTTCAACCCAGAGGATGAATTCTTTGTCTTCCGCTGTTCGGTTGTAGAGATTATTTTTTTTAAGCAGCTGGAATCGTTTTACAGCTTGTTTAATATTTTTGTCGATTTCGTTGCTTGGTTTTGCATCTTCAGTGAGTTCAATGTTCAGTTTAGAAAGATAATCGACGTTTAGGTTTCCGTCTTTGGTAATAATGTCTCCTGTCTCTATTCCTTTGGCGATATAATGCGTCAATGTTTCTTCCATTTCAAAGTCTGATATAGCAAAGAGAAAAAAAGCGGCTTCGAAGAAATCATCAAGCGAACCGATATTCATGAGTTCACGTAGTCCAGAATATGCAGCTACCATGTAAATGGAATACATATCCGCCATTCTCTCTTCCGTGATGTCCTGATCGAGATCAATTTTGCCTAGATTGTTGTTCCGTCGGAGTGTATGTCCTGATGCCAAGTGTCCGAATTCGTGGAGCAGCATTTTAAGATAAATGATGCGACTTAAGTCTTTTTTTTCCGGCATAAATTCTTGGAGGGTACGGATAAGCCTTGCGTCATCTTGTTCTGGGTTGAAAACAAGGACGGTTATGTTGTTAAATGTCGGAAGCAATATCTCAGCAGAGCACAAAAAAGAGGTTGGTTCTCTGTTTAGGATTAGCGTAGTAATAGTGGGGTCTGAGAGAAAAAAGGTTCTTTTTTGGCCGGTTAGGAGTCTGAATATTGATTCGATCTCCCCTCTTTTCATACTGAAGGTGGGTGAGAATGTAAGGGTTTCAAGTTGTTTGTTATTTTTCATTATGTTCATTATTGAATGTTCTATATCCATCGCAGAAAGCGATGAAGCAAGAGAAACAAATAATAGAGATATTTTTTTTAAGAAATGCATGAGTTGCCCTTCTTTAATTTTTCTTTGTTTTTATATCTATGATTTTAACAAAGGTATTCAGTTTGTCAAGTTTTTTTGCAGAAAAGACTGTTTTTACGCTTTTTCGGCTTTGATATGGAAGTGTTTGCTGTTCATAATGAGGAATGAGATAAAGATGACGCCCAAGATTCCACCGATAAAGAAAAACCAGTATATTCCTTTAAAATCAAGGAATATGGTGCAGAGTTGAAATATAAAAATTTCGAATGCGAGGAATAAGGCGATGATACCGGTGAGTTTGTGGTGACTGTAGTCGAATACTCCAGTTAATAAGGCGGTGCAAGTGAATGCGAGAATGGCATATAAGATGCCCCACCAGAGATTTTTTAATTTACCGCCACCATAGTAAGCGATAGCTGCGGAGGAGATTGCTATTGCTGCAAGAATAAGTGCTATCGTTCGCTCGTCAAGGTTGTGCCAAAAGACCGTAATAAGACCTATCCCACCAAAACAGCGAGAAAACCTGTAAATGCAAGGATGTAAAGTCTTTTTTCTGAATGCATGAAGTTTTTCCTTTTTTAAGGAATTAATCAGTCTCTTATCGTGCAATCGAGATCGTTGTTTTCGGTTGCCGAATGCAGGGAGACAACGCGAACTGGCGAGGCAATACATACTTTTGCTTCCCTTAATTTTTTTGCTATTGCAAATCGAATCTGAGATTCGATTTCCCATTTTTCCATAACGCGATCTGACGATATAAAGCAACGCAGTATAAAGGAGTAGCCATTGTCGGAAAAATCTACAAGTCGAACTATAGGCGTTGGGTTCTTTAAAATGCTTGTCGACTCATCTGCTACTTGGAGTAAAAGCTGTTTTACTTTTTCAGGAGCGACAGAGTAGGGTACCATGACGTTGATATCATCACATGCGGAGAATGATTTTGCGTAGTTCCAATTGATTACCGCTTTGGTAATGATTATCGAATTTGGCACGATATAGGTGATGCTGTTTTTTCGGCGTAGAATAGTGGAACGGGGTGTAATGTGGCGGACTTCGCCTTCGACTGCAGGTTCCTCGATGGAGATATAATCACCTATTTTGACAGGGCGTTGAACGAGTATGATAAAATACGAGAAAAAATCTGCTATTGGTTCTTTTAAAACATAGGCAATGGCACCTAGAACAAAGGCAATTTTCATTGCTATTGCGTCGAGACCAACACTTTGGAGACCAATCAAAAAAGCGAGGATAATAATGACGTAGCGGTTGAGTGTCATTATGGTATTTTGTATGCCGGTTCCCACCAAAATTGGATCGAAAATTCGTTTGAATACGAATTGATTGAGTATGTAAACAAGTGCTATTCCGCCAAGCAGATAGAGTATTATTTTAAAGAGTGAATATGCGGTGATATACAGAGTTTCACCGGTAGCCTCATTAATTCCTGATGGGTATAGAGGATAGTGAATCCAGCGGGAAAAGTCTTCCCAGGAGATACCATATCCCCAGACGAGAGCGATGAGGATAATGCTAAAAATAACAAAGAAAATGAATGAAAAAAGGACAAACAGGCCGTATCCTGTTTTGCCACCCGCGAAACGTTCCTTTATAAGGATTCCTTCCGGGTAACAGAAAAAGAAATCTGAAGCAATTCGTTTAATCTGTTCATATACCCAGAGGATGACAGGGATGAGTAGTGCGGTGATGAGTAAGCGGGAAAGGACATAGAATATCTGATGCATGAGTCCGATATATGGATTACTCAATATTATGAGGAATACGAATGCGGTAAGAAGCGCATATCGGTAGTTGCTGTTGATGATGTTTTCTAACCATTGTCCCAGTGTTGAAGCTCGGGGAATTATGCCAAAGACGTACGCTTTTCCTATAAGAACCTCTCTGCTCATAAGGATGATGAGTACTGTAATTTGAGTGAGAGCGATAATGACGGCGTGGAGTACTTTTGGGACTTGCGAGTTGAAATAGTTGTCGACGAGGAACGCGCTGCGGAAGAGGGAGAGGATGATCGTAAGGTATATGAGTGGCATTACCTGCAATATTTTGGTTTGTAATTGCTGACTTAAAAGAATGAATGATCTCTCTCGGTTTGCTCGTACGAGGTAGGTGATGAGATGGTGCAACCCAAAAAGAACGAGTGGAATGGATATAATGAAAAAGAGAATTGAGAAGTATTTGTGTATGTGATCGAGTTCTACGAGAATAAGAATTGTGCTCCAAAGATAGACGGGTAAAAGGTTGTTGCATAGCCAATCAACAATAAGAGCACAGAAAAAACGGAGTTTTGTAAGAAAACTATAGCGAAGTTCGCCTTGCAGAAGATACGATCTAATGCGAGGAAGATAGATACGAAGGAGCATAAAGAGCCCGATAATAATAAATAGACGCAGAAGGAGTGTAAGTATGTTGTATATATGGGCAAGTGATTTATACGTGTTTTGTGCAGCCTTAGCCAGGTTGGTTATGGTAAGTGATGCAAGTCCAGCTCGTTTAAAATCACGCATGAAGCGGGCAACGTCGGGAATAAAGTTGGTAATATCGGACCATTCGATAGACTCGCTTGGTCGTGACCAGAAGCTTTTCGCGCTGAGCTCTTCCATAATTTCGGTAATCTGATTGAGTACCTCGGCGGCGAGTGTGCTGCTCTTCGTGTATGTTTCGATAAGCTTGGAACTGTTATTTATTTGTTGCCGGAGTCCTTCATCAGCTTTGGTGAGTTTTTGTGCTGTTTCCTGAGCTTCTGTTTCTGTTGCAAAGAGTTGTTTAACTGACTGTTGTTTTACTCGCTTGAGGAGTGCCCGAACGGTATCACGAGCGCTATTAAGGCGAAGTTGCGTGGTGATTGTTTTGTCGCGAAGATCAACAAGTTCTGAGACATCAATTTTGAGTTGTTCTTGAGCTGTTTCATACTTTTTGATTTCGCGCTCAAGGTCATCGCTAACACGAAGTTTGAGCGCGCGTGTTGTGAGACGATGCCATGTGTCAAGGATCTGAGCTTTTAATTCTGATTGGCGGTATGCAAGTTGTGCTTCTCGTTGAAGAGCTTCAAGAAGTTGAATTTTTGTTTCCAGTGCTCCGAGTTGGGCGGCAGCAAGACCGAGATTAACCCAGCGAATCCAATCAGTTCTGGTTTTCAGAGCATCGGGTTCAACAACCCATTCCCTAATTTGTTGCTCTGTAAGTGATGTCCCCTGTATTGCCCGTTCGTTTTCAAATTTTTCTTTTAGTTCCTCGAGTGCTGGGCTGAGTGCCTTAATCTGCTCTTCAAATTGGTTACGTTGGGTGAAGAATATTTTTTGTTTTTCATCACGTTCGGCTTGAGCTTTTTTAACTTGTTCCCCGCTGACAACAACGATTCGCTTGGCATTTGCATAAGAATCTTCAAGCTGACGGAGCTTTGTGCGAGCGATTCCAAGCTGTGTTGCGATCAGTGCTATTCGTTCCGAGCTTTCATTTGTTTTGAGATCAGCAAGTTTTTTTTGTTCCTGGAGGGTGCGCAGTTGTACATTAATGAGCTTTTCAAGTTGATCAGCATTAACACCTTCTGGAGTTTCGATTTTTTTACCCCCCTGCTTAAACTGTTCCCAGCGTTGTTTTTTTTCATCAAGTTGCTTCGAAACCATTTCAAGCATGCGTTTTCTTTTTTCGAGATCGCGCTCACTTGCTCGTTTTGTTTTTTCTAGGTCATGTATGCGTTCACGGGTGTTGGAAAGATTAAGAGCTGTTGCACGTAATTCATCGAATGAGGTTGCCATCCGAATTTGATGAGTAGATGCCCTTTTTTGTGTTTCGATTTGTGCAAGTTCTTTTTGATGATCTCGTATTATCTGAAGAGTGTCATTTTCTACTTTTTGAACGTCGTTAAGAGCTTGGTACCATCTTCCTGTTTCAGCCATAAGTTGTCGTGCAAAAGAGGATGTTGCACCTTTTGTTTTTTCTTTGAGCTGATTAAGCTGTGTACTTGCTCGCTCAATAATCTTTCCTTGCTCATCGGTTTTAAGTTGAAGAATAGCTTCTTTTTGTTTGAGGAAGGCGATGTTTTTAGCAAGAATACTTTCGCCGTCCTTTGGCGTTTCAGGACCTGCCTTTTGTGTTGTTAGGCCAAATGGTATTGAGAATGCGCATGCAAAGGCATGAAAAAGAAAGAGGGACCCGAGAATGCTAAGGGGGAGCGTGGCAAGAACGCGTTTCATGTTTGCCCAATCTGTTTTAAAAAGGTGGTCGTTTTAAAAAAGTGCGCCGAAGGATGAGTTTCGATACAGTGGTGAAGCCACTCTATCATAAGCGATCGATTAACTGCACCCTTACGTTCGTTTACCATAGTATCTTGCAAACGAGAAATCAAGAAATTAGGGTTTGTACGAAAATGTTCCGGATAAATGCCAATGGCCAGAAAGAAACTGCCCATAAAAGCAAGTTTAAAATCAATTTCTTGAATACCGTCTGGTAGCGGTCGAAAGAGATGTGCAAAAAGAGAGACTAGTTCTGGGTATGGTTCATTTAGCGCGAGAAATGATGCGCTAATTTCAAGGAAGTGATGTAAAAATAGGAGATCTTTTGTTACCCAACAAGCGGGTTGTCGTACCATGTTAACTCGTTGTAGTAGGTATGGGGATCTGGGAGATGTTTCTGCTTCAATAAATGAACCGTTAATACATCTTGGAAATGTATGGCGAGCGCAGAATGAACAAAAAATGAGCCCTTCGCGAATATCAAAAAGTGTGCAGCAAAGTCTCTCTGGAAGATATGACCGAATAATGAAGCCGCTGCGCATATAAAATCCTTTGATTGGTGCTTTCAAATGTACCATGAGCAGACTCTGTTGCGCTAGAGTATCTTATTTACCCATTTTTCGTTTGAAAACTTGCTTCTGAAGACCCAGTTTTTCTCGCAAGGATCTTGAGAAAAAGGTTTGAAATATTGCTATTTGTCACGATGCTTTGGTATGGTGAGGATGTAGAAGTATATAATTCTTGTGTAAGAAAAAAGGAGCTCCTGATGAAATTAATGGAAAAAGCGGTTCTCTTGATAGTTTCATTTACGTTTTTCAGTACCGTATCCGCAATAACGGATGTTAAGATACCAGAGATTCAAATTGAAGAATTGACAGGCGTAGGGCAGAGGGCCCTTGATTTTGCAAAAACACTTGACGTTGGAGTGATTGCTCGATGGGTTGCTGATCAGCTTGGAAATATAAGCACGGTGGGATCGCCTGAAGATATTATGGCAAACTTGTGGAAGCAAGCATTGGCTGTTTCTCGGTATATTCCAGTTGGTCTTCTCGCTCCAATTATTCCTGCCGATACTTTGCGTATTGTTTTAGAGCGTCCACTGGAACCAAGTGGCAAATTGGCACCTCAGATAATTGTGGATATTAAAAAGATAGGCTTGCCTCGTGCTCGCTGGATGCTTGCACTTGCTAAGCAGTTAGTGGAAAATCCTCAGGAGTTTTTAGGAAAGATTCGTTTTGGGCTGCTCTTACTTTCATTGCCTGAGCCAATTATGGAGGTTGCAAATAGAGTTCTCGATCTCTTTGATATTCATCCAGAGCTAGTTAATATGATTGCCAGAACGTTCAATCAGATTCTTTTCCAAGGCCCATACTCGGTACAGGCGTTTGTTGATCGTTTGGAGCGTGAGCCAGTGGATACATTGCAGGCTCCATTGATTCATGATGCTATTATTGCTGTTCGCGATAATATCGAGAAATTACTTCCGGTGATTAAACCATATCTTCCGATGATTATCGATGAGGTGAAAAACATTATCGAGAAGATGCAAGCAGCACCACAACCAAAGGCGCTGTAATTTGGTGGTGTAGTTTAAATAAGGAAAAATAAGTTAAAGAACTGGACAAAAAGGAGAAGAACCATGAATAAGAAAGTATCTATATTGATGAGCGTTGTTGCTCTGACAATGTCTCTGAAGATTATGGCGGCGCCACAGTCACCAGAACTAATTCCTGAGCCAGGGACAGCTGGTCCACTGTACTACTTTGATATCTTGAAAAAATCAGGAATTTCCCCTGAATCTGCAAGTGCGATGAGCGCAGTATTTGTAGCTGCTATGGAAATGATTGAGCGAGAGCCGGGTAAGAAGAAGTTAATTGAGGCTGTTGCGCGGATAGTAGGAACTCAGGCTACTACTATTGCGGCGCAGATGGAGCAGGGGGTAACGAAAAACTCAATGCCGCCAACATGTATGGTGGCGGAGGCTCTTGAAAAAGGGACGTTCGTATCTCCAGACCCGCGGGCTTTGGCGTTGGCAAAGCGAGCCTGCGTTATTGAACAAAATCGTAGCAGAGCGGAACCGGAATAAGTCCAGTTGATTACTTAAATTATTCAATAAAATAAATAAAATAAGGAGATTTCTCATGAAGATTAGTCGGATGATGCTCATGCTCATGGGCGTGATGTTTATCTCTTCTGTTGCATTGCATGCAACGATGACCACGTTACCATCGGCGCCAGCAGTTACGTCGGCAATGGAAGCCTTCAATAAGGCGGTTGACCTTGTTGGGCCAGATCCTGTTGATATTCTTGGTTGGTTTTATGCTGCTATTGTTGCAGAGTTACGGGCGATGGTGCAAGTGGTTGGCGACAACTGTAGGGTTGCTGAGGAGTTAATTAAGCAAGGTCCAGAGCCGCTAGACATTTTCAGGGCGTTTCATGCCAAGAAATTGGCGGTGATGGGTAAGGCCTGCGTGTTGCAACGGTCTATGGGTGGAGCGGTACCGGGTGAGATAGAGTTAAAACCTACTTCCCCAGAGTTGTCACCATTGACGTTGCCACCACTCGTGTCTGAGACATCGAAGATACCTGATCTTTTCCGAACACGTCGATAAAAGATAACCCATTGTTATGAATATGAAGGTCCTTTTTCATATTTTGATGTTTGGGGTGTTATCAGTTGTTGGGGTGTCCCTTTATGGCGACACCCCAGCATGTCTTGCCTTGCAGGAATTGCTTCGCGCTGGTCCTCAACCATGGGATGTTACTCGTCTCGCTTTTAACAGTGCCAAGCTTTCGCTGGATACTGCTTGCACTCTCGAGAAACGATTGCAGCTTGAACAGGTCTATAAGCCTATAGAACACATTTATACTCCTGTTATTGAAGGAGCTTCCGATGTCTTTTCGCTTAAATTTCCACGGCAGCTACAGGGTGTATTGAGTAAGCATATTTTTGAGTCTGCAAAACAGCTGCATGCGGCAGCAACGCAGGTTATTGGTATAGGTCCACTTCTTTCGGAAAAACTATATTCCGTACTTGAGCGCTACCAAAGTGATCTTAAAAATAAGCTTAAGCAGGTTGCGGATGTTAAGGCAAAAATAGCTGGCGTAAAAGAGTTTGTTGAAACCAGCCCGCTTCTTGTTAATGCTGAGCGAATGTTTAAAAATAAAACAGCAATTTCCGCTTCTTATGGACTTATCGAAAAGGTGGTTAATATTCGCAAGAATGCACGTGTTGCTATAGCTGAACTTGAAAAAACGCTGGCGATATTAGAGGCCGAGTCTGCTGAGTTGCGGGCTATTATTGATCATCTGCTTGCCTCAAAGCCACGTGTTTTGGGTTATGTCAATAACTTGGCGCATGATGTGGTTACCCTGATGACACAAAAAAATCGAGTTGGCTCTCATCTCATTCAGATGATTCAGCAGTATGGCAAACTTCTTGCCGATAGGAACTTATAGGAGGTTACCATGAATCGTTTAATACACGGTTTCTTTTTTATGTTTCTATTTAATGTGATATTTGCTGTTGATCCTCTTGCACAAGTTAACGAAAAGAGAGATGAGATTGAAAAGCAGTTAGCAACATTGCGCGATTTTCGGGTTCAACTTGAGGGCGTCTCGGTTGGTCTATTTGATGCAATGAAGCAACTTAAAGATCAGAAGAAAATGGTGGATGATTATGGGGGAATTTTAGATCAGCTATATCAAGGATTTGTTACCCCCTATGAAGCTTTGAAAAAGAATGTAGATCCGACTTTGTACCCACTCCTTAATTCATTATCTGCTGCCCATAGGAATGTACTTAAGATGCTTCTTGCGGCCGCGCATTTGGGTGTAGTTTCCGATCTTTTGATTAGATTTAAACAAATTTTAGGCCTTGTTGATCAGACACTTTCGGCTGTTATGAAAGGATTTCAGCCACATCTTGGGGTATTTGATAAAACAAAGGATGAAAAAGGAATCTATCAGGGAATTGCTAAGACAGAAACTGCCCTTGTCGCTGTTGTTAAAAATATTGATGATTTAGTACAGGTCTTGCAGCCGTTATTGTCATTGTTGAAGTAGTGATTATTAGTTATAACCTATCTCGTAAAGAATCTGTTTCGTTTTCGATTATATACGAAAATTCTTCTGCATAGGCATTAGCCAGACAGTTGCTTATGATGACGAGAATATTTTCCCGGTTTACATCCATGGCCGATTTGGTGTAATTCAAAGAGCCGGTTACTACAATTTTTTTTTTTCCCTTGGTTGCTGCTGGTTTATGGAGGACGATAAATTTATGATGCAAAATTGCGTATCGCGACTTATTGGCTATTTCTGCACAAGGAAAAATAAATACGGCTATTCCCTTTCGGTGAAGTTCGATTGCTTTATTTAAGCGTGTGTCGAGTTCTCCTGCATCGACGAGGAGTTCAACCTTGACGCCACGTCGGTGAAGCTCGATTAATTTTTCTGCGAAGGCAAGATCAGTAAGTTTGAAGGCGGCAATTTGAACTTTTTCCTTTTCGCTATCGAGAAGTTCTAGAAGTATGCGGCGAATATTATCGCGTGGAGCAAAAAACTGGCGCAACTGACATTCGGTGCATGAATCCGAACTAAAGGAGTTGTGACGGGCCCCCTTTTGTGGAATGCAGAATGGTGAATATTTGGGTGAAGCTTCCGAGTGATCGCGATAACGAAGACTTTTAACGGAACCAACGATGCAGGCAAACATAATGATACCATATAGTATT
Source organism: Candidatus Babeliaceae bacterium (assembly GCA_016933915.1). GTDB lineage: Bacteria > Babelota > Babeliae > Babelales > Babelaceae > JAFFZZ01. Next base: position 26,066 of record JAFFZZ010000055.1, read on the forward strand.
CCGATACGTAGGCGACCGTTCCTCATTACCCCAATCCTCGCGTATACTCAACAGTGTACTGGCCAATAGCCTATCTTATACCGTGGAAAAATACTATGAAAAAAAAGTCTCAATCAGTTCGTCGCGTGGTTGTATATGGGATTCACCCAATCCTAGAGCTTCTTTCCGCCAAAAAAAGATCTCTTTTGCATGTCTATACAACTAAGCCAGCACCTCGTGCGTGTGCTCAAATAGTACGCAATTTGCCGGCACACGTCCCCATTTCATATGTGAGCAAAGAGATGTTAAATCGTTTAGCGGGGACGGTAGAACATCAAGGGGTTGTTGCTCTGGCGCAACCATTACCGATACGGGGAAAATCATTTGATCCTGCTCGACAGCGCTTTGTGGTGTTAATTGACGGGGTGCAGGATACAAGAAATTTAGGCGGGATTATTCGTTCAGCATCTTGTACCGGGGTTGATGGAATTGTGGTTCCACGCACTGGTTGTGCACCGCTCAATGCATCAGTTGGAAAGGCATCTGTCGGGCTTGTCGATCAAGTTGAAATCTGGCAGCCGCCAACAGCATATAAGGCGGCATTGGAATTAAAGGGAGCAGGATATAATCTTTTTATGGCTGCTTTGGGTGGGAGCGATGCTACTACGGTGTCATACAAATTGCCGCTTTGCGTTGTTATTGGGAGTGAGGAACGTGGGATTTCTTTCGAAGTAAAACGATTGGGAACAACAGTAATGTTGCCACAACGTGACCCTGCTATTTCATACAATGCTTCAGTTGCTGCCGGTATCTTACTATTCCTTGTTTCCCATCAAAATACAATTATCTGAACCCCGTTTCTTGACCGCGTGGTGTCCACTGTACTACAAAGAAAGAGAAGGGCACTGGGGGGTGTCAAGGGGACAGTCATGGGACGACTACCAATTGTATGGGGTCTGTTGGCAGTGCAGCTTGTTGCTGCTGCTAAAGATTTTGTGATGCTTGATCTAGACAATACACTGAGCGATTCAGCAAAAGAACAGATTCGGCGTGTTGTTTCTGATGGAAAGATACAAGGCCGGGATGCCGGCAAGATGCTTGCATTACTGCGAGAGGATATTCCAGCACTCAAATGGTTGGTTATTCAAAAACGTTTTGATGTGCTTCCCTCTCTTTTAATCTCGTACGATGAGCCGTATCTGAATGTTTGTATACCTGGTGGCGATTCTTTGATACTTTCTCGTGAGAAAACGTATACGCCGTCCAAAGCGTTTCGTGCTGATATTGTTGGTCAGGTACCATGTCTTACATTGGAGATTCCAGAATCGTGTGTTTCGAGTCATCTTCCCTTTGTTGCTCAGTGGGCGGTTCAGGCGCCAGCTGAGATTTGGAACTCTTACCGAATCTCTTGGCATGGAATTCATTACCTTTCCCTTGTTCCTAAAACATTTCCCTTGCGACGTTTTGTGATTACTGCTGATCAGCCTTTAACAGACCAGTTTTTTTCATTGGTGCGTTGGGTCTGTGCTCGGCGATTACCGCCCGATGGAACAAAAACGCCATGGTGTATAGATATGCGATTTAGGGGGCGACTAATTCTTATTAAAGAAGGGAAATTAAAATGAAAACACGCTTGTCGCCGTCACAAACGATAGTTGCTGTTGATGTTGGGACAACAAAAATTTGTGTTCTCGTTGGCCATCGCATCAATGATAAGGCATGCGATATCATCGGTATTGGCCGAGCTCCGTCAACAGGTCTTGTGCGAGGAGTTGTTGTTGATGTTGGGCCAACAGTGAAATCGGTCAAGTCGGCAATTCAAGAAGCGGTCCTCATGGCTGGTTGTCCAATTGAATCGGTTTATGTGGGGATCTCAGGAGCGCATATTCGTGCGTACCAGTCATCGGGGATGATTCCGATTAAACATGGTGTTGTCCGCGAGCCGGATTTGGCACGAGTTCTTGCATCTGCGTGTGCTATTCCATTACCTGATGATGAACAAATTCTTCATTCGTTGCCGCAGCAGTTTGTTATTGATGGAAAACATTCTGTTCGAGATCCATTACAGATGCATGGTATTCGGCTTGAAGCGCGAGTAAACCTTATCACTGGAAATATTACACAAGTTAAAAATTTGATTCAATGTTGTGAAGCCTCTGATGTTAAAGTTCATGATGTAGTTTTGGAGCCAATTGCTTCGGCGGATGCTGTCCTCAGTGAAGATGAGCGAGATCTTGGGGTTGCCCTTCTTGATATTGGCGGGGGGACTTCTGATTTTGCTATTTACCAGCGAGGTGCAATTCGGCATACAAAGATTTTTCCTATAGCTGGTGCTCTCTTTACCAATGATGTTGCGCTTTGTTTACGAACGACGCGTGATGAGGCTGAAAGAATCAAGCGAACTTTTGGCTTTTTACAGGGACACGCTTTTGAGGGGATTCCGGAATTTTGTTCGGTTCATACTATCGATGGTAACGGTGATTTGCAGGTTCGTATTGACGATCTTTCACGTGTTTTAACGGCACGTGCAGAAGAACTCTTGCGTGTTGTGGCTCAAGAAATTGATCGCTTCAATTTACGTCCTTATATGCCTGCAGGTTTTGTTTTAACTGGTGGTGGTGCCCTTATGCGGGGGCTTGCGCCTTATGTAGAAAAAATAGTAGGGGTACCAACACGAGTGGGTATTCCAAAAACTTTATCGGTTTATGATCTTGAGCTTCAGAGTCCTATGTATGCGACTGCGTATGGGCTTCTTCTCTATGCGATGAAGCAAGAGAGCGATATGCGTCGTTTACGAGATTCGGCATCTCTTCCGAGTCGGCTTTTCTGGAAGATGAAGTCATGGATAGCAGACTTCTTTTAAAAGGGGAGATGGGGGATGGGGCGGATTTTTTTTTGGACAGGAATATCAATTTTAGTGTGTGGCTTACTGAACGCAGTTCCGGTAACATTGACTTGGATTGAGAAAAACGACCCGCAGTTTATTATTGCACGCGATGATTTCCGTCGTTTCTATCAACTTGAGATGCCAAAACAAAAATTTGCCTCTGGTTTTTATCAATACCGCAACGTACTCTGGCTTATGGATCTTTTTTCGGCGCCAACATCTGAATTTAAAATGGTTAAATCTGCTCTTATGAGTGCAAAGGGTATGAAGGATTTTGTAGGTGCTGCACAGAAAGCGAGTCTTAAAATTCCTTCTCGAGAGGAAGCGGTTCAAAAGCGGAAGACGCTGGTAAGGAAACGCGTTGAGAAAAAGGAAGCGAAAAAGAGAAAAAAGATTAAAGATCCAGGAAGATTGTCGTTTCTTCGCATAAACGATCATTTCTCTGCGGTGCCAATAAATCCAGTGACTGTGCAGCGGATTAAACAATTTTGTACCGAAAAACAGTGTCTTCCTTTAGACAGTGAGAAGTTAGCGGGTCAGGTTATTGATCTTGCTTTTTATAATAAGGCAAAATATTTGAAACTTGGCAGTACGGAGACAACACGATCAAATGAGCAGGCCAAACTTTTCAAAGAAGTTTCGCGTTTAAGAAAATCATACGAAAATGGAACTAGAAAAGAATCTGAAGCCAGAGCGGTCTTTGCTTTGTCTGCTTATGATCCTGTTGCTTTTTATAAAAGATTGGTTTCGTTTAAAAATTCGAATAATGCAGTTTTAGGCGTGCAGCTTTCTCTGGCGAAAGGGCGTCAACATGAGACAGCGCTTGTGGCCCAAAAAATTGGCGGGCGCGTAACTTATTTCTTTGCAGATGCCGATTCCGGGTCTTTTAAATTTACTGATAAATTAGTGATGGTGGCATCAAAAAACAGGCTTAAGAAGCCAGGGTGTGAATATTATCCATCGGTGTATGAAAATTATGATATTGCTTTAAGGTTGGTGTCTTGGCTATGCGAGGCTTCGCTGTCTGAGATTGATGATGCATTAGTGCGAGCCGTGGTGGCGCAAGTGATTATGTGGAAGCGTGGGCGGGTGACCATTGAACGTCTGCGCGGAGCGAAGTTAAAGGTTCTGGATGTTACCCAAGAGATAACACGGGAAATTGAAGATCGTCTGCAGAAATATGGTCTTGTAACGAACAAACTATATCGTACGGTTTACAAACAGATCACTGCACCTGAGGCTCGGGATATGGTCACCAGGTCATTGAAAAAGAAAAAAATACCAACGGCGACAAAGACTAAAATTTTAAAAAGTCGTCAAAAACTTAAGTAATGATGCGACCATCGGCGAGTACGATGGTTCGTTCTGTTGATTGTGCTAATTCATTATCGTGAGTAACAATAATAAAGGTAATGTGGTGTTCATTGTTGAGATGTTTAAAGATCTCGAGAATTTGGGCGCCGGTTTTTGAATCAAGATTTCCCGTTGGCTCGTCAGCAAGAATGAGAAGGGGCGCATTTATTATAGCCCGTGCGATTGAAACGCGCTGACGTTCGCCGCCGGAGAGTTGGTGTGGATAATAGCGTGCGCGATGTGAAAGGCCGGTTGCATTTAAAACCTCGCGTGCTTTTATGCGTGCTTCTCGTTCGCTAATGCCGGCGTAGAGTTGGGGAAGTGCAACATTGTCGAGTGCTGTCAGATCGTTCAAAAGATTGAAGGTTTGAAAAATGAATCCGATTTTGCGGTTGCGAATATGAGCAAGCTTATCTGAATCTGCTTGTGAGATGTCGTAATCTTCAAAATAATAGGTTCCTGTTGTTGGATAATCTAGGCATCCAAGAATGTTCATGAGAGTTGTTTTTCCTGAGCCGGATTTTCCGACAATCGAGATAAATTCTCCTCCCTCAACTTCAATTGAGATGTCCTTTAATATCTCAAGTTCTGAGTCATCCGTTTTGAAAGTTTTTGTCAGCTTTTCTGTTTTTATGAGAGGCATAGTGGTCACCGATGGTAAAGTGCATCTACAGGGTTAAGGCGTGATGCTTGACGAGCAGGAAAATAGCCAAAGAAAAGGCCAACCAGGAAAGTGATTATAAGTGATACCAGGAGCGGCTTAAGTTCAATAATGCCGGGAATTGTGGTGTAAGTACTTAAAAATTTTACTGCCGCTATTCCAGTAAGAATGCCGATGATCCCCCCGACTAAACAGAGAGTAAGGGCTTCAATGAGAAATTGTGCTTGAATGGCACGGCGTGTTGCGCCGATGGCGAGACGGATTCCAATTTCTCGAGTTCTTTCATAGACCGAAACGAGCATGATATTCATGATTCCAATGCCGCCGACAAGAAGCGATATTGAAGCAGCGAGCAATCCGAAAAGTTGAATTATTTCTGATGCGGTCTCTGCAGATTGCGCTATAGATTGCTGATCAAAGATAGTAAAATCATCTTCACCGCCCGGTTCAATTTCGTGCGTTTGGCGAAGGGTCCGTGCAATTTTTCTAAGTCCTTCCCCTTTTATCTCTTCTTTGCCAAGTTTTGCTGCTACAAAATCGACTTCACGACCAAGCTTTTCTGGCTTTTTAAAATATTTTTTTGCTGTTGTCCAGGGTATATAGCCCCGTTTATTGGGATCTTCTGTTCCCCAGAACTCTGATTTGTGAGCAAGAACCCCTATAACCATGAATGGAAGTCTTTTAATACGAATAATTTTATTAAGTGGGGATTCCTTTTTGAAGAGTATTTTTGCAAGAACGTCGCCAAGTACTATAACATTTGCCCTTGTTTTTACCTGCTGGTTGGTGAAAAACATTCCTTGTGCAACATGTTGATCAGTGATATCAAGCATGGCGGGTGAAGTGCCAAAGATATGTTCTTGTGCTGCGGTTGTGCCACGAGTGATCTGCTCACGAACTTCAAATCCAGGAGTGATAAGTTTTACACTTGAAACAGCATTTTTTATTGCATACATATCTTTTTGGGTTAATCGTGCGGGTCTTGCTAAATTTGAACGGACGCGTCCCCGTTCTATAACGTTCCCCGGAATAATGTACAGAGAGTTTTCACCGAGAGCTAGAATTTGAGCTTTAATACGTTGTTCAGCGCCACGTCCGATAGAAAAGGTGACGATAATAGCGAGAATTCCGATCATGATACCAAGAACGGTGAGGAACGATCTTCCCGGGTGACGCTTTATAACGAGGAATGAGGTTCGTAGGAGGATGTATGGGTTCATTGGAGCCCTGAGGAGAAGAATTTTTTAAATAACTTTTCCATAGCATTTTCTTCGACGGTGTCATCAATGATTAAGTCGTTTTCGTTAATACCGCTGACAACTTCAAAGAATGCTCCATCTGAGATACCAATTTTAATGGGTACCTCAACGAAGCTTTTATCGCGAAATACCCATATAAATTTATAATCGCCGAGCTTGAGAAGCTCTGCCTTTTTTTCGGGTGAAAGCGGTTTGAAGGCATAACCCTTCAGCTTGGCGATTTTATCTAAAATGGCTGGGTTAATGGTAAACTGTTGTCCTTGTACCGTGAGTGTGTTTTCACGTTTGGCTATGACAATTTCTGCATCTACCGTCATACCCGGCTTAAGCAACTTTTCACTGTTGTCGATAGGGATGGTTGCCAAATAACTGACTGTTCCACCCTTTTCGATTGGATTATTGCTTATATCAGTAATAGTGCATTTACATGTTTTTCTTGGATATGCGTCATAAGATAATTGCGCAGCCATACCCTTTTTAATGATGCCGACATTACTCTCATCAATCTCTATTTTTGCTTCCATTTTACTGATATCTTTTGCGATGGTGTAAATAACGGTACCAAGTCCAAAGTTGGTGACCGCTTCTCCTTCGCTGCAGATTTTGCCAATAATGATACCGTTTTCCGGGGCCGTTATTTTTTTACGTTTAAAAATATATTCGGCGTATTCAAGTTTTGCTTTACGAATTTCAACTTCTTGCATTGCAGTGGTAAGATCGCGATCAATTTTTTCGAATTCATCATCCGAAATAAATTTTCCCTCATACAGTGCTTTTTGGCGCGTGTGGAACGCTTTGGTATAGATAAGTTGGGCCTTGGCTTGCTCAAGCGCAGCTTTGTAACCACGGACTTCGCTGTCGCCTTTTCCATCATCAACAATAGCGAGAAGTTGCCCTTTTTTGACGACTTCATTTTCATCGACGAGCATTTTTTCTAGGATACCGGGAACCAAACTACCTACCTTGAGCAGATCTTCCGGTTTGAGTGCTCCTGTAGCACGAACAATATGCGCAACTGCGCGACGAACAGGTTTTTTCACCGAATAAAGTTTTTCCTCAACGTGTGGAAAAAGGTAGCGGTAGAGTCCGTAGCCGCAAAGTACTATAAATATTGCGAAAAGAAAGCGGAATATAAAAGCACGATAATTCATGGTGAACTATTTCCTTTTTTGGGGAGCGAGGCGTCAAGAATGAGAGAGGTACGATTACGAGGACTTCCTGCTTGGAAAAGGAGCTGTTCGTAGAGCCAAGCGGCATAGTTTGCAGCCTGGGCAAGTGCATACTCACGTTTTTTCCAATCACTTTGTGCGCGAACAAATTCTATCCGAGAGATAAGCCCAACCGCGTATGCTTTTTTCTGCCGAAGAAATTCTTTCCGTGCTTCACCGAGGGTAACAACCTGTTTACGGAGTGTTTCTACCTGATTTTTAAAATCATGAAATGCCGTTTTAACTTCAAGGGCGATGGTAAATTCAGCGCGTTTTTTTGAGAGCACTTTTTCTAGACGGTGTGCTCGCGCTTTTCGTGCTCGTGCGACATTAGCAAAACCATCAAAGGTCCAGTCCATTTCCAATCCTACTACCCAAGGATAGGAATAGTAGCCGACATCGAGTACCGGACGGTTATAATGATCTTTGTAGAGCCCAACATTAAGTGAGAGTGTTGGCATGTAGCTGAATGCTGCCTGGCGAAAGTCAATATCGGCAAGCTCAATCTCTTGATCAAAAATGGGAAATTCGGGTCGATTGTTTTTTGCTTCAGCAAGATATTCGTCAAGAGATGCTGTTTGGGCAGTTTGGAAAGATTTGGCAAGGAGCAGATCAAGTGACGGTCGTCTTAATTTCTTTACATCCTTTTCTACCGTTGTTTCGAGGCTCTCCTTTTTTTTGTCTGTGTCCTCAGCAAAGATGGCTACCTCGGTCAAAATATCTTGAAGATCTTTCCGGGCACGTTCAAGATCAAGATCAGAGAGTGTTCCAACACGGTTTTCGCGTTCTGCTCTTCGAAATTCAGCTGTCCCTGTTTTGGCAAGTGCAAGCTGGTACGGATCCCCAAATAATTGATTGCAATAATCTAAATAAGTTCCGCGTGTGTTACGAACAATTTCATCATGAAAGCGGCTTCGCTGAAGAATAGTTATTTTTTCTTGTGCCATGACGCGATCATATTCGAGTTGTGGCCCCGCTGCGTTAAAGATAACTTGCGAAGCGAGAACACGTCCCTGTTTTGTTGGGTAAAGGTAATCACGGCTACTTTGGAAAATTCCGCTTACCTTAATCTGCGGCATGTAGCCGCTCCACGCAATCCATTCGTCTTGTTCAAGCCCACGTAGTTTGGCATCTATTGCTTCAAGGTCAGATCGATTATAGGTGGCGTAAGCGGTAAGCTGTTCGAGGGAAAAGAGGTCGTCATTTGTTGTAGTATCTGCCTGCAGAGCACACCCTGAGACACAGAGCAACGTGCCAAGAAGTAATAGAACGCGCTCCACAACACATCCTCCTTTTCTGATGGGTTTGGAGATTATTCTACACAGGCCTCTTCTTTTTTACAATGGAAAGAGAATTTTTAAATTTCTTTTTGTTGCCACTCTTTGAGAGTTTTCTTTTGATGGTCTGTCAGGTAGTTCTGCTGTGCATCAAGTTGTGCAAGTTTACATGCCGTTTTTGGCATTTTACCCTCAATAGCACGTGCAATCACCTTAGGGTTGTCCTTTATAATTTTTTCACCAATAGTTTTATTGGTAAGGAAGAGATCGTGGAATGGTTGGTCACCGAGGTTCGAATCAAAAAGCTTTTCAACTAAGAATCTTTCGTCTTCTAGAAGCTTTTTGTCAGTGATGTTTTTTGCGTACTGTTCAACGATTTTTATGAAAAGCTCTTTGTTTTTTGTTCCTGCAATCATGTTGATATGTTTTGGGCCAATGAGTTCTCTGAGCTCTTGAAGAAGCAAAATTTGATTTGCGATAGGATAACTATCGGGGAGTTCTTCTTTACCTTCAACAATGCATGGACGAAGTGCCTCAAGAAGAATATCGACATTACTGTTTTTCTTCCGCTTTATTAGGATGTCGGCAAATCGTTTGTTGAAAAGGAGGTATTGGTTAGGGAAATCGGAAAGTTTGATCTGTGGGGATAAAAATTCATTCCAACACCATTTGTTTAAGTCATCTTTTGCTCTGGAAAAATCGTTTTCATTTTTGGTTTCAGCGAGGTAGAAGAAGAGAGTACGCCCCTCAGAATCGATTGCGTTAAAATTTGGGGTGAGGGGACTGAACCAGGTTTGTCTGGTGAAGAAGATTCCGTTTTCGTGATTCAGTGTTTGGAGAGAGTAATCTGGTAAATTGTTTCGTAACTTAGTGACAGCAATAGCGGTAGCTAAAAAGCAGGCAGACGCAAGACTTCCCCAGAAACACGCTTTTTTGTGGGTTGATAACCAGCCAATGAACGATGTAAATGAACCGTTCTGTGCGTTGAGTTGGCTGTTACCGAGAAACAAACCGACACAGAGAATTAAAAATAGTTTTTTCATCTCCATTTCCCCTTTCAATTATAAGAGTTGCTTGGTGTAAGCGATATAGCCAAGATTATGATATGGTAACCGATAATGTTCGTTTGCTTCAATCGCCTTTTTAAGAAGTGGGATAGCTTCGTTAACTTTGTCTTGAAGATACAGAACACAAGCGAGATCGTTTAATGTTGCAAAGTTTGCTGCATTGCGTTCGAGAGACTGGTGAAACCATTCTGTAGCATCATCAAGATTATTTTGGTCGAATGCTGTTGTTCCCAAATTATGGTAGGCGTAGTCAAAGGCCGGGGCTTTTTCAATAGCCTCTTTAAAATACTTAATCGCTGCTTCTCGGTCGCCTCCTTGAAGGCAGGAGATGCCAAGATTGTTCAGAATAGGTGCGCTGTTTAGGTCAAGCTGGTGAGCTTTTTCTAATTCTTCACGCGCAGGACCGCTCATCTCAGTCGAGATAAAGAGGGTGCCTAGATTATAGTGTGCCCCAACGCATTTGTTATCAGTTTCGATTGCACGTTTCAGAAATTGTGCTCCCTCAGCTATAGCTCCTTGAGCCGCTAAAATGGCGCCAATATTATTCATGAGCTCGGGTGATTGAGGTGCTGCCTCTAGAGCATTTTTATATGCTTCAGTAGTTTTTAAAATGTCCTGTTGATCAAAGAAGGAGTTTGCTTGCTCAAGAAATGTGGTTGCTTGTTCTGAGAGATTAGGAGCTTTATTGTAGTAAAGATATGGGGCGGTGAGTGTGGTCGTCATGAGACGTTTTTTCTCTGAGAAGTGTGCGGTCATAGCACTCCTTGTTAAAATAAAACTGATGTTTGTTCACCCTGAAAAGGATATCAAAAATCTAAGATCTAAGCTGTGCGGCAGAGATAATGTTATTCATGTTGATAGCGGGCCATCTTAATTGTCGGTGAATATTCTGAAGCCATATACGAGATAAAAAACCTGTTGAAAGCCCCAGGAGCGCAAAGCCCGTAAATGCTTTACCGTTGAAGAGGAGACCAGGAACCTTATTCCAGTTAAGATAAGCTTTCAAAAGCATCTGAATGGTAAGTGGGTTGTTTTCATTCCCATAAAATTCACCGAGACCGCCGATAATAAGGTTTGTAGCGAGTGCAATTCCTAAAACGCCCCCATTGGTAGTAATATCATTTTTTTTATGCAATATCGTGCCGAGTCCGAGATTTATAAGAAACGTTAGCGTATAGTAACCGATGATGGCACCAGTTGTTGTTTGTACCTCTTTGCTTTTGTCGTTCAGAGCGTCATGAAGAAAGTTTGTTATTGGTTTGCCAACGTTACGGTAAAGCCAAGAAGCATCATTTTTTCCTGATCCAATAGGAAGAAGTGGATTAACACAGAAGAGGCAACAAAGAAAGAGAGAAAAAAAACTACATCTTTTCATAATTTCCCCTAAATTCTCTAATTTTTTATTTCTCCTTTATTCTAAACAATCTGAACTTTTTTGCAAGCTTGGCGGTTGGCTTAAAGGGGTTTCTGCTTCCCCGCTGTCGTCTGGATCTTGCTTTCTGGGAATAGTGAGTTAAATATTGCGGCAGAGACGGCTTGCCCCCCTATTTTTTTGTAGAATTTGTCGTCGTACTGTTCGGTTTCGAGTACTATTGGCATCGGTGTGGCGTGTCCGAGCACTAAAACCTGTTTTTTTGTGTCAAGGGAGGCCAGGATTGTCCGTAGTTCTGTGGTATTTGAGGCACCGCTTAAAAGTGCAGAGATATCTTTTTCATTGTTCAGTTGTGCTACTATTTTGGTTCCAATTTGTGATAAAACTTCGGGGTCGATACCAGAAGGGCGCTGATCGACAATGAGAAGTGAGACGTAATATTTACGCATTTCTCGAGCTATGGTGCCAAATATGGTTTGTGCCGCTGCTTCTGGATTAAGGAATTTATGTGCCTCTTCGATTACGATGAGTAATTTTTGCGGTTCATCGGCTGGTGACCGCGAGCCGAGAAAGGCCTCTGTTTTTTTTATGTAGAGACGATGAATCCGACGCGTAATAATATTGGCGATGAGCAGGTAGCAAAAGGTTGATGTGTGGTTTCCAAATTCAATGATGATCGATATACCACGGTCAATATAACCGAGCATTTTTTCGATTATTGAATCGTGAGACGTTCCCGATCCTTCGTAAAAGAAAGGGTATCGTTCAATTTGTTTGAGTTTGCGGTACAGTGCTGCAATTGATTCAGGGTGAGCGCCAACTTCATCGGCAAGCTCTTTTAGCCGAGTTTTACTTTGGAGGAGAATTGATAACCATTGTTCTTGATACCGAGACTCAATGAGTGATGCTGCTTCGCAGGCGGTAGGATGAAGATTTAGCTCGTTTTGAAGTGAAATGATATCTTGTACGCGAATTGATTGAAAGGGGAAGCTAAGAACTTCGTCTGGTTGCCCTCCACGGCGTGCCGTGGAAGATGGATCCAGCGAAAAGAGAGCTGTTCGGTCAGGAAAGAGTGTTTTAAGACCTTTTACAAATTGGTCTGAGCCTTCAGAGCGTGCCTGAAGCCCATATTCACTGTGCATGTCAAAGATAATGACAACTGCTTTTCGGTGAGCAATTACGCCGGCAAGGACAAGGCGAGTGAGAAATGTTTTTCCGGTTCCTGTTTTGCCAAAGATACCGCTGCTTCTTTCAACGAGTCCCTGTAGATCTATGCAGACGGGGGTGTTCATGTCAAGTGGGGTGCCGATGGTGAAGAAGCGTTTTTGCTGATCACCTTCTTTACCAAAGATAAGACAGACTTCTTCTTCGCTTGCTTCAAAGACCGGTGCAAAGTGATGAGGTATGCTTTTTACCGGCATGCGATGTCCATTTTCAAGCATGAGCAGCGGGCGGATTGATGCTTTTACAAGCAACGCTCGGGGTGTGATTGCATCAAGGAGTGTTTTTTCGCTGTCCTCTGGCGGGTAGAGAAAAATGTCAGGATTTGATATTCCGAGTTGCAAATCAGTGATCAATGAGAAGAACGTGGCGTTAGGGCTGACAATAGAGACAAATCGTCCGGCCTTTATCTTTTCCAGGGGTACCGTCCCGTTGATACGCATGACAAATCCCTCCGAAAGGGAGCCAGAAAGAATAGTTCCAATGCGTTGCCTCATGGCATTCTCATTAAAAAGGTGTAATAGCGAGTGTTACGCTGGTGCGTTCAATGCGACAAACTCCTTCACCAATTTCGAATTTTTCAATTTTTTCATCTTGCAAAAAACGAACGATACTTCGCGGTTTAAGCAAAGCGACGGTGGGGGCATGTCCTGGTTGAATAACGCGGTTGCCTGACGGGGTGTTAATTTCGACCCATTTTACTTCCCAGCTTTCTTTACTCGCAGGGGTGATAAGAGTTAGCGTAACAGTTTTCATGAACGTTCTACCGTTGTTTCACGAGCGAGTTCTTCTGCCTTACGATAGACGTCATCCAATGTTCCAACCATGTAAAATGCTTGTTCAGGGAGATGGTCACATTCACCACGCATAATCCGTGTACAATCATCGACAGTTTGTTCCTTTTTGACGTAAACCCCGGGAATTCCTGTTGAAAATTCAGAGCTAAAGAGTGGCTGCGTAAGGAATTTCTGGATTCGCACCGCTCGTTTGACAAGGAGCTTGTCTTCTTCTGAGAGTTCTTCCATGCCTAGAATGGCGATTATATCTTGTAATTCTTTATATCGTTGCAGAGTCGATTGAACCTGTCGAGCAACCTGATAGTGTTGTTCACCGACAATGTCTGGATCAAGCCCCTTGGATGCAGATGCGAGAGGATCAATTGCAGGATAAAGACCAAGTTCTACTAACTTTCGTGATAAAACGGTACTCGAGTCAAGATGCATGAAAGTGGTTGCTGGTGCTGGATCGGTGATATCGTCCGCGGGGACATAGACTGCCTGGATAGAAGTGATAGCGCCATTGATGGTGTTTGTAATGCGTTCTTGAAATGCTCCGAGTTCGGAAGCAAGTGTCGGTTGATAACCCACTGCGGAAGGCATACGCCCTAAAAGCGAGGAGACTTCTGAACCGGCTTGCACAAGCCGAAAAATGTTGTCGACAAAGAGAAGAACATCGCGCTTTTCACGGTCGCGAAAATATTCAGCCATGGTGAGTCCGGTGAGCCCGACTCTCAGACGAGCGCCAGGAACCTCGCCCATTTGCCCAAATACAAGTACTGCTTTGTCCAAAACATCAAAACGTTGCATGTCGAGCCAGAGATCGTTTCCTTCACGAGTTCTTTCGCCAACGCCGGTAAATACCGATACTCCTTGATGTTCAATAGCGATGTTACGGATGAGTTCGGTGACGAGAATGGTCTTGCCAACGCCGGCTCCTCCAAAGAGCCCAATTTTTGACCCTTTGAGATACGGACACATGAGGTCAATGATTTTGATTCCGGTCTCCTGAATTTCATTTTCTATTTTTTGTTCAATGAATGCAGGAGCTTCGCGATGAATGGGCCACTCTTCCTCTGTTTCTACGGGGCCACGATGGTCGATAGGGCGTCCAAGAACGTCGAATACACGTCCGAGCGTATGGCGACCAACGGGAACCCGAATGGGAGCTCCGGTATTGCGGACAGAGAGTCCTCGCGCTATGCCGAATACATTTTCTAAAGCTATACATCGAACGATGCCGTCACCAAGTTGCTGTTCTACCTCAAGACTTGCAGTCTTTTCTCCGTGAGAATTTTCCGTAGGAATAAGGACGTCAAGGCGGTCAAAAATAGTTGGCTCATGTTCACGGGGAAACTCAACATCTATTACCGTTCCGCTAACACGAACAACTACACCGTCTGGCGCGCGAGACTCTTTGGACCGTGCCATATTGATCACACCTTTGTAAAATAATTCAAAGTCGCACCACCTCTTCACTGTACAAAAAGTGCGAAGAAAAAACCAGAATGAGAAGTAGAAAAAGAAAAAACGACCAGCGGGAAAACTTCTCCGCTGGTCGTTTGTAAGTTTAAGAATGAGGAGATTGTTATAGTGTTTTGGAATAGTTGTTGCACAATCTTGATATTGTAATTAGGTCGCAAATGCCATGATAGCCTGCATGTCCCAGAACAGCAGCCGTACTGCACCCGGCGGCTGCTACGCTTAGTGGCACTGCAATCTTAGTAGGCAAAATGATGATTTCCAATCTTGCGACTACTTCGGAAAGAATTGAAGATGCGGTTAGAGTTCCTACCAAAGCTAAATTTTTTAAAATAGGGTTGAATTTAATATTGCGCGTTAAGAAATGATACATAAGACTTGGGCCAACTAATTGTGCTAGCGCAAGCACCCCGCCTATTGCCGATAGAGCGATCGTTTTTGCCGCGGTGGACTTTTCTTTATTATTTTCACCTGTTTCCATACCACTTGCTACTCCACAGAAAGCAAAACTAGCGACTAACAACAGAGCAAATAATTTCTTCATATTCAAAAACCTCTAATATTTTAATGTTTCATGACCCACGTAAATAGGACTTAAAAGTATAGCAAAACTATTCATTTAGTCAATCGCCGGTTGGTTTTTTTTGATTAGCAGGAGGGTGCGGGTGTTTTCGGGGTTTCATTGTAACGTATGCGTCGCAAGATGAGTCCTTCGGGAGGTGCTGTGGGTATACGTTCACGTGGTATTCTTTTAGTAAGTGCGTAGTCCATTTCATCAGGTGTTCTATCAGGTGCTGAGGCGATAAGCAGTCCCATGCCAACAATTCTTCGTATCATGTGATATAAAAAGCGATTGCCGCCAATTACTATACGGTATGTATTCGCATGCGGAAAATGGATTAAGTTGGCGTGCAAAATGGTACAGGTCGATTTTTCTGTTTGTGGTTCCGAACTAAAAGACCAGAAATCATATGTACCAACGCATCTGTTTAAGCTCTCTTTAAGGAGTTCTGGTCTGAGTCGGTATGGATGCCAATTCCCAAAACGTGCAAAGCCGGGTAGTGGTCTTTCGGTAAAGACGTGATACCAGTAAATTTTTTCCTGCACATTGTGCTGCGGATGGAAGCTTGCTAAGGTCCGTTCAAGAGTGCGAATATGAATGTCATTCGGAAGTGAATTGTTGAAGGCCCGTTTCATGGTTGCTGGCGCAAGATCAAGCGGTGTTGTTATTCGCGCTATTTGTCCGAGTGCATGCACACCCGCATCAGTTCGTGATGAACCAACGAGTGAAATAGGATGTTGAAATACTCGCTCAAATGTTTTGCGAATAGTTCCTGCGATTGTTCTATCATCTGCCTGTTCTTGCCAACCCTGATACGCGGAACCATCATAAGCGATGCAGAGCGTATATTGGTGAACATCAGCGCCCATAAAACTTCCTTTTTATTGTTCTTTTTTCCGGAGCGCAGCACGACGAATTTTTTTGCGCAGACGAATACTTGAAGGGGTTACTTCGATGAGTTCATCCGGCATAATCCACTCCATGCAGGTTTCGAGAGGCATAATTCGTGGCGGTTCGAGCTTAACGAGGTCGTCAGATCCGGCTGCACGCATGTTGGTGAGTTTTTTACCTTTGCATGGGTTTACCGCCATATCGTCATCGCGGCTATTTTCACCAATAATCAATCCTTCGTAAATACGATCGTTTGGCTTAATGAAAAGGGTTCCCCGGGCTTGAAGTGTATTGAGCGCATATGCGGTGGCGATACCCGATTCCATTGCTACCAGTGCACCTTTGGTTCGCATGGTAATTTCACCTTTGTAAGGGACGTACCCATGGAAACTGAAGGTTGCAATACCGGTTCCTCGCGTTTCGGTTAAAAATTGGTTACGGAAGCCGAGCAGTCCTCGCGAAGGAACTTCAAACTCAAGACGCACTCGTCCATTGCTGTAATGGTGAATATGTTTCATCTCGGCTCGCTTTTTACCAAGAAGTTCCATGACAACACCTTGATGTTCTTCATGGACGTCGACTACCAGATATTCAACCGGTTCACAACGAACGCCATCGATAGTTTTGAATATGACTTCCGGTGCTGAGACTTGTAGCTCAAACCCCTCTCTTCTCATATTTTCAATGAGGATGCCAAGATGCAATTGTCCGCGACCGGATACTTTAAATATCTCTGGTGAATCAGTATCTTCTACTCGTAGCGCCACGTTAACTTTAAGCTCTTTCAGGAGCCGGTCTTTTATTTGACGCGAAGTGAGCAATGAGCCCTCTTGTCCGCTGAATGGGGAATCGTTAACCGAAAAGAACATCGAAAGTGTTGGCTCATCGATTGCAACATATGAGTGAGGCAATGGATTGCCAACATCGCAAATAGTAGTACCAATAGTTATCGGTTCGTTAAAACCGGTAACACAGACAATGTCGCCGAACTCTGCATCTTGAACTTCAATGCGCTCAAGCCCGCGGAATTTCATGATTTTGGTAACTTTCATCGGCTTACTGACATAATCGTCTTTACAGCAGATAAATTGTTGTCCTTTTTCGATACGTCCACTAAAAATACGTCCGATGGCGATAGTACCCAAGAAATCTGAATAGTCGAGATTTGTCGTTAGAAGTTGAAGTCCGTGTGCTTTTTCTCGCGGGGCGGGAACTTCTTTGATGATATTCTCGAATAAAATTTTGGTATCAGCAGTTCGCACTTTAGGATCGGTTGTTACATATCCTTCACGCGATGAACCGTAGAGAATAGGGAAAACAAGCTGATCGGCGGTTTCTACCAGGTCAAGAAAAAGATCATTTATAGCGTGTTCTACTCGAGGAACGTCAGCATCAGAGCGATCAATTTTATTGATGAGGACGATAGGCCGCAGGTTGAGTGCCAATGCTTTTTGTAGCACAAAACGGGTTCCTGGCAATACTCCTTCAGCAGCATCAACGAGTAGTAAAAATCCTTCAACCATTTGAAGGGTGCGTTCAACTTCTCCGCCAAAATCTGAGTGTCCCGGGGTGTCGACGATATTTATCTCATAATCACCGTAAACAATCCCAGTGTTTTTTGCCAAAATGGTTATACCACGTTCGCGCTCCAGAACGTTGGTATCCATGACTCGTTCATCGCCACCGCCGGTAGCAGAGATAGTACCCGTTTGTTGCAGTAGCTTATCGACAAGTGTTGTTTTTCCGTGGTCAACGTGTGCGATAATTGCAATGTTTCGAATTAAATGTTTGTGTTTGTTCGTTTCCATAAATTTTCACGTCCCCCCGTTTTTTGTAGGAGAAGAGACCTCAGCGGTGTCGCCGAGGTCTGCTGGCTCTTTTACTTACTAACTATTCTAACGTATGTCCCTAACGTGTTGCCGATTTCTAATCGTTACGCCGCTGCTTCCGAAATTACCGGAAACTCCATTTTGTTTAATCGTTGCTCTGCCTCTCGCGTTCTTTTTTCATCGAGAAGATTTTTCTGTTCCTGCACACGTGCTCTTTCAACTTGAATGACAAAGAGGCCGTTTTTGAAAGCCGCCCATGCCGCCTCACCGATAAGAAGTGTCGAAGGAACTACTTGTGCAAAATAGAACCATTCGCCGTTTTTCCATGCTTCGACAACTTTTGCTGGTGTAACATTACCCGACAAGAAGCCACCAGCCCATGCACAGATGAACGCTCTGAAAAAAGCCTTCGAAATTTCGCCACGTTCATGTTTGCTTAATTCGTTGTACCGATAGTCGACTAGAAGAGATTTTATTTTGTAATATTCTTCCGGAGAGGATTTTAAAAACTCTTCCTCCACTGACGATGGAACATCGCTTTCAAGGTTGTTTAAGCTTATTCCGTTGCCCGCCACCAAAGCTCCACCCAATAGGCAGGCGGTAGCTGCGATAAGTACTTTTAGCTTGATCATATTCATGTTGATCTACCCCTCGAAAACCTAGTGATACGCAGCAAATGGTAATAATGCCATTGAACGTGCTTTTTTTATTTCTCGCGCGAGCCTTCGTTGATAAAATGCACTATTCCCCGAAATGCGCGATGGCAAAATTTTGCCGCGTTCCGTAAGGAATGTTTTGAGGAGTGGCACATTTTTGTAATCAAGTGATGCTGCGAGCTCAGGATTTGAGCTGAAGCGGCAATGTTTTTTTGTTCCGAATGTGCTGCGACGTGCTTTCTTGCGCAACAGACGCGTACTAATTTTAAGTTTTGGTTTTTTAACCATGGTTTCTTTTATCCTTCTACCGCTACTTCTTCAACCGCTTCATCTATCGTTACTATTTCATCCTTGCCTGCTACATCTTCCGTTGCTACCACCTCTTCACTTGCCACTTCTGTTCGCTCACGTTGTGGTGTATCTTCTAACGATTCAGGACGACGATAGGTAAGTGGCGCTGTCAAGGAGAGCTTGTCGATAATATAGCGCGACACTAAGTCATTATGTTTTACCGAGAAGAATGTGCGGAGTTCGTTGAGGACTTCCTGTAGATTGGTGGTTGGCAGATCAAAGCGAGCGAGGAAATAAATTCCATACTCGCTTCCATTGACCTCGTAAGAGAGTCGATATTTTCCCCACCGTTCAAAAGAGAGCATCTCACCTTTAAATCCGGTTATAAGGGAATGAAGCTGAGATTCGATCATCGACGCTTCATCTTGCGTCAATTCCGGTCCAGTAAGAAAAAGCACCTCATAACGCGCTTTTGGTGTACTTGTCATTATAAATAGATCCTCGTAACTAAATGGAAGTGTTTCTACACTATATGTGACAGATGGCACATATTTAGTTTTTTATCACTATGTTGTTAATATACCACAATTTTAAGCAAAACAATCGCTTATTTTTACGCCATAAATGATTGGTGTCGTTCGATAACGCGACCAATGATTCTGAAGTTGTCTTTGCCGCGGAGCAGGGCTACCGGCGATTGTTTAGAATTGATGGTTTCGAGTACTACGAAATCTTCTGTCATAGTAACCTTAAAGATCGACTTGATCGGTGTTTCGTTGCCATATTCAACGGCAGCAATATCGCCTGACCGCGTAGTTGCTTCAGGTGATATGACTAAAATGTCGTTTTTTTCGAAGGTTGGCGAAAATATGGAACTGTTCAGTTTAAGCGCAAACATTGCTGGATCGTTGTAATTGATGATTGGGAGAAAGAGATCTTTGCATCCAGTGGTTAGTTGCATAATTTGGTTGTTGTAAGCATTTGGCTGCGAAGGAATTTCACCGACAATAGGCGTGATTGAAATACGAACATCAACTTCCGTCTTTTCTGGAAGCGTTATGTTGCTTTTAACTTCGTCGGTTCGCTGTCTGCGTTGAGCAAAAAGCTCGAGGGGGCTGATTTCAAAAGCGACTGCGAGTCGTTCCAAAGAGTCCTGGTTCCAGCGTCTGGTCCCGTTTTTAATATGGGTGAGATAGCTTTCGGACATACCAGTCTTCTCAGCGAGAATTTTAGTAGTCCAGCCTTTTTCTCTTAACAATTCTTTTACGCGAAGCGCTGTCGTTGCGGAGGCCATAACTGTCCACTCCTTTCTACAATCTTTCTGCTATACTATCCATAAACAAAATGTGGTGTTTTCACACCTCTTAATTCTAATTGTACTCAATTGGCAGTTCTTGTCAAATGGAAACGATATATGGCTGGTATAAAGATTAAAAGTGCGTTTCGCAAGGATTTTTATGAGAGCGAGGCGTGGGCTGCCGGGAAAACTGTTGTCGGTGTTGATGAGGTTGGGCGCGGCTGTTTGGCTGGTCCGGTCGTAGCTGCTGCAGTTATATTGCCTCCTGGTACGCGATCACCATTGTTGCGCGATTCAAAGCAGCTTGGTGAAGCAGAACTTGAAAAGGCGTTTGCGTGGATTATAAAGCGTACACGGTTTTCTGTTGGGATTATCCCTTCGTGGATTATTGATGAGGTGAATATTTATCGGGCGACACAGTGTGCGATGAGTCGGGCATGTGCGGGGTTGTTGAGTGTTAGTGGTGGAAGCGATGTTGCTGCAATTTTGATTGATGCGATGCCGTTGGGGACGGGTGAAGGGTTTCCTCCCGTCTATTATTTTATCAAGGGGGAATCAAAATCGCGCTCAATAGCTGCCGCGTCTATTGTTGCAAAAGTTACTCGTGACCGTATCATGCGTAACCTTGGTGAACTGTTTGAACCATATTATTTTGCCGAACATAAGGGTTATGGTACTGAAAAACATCGTGGAGCAGTTGAGCGGTCGGGGCGAAGCATTATTCATCGTTTTTCATATGGGGATTTTTCTGAGGAGATTGATGAGCAGATTAGTCTATTTGGCTGAGATAATTGCGAGTTCTCTTGAACGGTGGCGTGCTCGATGTTGGGAGTTGCAACGTGTGCCTTCTTATGCATCGTTGGTGGTTGCGGAAAATGAGGGAGGCCAAATGTTGTTTTTGGGGCTCGTTACTGCTATTGAAACAGGTCCTATTGATCAGGGAAGAGTTTTGGCAACGTATCAAAAGACAACAGGTGAGTTGGAGCGCGATCATCCGGAACTATTTGCGCTTTTGGCGACAGAGATATCGTGCCTATCTGTTGGATTTGTTGATAGGGGCTGGCGACAGTTGGTTGCGCAGCTTCCTCCGGTGCCGCCGCCACTTCATGCATTTGTCCGTGAAGCTACTGATGATGAATTAGAACGTTTTGTTGGGCAGCATGAGTATCTGCACCTTATTTCTCATCGTCTGCCAGCACCTCTTCTTGACGAATTGCTTCTCGGGTTTTTAGGCCATTGTGGGCGGCGTGGTCTCTTGACAGGATCGTTGCTTCATTCTTTTGTTGGTACTTTTGCTGAATTATGCGATCAAGAATATGGTCGTTTGCGACGTTTCGTTCGGTTTGCAGAGCAGTTAGTTACATCTCATTCATAAAGGTTTATTAGGGATGTTGGGGTTTTTTAAGAAAACATTTGGCCGTTTTTACGAGGCAATAACTTCGCGGTTGGCGAGTCTGTTTTCACGATCTGTCGTTGATAAAGATTTGTTGAGTGAACTTGAGCGTATTTTGATTGAAGCGGATGTTGGTGTTGGTTTAACACGGACGATAATGGCACGCCTTGAAGAAGATGTTCGTGCGGGGAAAATTGTTCAGGGGGCTGACTTAAAAGGAGCGCTTGCTCAGTTGTTGCAAGCAATGGCTGCGCAAAAGGTGTACCGCGAAGATGCCAGAGTAATTTTATTGGTCGGAATAAATGGGAGTGGTAAGACGACGGTTGCTGGAAAACTTGCACATCGCTTTGTCGGGCAGGGAGATCCAGTAATTATTGCAGCGGCGGATACTTTTCGTGCTGCAGCGCCGGAGCAGCTTGCTGTTTGGGCAGATCGTGCAGGGGCTACCCTGGTAGCTGGCAAAGAGGGACAAGATCCTGCATCAGTTGTCTTTGCGGCAACGGAACATTTTAAACAGATTCCTGGTGCTCGTCTTATTGTCGATACTGCTGGACGTTTGCAGACAAAAGTCAATCTCATGCGTGAGTTAGAAAAGATTGGCAGAATAATTAAGAAGCAGCTTCCGGATATCAGAACTGTTGCGCTTCTTACCGTTGATGCTATGTTGGGGCAAAACTCGTTTGATCAGGCACGTCTCTTCCACGAGAGTACCCATCTCGACGGTATTATTTTGACTAAGTGTGATGGTACCGGTAAAGGTGGAATTGTTTTTTCTATAGCAGATACACTCAAAGTACCAATTGCTTATCTTTCATATGGGGAGCGTATGGATCAGTTGACACCGTTCGATCCAAAGGATTTCGTTGAGCACTTGCTTAACTCTTGATGTTTTAGCTTCCGTTTTTTTACAGTGACCGCAGGTTAAAAAAGGAGATAATGATATGCGTACACTAGTAAACTGTACATTGTTTCTAACTCTCTTCTCTGCGTTATTACAAGGAAACAATCCCCCGCCTCAGCAACCGCAGTTACCTGCGGAGGGGCAGGGATATGCGAGTGAAACGGCATTTGCTGAATATCAAAAAACTGTCTCTAAGCAAATTCAGCCATTAACGCAGGCGCTTTTTAATAAACTTTGGAAAAAGCCTATCGACAAAAAGATTAAGCAGAAGTATGAAAAATGGCTTGAGCTTGTTAATGACGATCTCTTGATGATTCTTTGTCCGCTCATTGGTGAAAAGAAGAAGCAGATTGATCGAAGTAAAGGATCGCCGTACGTTATGCTTGTGGAAAAATATGGGCAAGGGGCAACATGCTCGCAGCTCAGCGAAAAGCTTTTTGAGTTGCTCAAGCAGATGCCGCGAATCCATGAGAAGCCGCAACTTGCCAAACGTCTCGCTGCGCGACCCGGACTTTTCCGGCTCTGTGCGAAAGAGATTGAAAAAACACATGCAAAAGATGCTAAAGCGATAACGGATGCCCTTATTGAAGGTGCTTCAGGCGAAGTGCAAGAAGAGATTGAACGTGGTGTTCCCAGGACGTTTGTGGATTATCAAAAGGACTTTGAAGCTGCCTTGAGGGCGGATAAGGAGCGCGCCTCTCTTGAAAATCTTGATAAAGCGCGAACGGCCTATCGGAAAATAAGACAAGAGCAAGAGAGTAAGCGTTTACAATATGAAAATAACTTGAAAAAGGCGAAGGACGAGAACCAGAAGATGCGTTGGAGAGAAGATATTGTTGGTGTTGATAAAAAGCTTAAGGATTTTAAGGCTCGGTATGAAAATATGCGGCAAGAGTATGCAACAGCCTTGAATGAAAAAATTAAAAGGTTAATCAGTTTGGCTGCATTTTCTGATGCGGAAAAATTTCTTGGGGTAGGGCGACAGAAAGGTAAGCAGAATCCGGATATTCTTTCGTTGGATCAAGATGTTCATGGGCTTCGGAGAACATACGCAGAACTTGTTAAAGGTAAAGCGCCAGCAAGTGGATTTTGGTCGAATGCATGGGAAAAGACAACTGGTATGCTTGGTGGAGCATGGGATTGGATGAAAGGTACGTTTCCGTTGTTGGGTGAAACAGAAGAAGCAGCGATAGAGAAATCTTGGAAAGCTTATCGGCCTGAAGCAGAAAAACGTTTGATTAAGTATGCCGAGGAATTCATTTATCTTGCCGTTGCGATGTTGCCTGAAGGTATACCGTTGATTGGATCTTTTACCGATGATCCTTCTGTATGGGGAAAGTATGGATCAAGAGATCTTGTTTCCAACCTTGAACGTGTGCGAGAGGTATTGCTCGGTCTGAAATTGGGAATCGAAGAAGATGCAATATATCGTTTTGGAAAGAGCCGTGCCGAGGAAGCGCTCGATTATATCTGTGGAATAATGCAAGATCCTTCGGGAAAAAGATCATATAAAAATTTGGAAGATTATCTGAAAGCTCATGGAATTAAACTGTATAAGAAATATGCCAAAGAAATGAAAGAGGGACTGGTTCATATTAAAGCGTATGAATCTCGTCAAGCAGAGATACGTGGTGAGGAAGCCATGGAACATTTAGCGTGGGCGTTACATGCAATAGCGACGGATGCATAAGGAGTATTATGAGCGAATTAGTGTCATCAGTTATTGCTGATGTTGCGCGTCGAATAGAGTCGGTATGTCTCTCAGCTGATCATGCTTACCAATGTGCCATGATTTTGATTGAAGCGGTTACGGGGCTTTCACGAGCAGCTTTGTTGGCGCGAGAACATCTTTCACTTACGGATGATGAGCGAAAAAGATTGCATGATTTTATTCATCGGCTTGTTGTTGAGCATGAGCCATTGGCCTATATTGTAGGGTTTGTTCCTTTTCTTGGACTGACTATTCTCACTGAATCACCAATTTTGATTCCACGTCCAGAGACCGAATGGTGGGTTGCTACATTGTGTGACAACTGGCGCTCAAAAAAAGATGACGCGATACGGATTCTTGATCTTTGTACCGGTTCTGGGTGTATATCTCTTGCATTAGCTCATTATTTTTCGCATTCAATGGTTGTCGCCGTTGATAATTCGCCAGATGCGCTTGCACTTGTTGAACGGAACGCAGAAAAAAATAATATTAAAAATGTAACCTTCGTTTTGTCTGATCTTTTTGAAAAGGTATCTGATTACCGTCCATTTGATATTATTACGGCAAATCCACCATATGTGAGTGAAAGCGAGTTTGCAGAGCTCGATCCTTCGGTACGGTTGTGGGAAGACAAATATGCACTTGTCGCACAAGATGAGGGGTTTGCATTGGTTGATCGTATTATTCGTGAAGCACCGCCATTTGTGCGAAAGAATGTAAACTCATTGCCACAACTTTGGGTTGAGCTTGGGGCACGACATGGTAAACGTGCGCTTGCCGTGTGTGACGAGGTTGGCTGGCGATTGCCAACTGTTTTGGAGGATCTTACTGGCCGTGATCGAGTCATAACTGCGCTTTTGTAGTGAATGCAAAGTCGGTACAATAAGTAACAACATTTGTTTTTAAAAGGTACCGGACATGGGAAAAATTAATATTTTGCCTCCGCATGAGGCGCAAAAAATTGCAGCAGGAGAAGTTGTTGAACGTCCCGCCAGTGTAGTAAAAGAGCTCGTTGAGAATGCGCTTGATGCTGGCGCGCAGCGTATTATTCTTTCTGCTGACGATGGTGGAAGAAAAAGAATTCGACTTATTGATGATGGCGTCGGCATGTCCCCTGAAGATGCGCGGCTTGCGTTTTGCAATCATGCAACAAGCAAACTCGTTTCGATTGATGACCTAACGCAGATAAAAACCTATGGCTTTCGTGGCGAAGCGTTGGCGACAATATCTGCGGTAAGTCGTTTAACTGTGCGGACGCGGGAGGAGTCTTCTCAAGAGGCAACAGAGCTTGCTGTTGAAAATGGAGCCGTGATTTCAGAAATTTTAGTATCGGGAAATCGGGGAACTGAAATTCAGGTAGACGACCTCTTTTTTAATGTTCCGGTACGTCAGAAATTTTTAAAGCGACGTGAGACTGAGTGGCGAGCCATTGAACAGTTGATGACAGCGTTTGCCGGGTTCCACTTTGACCGTTTTTTTTCCGTGGAACATAATGATCGGACAGTATTTCATTTGCCGGTAGCATCATCTTTGCGTGATAGGTTGTTGCAGCTCTGGGGGGTTCATTTTGATGAGCATTTAGTTGCCTGTTCGGGGAGCGATGATCTCCGTGGTTATGCAGTTAATGGTTTTATTACGCGGCCATCAAAAACACGATACGACCGAAGTGGGCTTTTCGTCTTTGTAAATTCTCGTTGGGTGCGTAATGCCAAATTAACGCAGGCATTACTGAGCGGTTTTGATAATATTTTGCCACCTGATCAATATCCGTTCGGGATGCTTATGATTACGGTGCCCCCTGCAGATGTTGATGTGAATATTCATCCACGTAAAGAAGAAGTTCGGTTTGCACATCCGCGCATTGTTGATCAGATGATTAGTCAAGCGGTTCGGTCTGCTTTGGAAAAAGTTTTAGTTCCTCGAATTGAATCGACTTTTTTTGTTCCGGCGTCGCCTGTTCAAGGGACAAACTGGAGGGTGGAGGATATACCGCAGCCAAGGAGCGTTGAATGGCGGGAGCAAACTGTTGATGAACAAATGTTTACACGGTCTGAACAGGTTTTTCCTGAACAAGCAATGGGTGTTGCTGGGAGTGAGCAACGGTTATCAGTAGCTTCCGATGTTCCACAGCCTGTTGTTCCAGCTCCAAAGTATCGATTTTTGGGGCAGCTTCTCGCTACCTATCTTTTAGTTGAAGTTGATGATGGGCTATTATTGATCGACCAACATGCGGCACATGAGCGGATTTTATATGAGGTGTTTAAAAAGCGTCTTGCTGCAAGTAATGTAGTTCAGCTTGTTTTTCCACAGATAGTTCCTTTAACTATTTTGGAGATCGAGCTTTTACTGCCGCACTTGTCGCTCTTTCATGAGCAGGGTATAGAAGTTGAGCATTTTGGTGAGAATCAGTTGGCGGTGCGGGCTGCGCCTTTGCATGCAAAAAACTGTTCATTCGCTGAGGTTATTCGTGAGACAGCTGCCTTTATTGCTGAACATGAGTCGGCAGATAAAAATCTTATAACAGAGTGTTTGCGTGACAAATTATGTGCCATTATGGCATGCAAGTCAGCGGTTAAAGCGGGCGATTTATTGAATGATGCAGAGGTCAATGAGTTGCTTGCCAAGTTACTCATGACTGACCATCGAACCACTTGCCCACACGGGCGACCAACTACCTGGTTTTTCGGTCGGCGCGAAATAGAACGTTTTTTTCAGCGTCATATCTAAATGTGCTAGCAAAAAATGACGTACGTTTTTAGAAGAGCTTTTAGGAGCATCCAGAGCGACCCTGCTGCAAACACACCAGACCAGAAAGGCTCCCATTTTTGACGATTGCGTACGACTAGTGCGCACAACCCTCCGGCAATGAGTAAGAGCGAATATTGCTCAGGCGTGAAGAGGCCAGTGAAGACCAGAATGGGATTGATTTTTAATGCCCGTAAAATAATGCCAAAAAGAGCCCCAATAAGGAGGACGCTGATATCAAGTTGCCACGCCGTAAGGAGAAGTGCACGGTTTTGAGCGCGAAGAGCACAGAGTTCTGCCGAACCAAGCCCAAATGTTTTAATAAGAAGCCAAAAGACAATACCAACAAGGAGGGCGCTGATAATGAGGCCAAATAATTGAAACCAGATTACTGATTTTCTTTCGACTCCTGTTATACGGGCAGTGACACGGCCAAACAGGAGGTCGATTGTGACCATGCCAACAAGCCAGACAAAAAGCGAGATAAACATTGCCTGAGCATATGAATGTTTAAAAAGGAAGAGGCTGGGGAGCATAACAAATGTTGCATAACGCCCCATGGGAGCCATCCCGGCTTTTCCTCCAATAACTACCGCTTGTGATACACAGATTAGAGTAAACAAATAGAGGTATATTTGAGATGGCAGAGAAAAGTTTAGGTACGAAAAATATGCAATTCCAATACCAATAACAAGAAGTATCCATAGGACCTGAAGAAGATCGGTTCGTGGAAGAGCTTCTTTTGCACGTTGCCACCCCTTAAGAGATTTTATTGATTTACCAATGAGCCCTGGAAGTTTCGCCATGCTGATGGTTGCTTCTTGCAAAATTATGCCGCCAGCAAAGGCTGAAAGGAATGTGTTGCCAAATGAAAGATGTTTAAAAAAGAGGTGGTGAAGTGGGCCAAGAAGGAAGATTTTTGAGATGACGCCAACGATGAGAGGGACTACGAGAATGCTGCCTCCGATAAATCCGATAGCGATAAAGACCAAAATGAGGTCTATTTGCAGGGTGATTTTAGGGAACTTGAAAAGCCACCATGAGCCACCAGAGGTCAGAAAGAGCGTTTCAGGAATCAACTGCCAAACCCAGCGTGCGATTGAGAGAAGCATGCTTGAGCAGAAACCGATTGCGAGTGTGATTGAGCTTCGTACGCTATCGGCAACAGAAAGAAGCCTGCCGACCATTTCTCCTATAGGGAATGGTGTCTTCGGATCGTTAAGCATTGTTGATTCAAAATAATTGGCGAGAAGAAATGCGAAGCCACCACCGGCGATGGTTGCGCCTCCTGTTATCAGTAAGAGATAGCCAGGATGTGCGAGCCATGAAGCAAAGAGTGCTGGATCCCAGAAATGAAGAGTGGGAAAGGAAAAGCCGAAGGCGATAGCTACTGCACCACCAACACCCGCTGCTGCTGTCACGAGGGTAGCGGTGCGTGTGTGAGTAGCACTTTTTTTACAAAAGAGACAGGATGCACGTGTAACAAGAAGCATGGTAAGCGCAATAATTGGTTCAATCCAGGGACCGATAGGTGTTGCCATAGAGACATACGATTGCACGGCTACCGCAAAACATATAAATAATGCGGTACTTATAAGTGTTATTGGGAATGTTATCATGATTTTCTCGTGGAATTTTTAAGAGACTCTTCCGCTAGTCTACATATTTACCATTGAAAAACAATGAGTGTTAGCGAACTTAAAGCGGTTATTGCGTGGCTTGTAAAAAAATAATAGACTAAAAAAGTAGTATGGAGAGATGGCTGAGTGGTCGAAAGCGGCGGTCTTGAAAACCGTTATCCCGTTTGCGCGGGATCGTGGGTTCGAATCCCACTCTCTCCTCCAGTTGATTTTGCATCTTTGTGGTTGTATTTCGCAAAGTTTTCTGTGATATCATTCGTCGTGCTCTGTGCCTTTCCCGGCGGTTGATCTAACTTTTTCCTCAGGGATGTCTTTTCGACAGTTACTTGTCTCTTATGGTTAGATTGACAAAGAGAGCATATTTGGTACAATATGTGTATTATAAGAAAATAAATAATTGACTGCGATAAATCTTGATAAAGGATGTGTCGATGAAAAAATTATTTCGGTCTCTTTTGTTGCTTGGTATTTTAAGCGCGCAGACAGCGAGACCAGCGGGA
Organism: Candidatus Babeliaceae bacterium; assembly: GCA_016933915.1. GTDB lineage: Bacteria > Babelota > Babeliae > Babelales > Babelaceae > JAFFZZ01. The sequence continues at coordinate 55,024 of JAFFZZ010000055.1, forward strand.
CAGATTCCTGTAGAAAATATTGTATCATGGGGGTATGATGCTGCCACCTTACTTGGCGGTGTTGTTGGATATTCTCTCGCTACACCGGTTCCTCTTATGGAACGGAAATTTTGGGCATGGACATCTATGCTCTCAGTGTTTTGTGTTGCACGTGTAGGTTTGCAAGGATACTTGCTTAATCGGGTGCAAAAAACAAAAGGTGTGCCAACGGTTGATTTTTGGCTCCGCTTTTCCAATGTAGCACGTCTTTTAGGACTTACGTATTTGCCTGGTGCGATGGCGTTAGGGCATTCCGTCAGTTTGATTAAAGGATTAGCGCAGCGAAGCCCAACAAAACCTCTAATCTGGGATCTTATTATTATGTTAGTTACCGGGACCATTGCTGGTGGAGTTGAGGTTGTCAAGCGCGTTACTTGATTGAAAAGATATTTGTAATGATGATGCGGATGGTGCGTATTTTTTGCGAACCATCCGCTTTTTTTGTTGAGATTATAGGTAGTATCCAACAAGAATGATATATGATTCGAAGCCTTTTCTTATTTTGCGTTTAATTTGTGGACCGTGAACAATTCCACGTTTAAGTGTTGGTGGTTCTCTCATGAGTTCTTCGTATTGTGCTTCGCGGCGATCTTTTTTCGCTTTATCTTTTGTCCGTTGTTTACGCTCAGATTCTTTTTCTGCGGTACGTTTTTTAGAGGCTGCTTCACTGAGTGCCGGTGGTTCAGCGTCTGGAGCTTTTCCGATTTCTTGGATTGCTTGCTCGTCTTTTTTATTGTTAGCTGCTACAGCTTTTTCATCAGAGACGGCTTTTTCAGTTTCTATGCCTGGAGCTGCATCTTTTCTTTCTTGTTCTTCTTCTCGCGCTGATTTTGCTTTTTTACTTTTCTCATTCTCTTCGATTGGCAATGGCTTCGAGACGAGTTTTACAAAGGCGCGATACGTACCATAGGAACGTTGAAGGTCAATCCATCCTCCTCCTTGAAGAGCTGTTGCTTTAATTTTGTCAAAGATAGGGTAGCCCTGTTCGTCGAGATTATTTGTAGTATCTTCCCATATACGGTCTAGGTCGAGTCCACTTGCAAGACAGATACCGTCTTCTGAAAATACCTGGACAAAAAGATCGCCGCGTAAGTAGGTATTATTTTTTTCAGTGAAGAGTCGCAACGTTTCTACAGTTCCATGCTTTTCGAGTTGATCAACGGCTTTTTCGGCGAGTGAGCGTGCGGTATGTTCTTTTGATGTTGGCCAATAACCAGTGCCGACTACAAATTTGCCATCCTGAATTTCGACCAGTTCGGCATAGACTGATTTATAGGCATTGTTATCAAGGAATGTATACCAACCGCGTCCTTCGGATTTTACAAGATCAAGAATACCTTTAGTAATAGGTTTGCCTTCGGCATCCTTTGAATCAATAAGCATTTGTCCGATAAGTTGTGGATTTGCTCCGTCGGCGAGCATCCTTCCTTCAAGGTTGTAGACAAAGATTCTGAGTGGGCCCTTGTTGAATCCTCCGCTGTAGCTGGTGATATCACGGAAGGTGATTTCTGGTCCATTTGCTCTCAGATAATTTGATGCTTTGGCGACAAAGTTGCGAACCATATCATCATCAACAGTTGGATAAAAACCACCTCCGATAATGTATGCTTTTCGTACGTCTCCTCTTTCCCGAGCCGTGAGGGTTTGGAAGTAAGCGATTTTTTCGACGCCGTTTTCTTCGTATTCGACCCATCCTCGCCCATTTCTTTGGGCTTTTTCGATCATAATTTTGTTGCGATATCTGCCTTTTGCGTCCTTCCAATCAAGTCGTGTTTGACCAATGAATCCGATATTGGGATGGGCATACACTTTACCTTTCATGTCATATGCCCAGAGATAAAGTTCACCTTTGGTGAATAAACCTTTAGGATTACTAATCTCTTGGAAAAGCCGTTCTGGCCCAAATTCTTCGCCGTACCTGATTGCAGCTTGAACCATCTGTTGTACCATGAATCGAGGAGAATCGGGGAAGAACCCAACCGCAACGATATATGTTTTGCCTAGCTTTCGTACCGTACGAACATATGAGTAGCGTGCCGCAAACTCCCATTCATAGGAGACCCAACCTCCTTCTTGTCCAGTGCTCAACATTTCCCGTATGAAATCGCGGGATCTTCCTCCTGCATCCTTATCGATAACTTCTGGAACGCCAACTTTGTCCCAAATCATCCAAACTTGGTCGTCATGCACGTAGCAGTCGCCGTTTTCAGAAAAAACAGAGACGAAAAGATCCCCTTGATGCCACTTTGTTTCTGTTTCAAAGGAGCGACATGCCTTGCCAATATTGTGTTCTTTTAAAAAGGTAGCGGCATTATTACAGATTCGCTTTGCACGGCGCATTTTTTCTTTTATATGTTTTTCAAATTCCTTTTCGTCAATAGGAACTGCTGTTACCGGTTTGGTAACAACCTTCTTTTTGGGTTCTATAGCATTGGCGTTGCTGTAAAGAGGGCTCAAGGTGAGAATGAATCCCGCTGCCAACATAAACTTTTTCATCACAACGTACTCCTTTTTGTGCTTCATCTACCTCTAATTCTCCTTTTCCCCGTGTTTTTTAGCGATCTTTTCGTTGACCGAACAGGGTAAGTAGGTTAAGGAATAAGTTCACAAAGTCGAGGTAAAGTTGGAGTGCAGCATTAATTGAGAGAACTTTGCCGAATTCAGATTCAGCGACATCGGTTTGACGAGCCAAAGCAGTAATTTTTTGTATGTCGTAGGCAGTAAGACCGGCGAATACAACGACACCGATGATAGAGATAATTAAGTCGAATGTTTGGCTTCGCAAGAAAATATTAACCAGAAGTGAGATTATGATTCCCCAAAGAGCCATACGGAGTATTGAGCCCATCGAGGTGAGGTTAGCTTTGGTAAATGCTCCGTATAGTGCAAAAGATGCAAACATGCCTGCAGTAATAAAAAAAACCGAGGCGATTGATGCTGTGGTAAAAAATAAAAATATAGTTGAGAGAGTGATGCCAGTTAACACTGAGTAGATTGAAAACATGGTAAAGGCAGCACTGTAGCTTAGCCGAGTAATTGCTGCTGAAAGAGCAACCACTAGACCTATCTGTCCCAAAAAAAGGAGCATAAGTACAAGTCCGTTTTTCAAAAACAGATTACTGAGAGACGGGGTGATAGCGATGTAGTAGGCGGTGAATCCTGTCAGGGCAAGTGCGTACGCCATCCACCCAAAAACACGGTATACAAAACTCTGAGCGCCTTCATATGTCTGTGCATAATGACGATTTTCCATCTGAATATGCCTTGCAAATAAAAAGAAACTAAACACTTATCTACTCTAAAAAATGGGATAAAAAGCGCAAGCGCCCATCTGAAGTGTTCGTACGGGAGCAAATTTTTTTAAAATCTGTTTTTTACCCTGTCTTCTTGAGTTGCTCATTTATGAGTGATTCAAGTTGTTTCCCATCTTTTATTATTCGCTGACAGGAAAGGTGTATCGAGCTGAGTGTTGTGTGCACCAGTCGTTTGAGTTCTTTAGTTGTTGCTAAATCTGTCCAGCGTTCCTGAACTCGATTTTTAAGATCTAAGGCTTTTTTGCTCGTTGTTCTTAATGGCCCGATTATTGCTTGTATGACAGTCGGTTCCCTTAATTCGTTGTTTATTGGACGGACAATGCGAAGTGCTGAGACTGCACGTAAAATATTACGCGTTAGTAGTGGTATTTCGGTTGCGCATTGTGCGAAAAGATCGAGGTTCGGTTTCGCAGCTTTCAAGGGGCGATATGTTGCTATTTTTGTAACAGCCTCATTGATGACAGCAACCCAGTGCGCTGTTTTTTGGTACTCAAAGCCGTGAATAAGACAACTCTTACCTGTCCGCTGGCCAATAAGGCTGTCGGTAAGAGATTTTATCTCTCTTGTTAACTCGACAGTAGAATGATTGTGTACTGTTGGAGTGGGAGAAAGCCTCCCCACTCCAATTGTGCATAACAATATCAGAAACGTTCTTTTCATAGAGTCTTCTAGCTAGCGCCTATCTCGCTTGTTGCCAAGATTTTATTAACCAGATATTCGGAGAGATATCGTGCGGTATTAAGCATTTTTATAGATTCATCCTTCCAAAACTCAAGTACCGCTTTGGCATTATTGCGCACCTGCTTCTTGTTTGGAAGATAGAGATTAATTTCATCAAGCAATCTGATATATCGTTTTGTTAGACCAAGGTTTTTTTCCCAGTTTGAGATTTGCTGAGAAAGTACCGTCTTTAGTTGTTGAATGGTGGCTTTTCCCATGGACATATCTTTTGAGACGGCACCAACGTACGACCACCCACCGCGAATGTTTTTTGCGGTTTGATCAGCTTGCTTGAGGGCGACTTCGATTGATGCTTGATTTTCTTTTGTCATACCTTGGAACCCGCTTTTTTGTTTAACGAGAGCGAGCGTATTAAGTGGCAGCTTTGCCATCTTTGCCATCTCTGTTGATCGATACTTTTCGACTTGCTTTTGTATCTGCTTTGTAAGCTCACGGCGTATTAATTCCAACTGATTCTTTTTTTCCGGTTCGATAGGGCGAGTTAAGATGTTGCGCGCTAGAAGTGATGTTGTTGCGAAAGTGCTGGACATCAATATGAGCAGCCATAAAATCTTTTTCATAACATTCTTCTCCTTCAAGATTTTGTGATCCAAAGTTTATTCCGTAAATTCCTCATGCTGTTCTTGTTTCGTACTTTAGGTTAATGAGTTGAGTGAGTGCTTCTTCAATGCCCTTGATATTGCGCATAAAATCTGCTCCCGTTTTGAGAACGTTACGTAATGTTTCTGCGGCAGCATCTCTGACTGCACGTTTATCAGAAAGGAGGAGGGTTATTCCTGCGACTTTCTTACGGAGTGCCTCCGCTTCTGAATGGAGGGTTATAAGCTCTAAGTAGTTTTTTCTGATTGCATCTCTTAATCTTGTATTAGAAAGAGACCCGTCGTACAAGGCGACTCCAGTTGCTGCAACCCAAATGTTGAAATGTTCGACAAACTTCTTTGCTTTTTCGAAGGCGTTAATAATAAGTTGCTGGTTTTTTGGTTCGAGAGTTTTAAACGCACTCATTCCTTTAATGCGCGCAAGAGCATTGTCGAGTTTTGCTTCTTTGAGTTGATGCTGCATTAAAACCCTAATGGCAAGTTGAAGCGCAATAATTGGTTTTTCAATTGCTTTGAGCACAGAGCTTATTTTTTCTGCTCTGCTGATTGCTTCTTTACCCTCTTTAGTCCATTCGTCGATTTTGTTTTTTACGATTGTTCTAATTTCTTTGACGACTGCCGATGGACTGGTAATACCGAGTCGTTCTGCGAGACCTACACTTTTGATTTTACTTGTTGCCGAGCTGAGTTGGTTAAGGTCATTTTTCCAAAGTTTGATTTTTGCATCGATTATTGGCAAGAGTTTTTCCATGAGAGGCTCGCCTGTTTTAATGCTTTTGTACTGAAGAATTATATTTTGGAATCCCTGATGGATATCTGATGCCAGCTTCTGGATCGATAGGATAGCAAATTTAAGAGCCTCCTTCTCCGGGGTGCTCAGCATCTTATTTTCCATTATTGTGGTGCGCAGCTCTTCCAAGTTTCTCAAACTCAAGAATTCTTTTTTAGGTTCGTACTTTTCAACGAAGAGATTTATTCTCTCGCGAATTCCTTTTGCTTGGCTGTTTGCTGCAATACTTAACAGAATTAACAACAGCGAAGTATAGATGGTTTTAGGTATGTTCATTAGTTACTCTCCTTTTTAAGCTTAGTGACATTGTTTGTCTCGATTGAGAATGCTCAGCCTATCCTTGGTAGTTTTAGTTTGTTCCGGGTTTGGTCAAATTCTCAATATTCCTTAATTGTTTTTTGGTATTAACTTATTCATTTTTTCTTTCCATATAATTTCTTGTACCGCATTTTTAAGAAAATCTAATGTTTTTAAGTTTACTGCCGTTTTTGCTTTTCCGATGAATCTTTTGACTGCTTCTTGTGCTTGTGCTTTTAGCTCTTTCGTTTGTTCAAAGTCTAATATTTTAGTTTTTAGAGAATTAAGTAATACTTTTTCAGCTCTTTCGATATATCCTGGCCAGTTGACTTGGTATTGTTTAATTAATGTTTCTAATCCGGGGAGCCAGATAAGTTTTACTTGTGCGTCAGGTGTTTTAAAGGCAATCTTTAGCCATCCGTCTTTAATTTCAGAAGCCATTTTTATAATATCGCTATAAGCACGATAGATAGCTTCTCGGTTTTTGCGTGTCATTTTTTTAAGAGCATCGTTTTTTTCTAATTTAAGATCTTCAAATTCTCGGATTGTTGAGGTGAGAAAGTTGTTGATTCCTGAGGTGAATATATTTTGCTCCTTTTTGATCTCTTTGCTGATTTCTGCTATTTCTTCGCGAAGCTTTTGTGTTTCCTTGCTACTTGCTTGAGTTGATATAAGCACGATAAAGCAACCGGTTAGTAGATAATACAAAGAATTTTTTATGTGTTTCATATTTTTTCCTTTTAATATTGCAAAATTACCATTCTGTTTGATTTCCTCGTCCTTCTCGAATCAAGGTTTTAAATACCCCCTCTAAATTGGAGAGATATTTTTTGTTCCGTGTGACCAAGTCTTTAATCTCTTTGGCAATTTGAAGTGCAATTGTTGAAGCCTCTTTAAGAGATGCCGAGTTGTTTTTTGACGCAAGCCTTTTAAGCTCTTTTTGGGCACGAGATAAAATTTTTAATTTTTCGTTTATACCGATCTGATACTTTTTAATTTTGTTTAATAGATTTGTGTTGCTAAAAGTTTCCTGTTGAATGATCAGCGTGATAGTCCTAAAAGTGTTGTAAAGATTGAAGGCGGTGATAAATATTTCATTAATAAGTTTTTTTACGTTGTCACTAAGTAATTGATATGACTGTACTGACTCTATTTGTTTTAAATAGGTAGAGAGTGTGTCCGTATATGCAATGTTGTTTTGCTCGCTGAAGAGTCGCGGCATATCGCGTTTGATTTGATCAAGTTGCACGAGAGCGAGTAATCCCTTTTCTGAAATCATTTCAGTAGCCGTGCTGGTAGAGAAGATGAGCAAAGATGAGAGAACTAGTTTAGTTACATCGAATTTCATTTTCAGTGCTCCAATTGGCTGTTTTTTGTGCAGGATTTGTGGAAAGCTGAGATACTTGAGAAAAACTCCTGCTGTTTGTTTAAATTCAATTATATATTCTTATTTTTAGAATATCGAAATAAGGGATAGAAAAGCAATACTTGTTTCAGGTTGTTTTCATTAGGTACGGTAAAGGGAGGGGCTATCAATTTGTTTTGTCTGGGGGGGAGATTTATGCAGGAGAAACGATGTTGCTTCAGTCGGTGGGAAACTATTTTATATGTATTTGGAGCACTTTTTATCGCTGTAAATTTTGGGTTGCCTGGGTCCAGAGGTGATGGGGAGCCGCGAATGAGCTTTGAGGGTACCGTTAATGGTGATTTGGTACGTGATGTTACGATTGGTGGTTTAACTGAGCGTATTCCGTTTTACAAGGTGCCATCTGATGCTCGTGTTCGGCCGATGTCTGATACGACGTTTCTTGATCTCGATGATATAGAGCGTATATCATTTCCAGGAGGGATAAAATCCATTAAAAATTTTGATGGGCGCGAGTATGTTGAACTTTTGGTTGTAATCAAAGGTGGTGCTCGCCACGGAGAGCCGTTTTTGGTGGAGAAAGAACGTAAGGTTTTTTGTAAATGGGTTACGGCAGGGGGGCTAATAAAAAAAGAACTCCTTTTTGAAGCTCTCGGTAATCTTGAAATTCGTGGATTTAAACCGCGAGAAGACGTTCTTGCTTCTGGCAAAGCTCCTGTGGCGGCAAAGCCATCGCAGGCGCGTGAAGCGCTCTGTGCTCAGTTGAAAGCTGATCTTGAAAGGTTGGAAAAGGAAGTGTCAAAGGGGCAAGCATCTGAGGTTATCGCCTCGATGAAAAAAACGATACACTATTTATGTAATTGACAAAAGTCTCTTGGAAAGGATCACATTATGGTTGTTACGATAACGAAAGATAATTATAAAAAAGATGTCGAAGAAGCAACGTTGCCTGTTGTTATTGATGTTTATGCGACATGGTGTGGCCCTTGCCAGATGGTTAAGCCAGTTTTTGAACAGGTAGCGCGTGAACTTGCGGATAAATGTATTTTTGGCGAGATAAATGTAGAAGAATCACGTGAGTTGGCAGCAAAATTTGGGGTAACATCAATACCAACATTCATATTTATTCATAATAATGAAATTAAAGGTAAAGAACGTGGGTATTTCTCTGCAGATGAATTAAAAACAAAAATTCAGGCTTATTTTGGAGTGTGAAGAGAGAACAATAGATTTATTTGTTGTGGTGCGCCATGAGAATATACCCATGGCGCTTTTGTTTAATACGGGCAAAACAGTTGTTTTTGGCATATTTACGGCGTTATGCTTTAGTTGATAGGGTTTTTATATCTCGGGGGGGGAAATGAAAACTTGCCGGATTATTGGTATAGCGTTCTGCTTTATTTTGAATGTTACTTTAAAAGGTGCTGAGCCAATCTCGCAGTTTTCTGCTGCGCTGAAATCGATTGTGGGGAACACTGAGATTTCTCAAGTAGATCGGAAAAAAAGTATTCGAAAAACGGGAGAGTTTGAAATTAGCGAAAAGTGGCGTCGGGAAAGGAATCGTCGCTTGTCCGATTGGGATAGAAAACGTGACGCACTTTTAACCAAGCGTATTGGTACATTTAACTCTGATCTTGAATGGCGCAAACTGGGGGTTGCGGAGCAGCTTGCGTATTTGTCGAAGAAGTTTCAGGAGACACTGACGCAGGAAGAAAAAGTTGTTTATTACACGCGTTTACATGGCGTATTAGTGCGGCTTTTTGCGCACACAGCGGATGAAACTCTAAATCGTATATTTGGTCGGTGGGCTCCGCGGGCCGGTGATATGAGCAAGGTTATTATCTTGATCGATCATTTGGGGCGTGAGGTCATTAAAAAAGAGTATCTCCACAAGCTCAAACGAATGTACAGTGTATCGCGTTGTATTTCGATGGGTATTGCGGCACAAAAACAGAGTTCGGAGTGTACAGCACTTGATTGTTTTGGTAAAGATGGAGCATGTGCAAAACAGTTTTTTGAAGATTTTGTTTTTCTTTTTAAACCGCTCGTCCAGTTTTTTTTAACGGGAGTTGACCTTGATGGGGAAGTGGCGCCAGGATTGGTCCCTCTTGTTTTTGCTACTTTTTCTCCGGATACACCCGCGGGTAGAGAAATTAGAGATGTTGCTGCATCAATAGCTCGAACCCTATCCTTAGCGTTTGATCTCTTTGAGCAGCTTGGGTTTGTTTTACAAACGGGGGGGCAGAAAAGGCTCCAAAAAGCAGTTTCCGTTTCCGCATCTCCGGCACCGGTAGCAAGAAGGCCGCAATTCTATGCAATGGCTCAGAAAACAGAGCCAAAACAATCAGCTCAAAAAATTTATCAGAAGTATGAAAATCAGATGTCTCAACTGAGCAAAGATATTAAAGATATCGAGAAACTTGTTGAGCTTCTCTGCGCTAATGTTCCTAAGATTTTTCCTACCATTCAGCCACCACTTTGTCGCGCATTAATATCAGGTGCAAGAGCAGTAGGAGCAGGGGTTGATATATTTGGTATACGTCTTGCGGAGCTAAAAGCACATTTTGCTTGTTTAGCTAAGTCAGATCAAAAACTTCATGAGCTTGCTCAACGAAAAACTAAAGAGACTGGACGCTTTTCGTGCCCTGAGTTGGGCTGTGTTTCGACGAATCTTTGTATGGCAAAGACATTGTATCTGACGAGTTCGTTGTTTTATCCGTTAACAAGCGCCCTTTTAGGCGAATATGAGAAACAAGCGAATGAAAAATGGGTTATGAAACAGCCAGGATTTTTTGCTTCTGTCCAAGAGCTGTGCGTTGAAGGCTTGCGATTAGCACGACCTGCTATCGAAAAATATCTGTCTCGTCCAGAGGTGCCAAAGTATATAGATATGATTGAAGAAGTGCTTCAAAAAAAACTTAGGCCGGTGCTTCTTAATATGTCTATTGTTTTGAATCTAGCTCTCAAAACATGCAAAACAATCGCTATTGCTATCGGATCACCAGAAATAGCTCAATATATATCACTTTCAGAAAGCGAGAGAGCGAGCCTCTATAAAGAGCTTTTTGCGGGGCAGGGATTACCAATTGATGATGAGTCGTTCGTTCTTGATCTTGACCAGGGAGATACTGATGAGCTTTTTTCTCTTATTGAGAGCGATAGGCCTTTGGAAAAATTGAGTAAGAATACAGATAACGCAGATCTTATACTGTTTGGTGATCGTAAATTTGAGGATGAAGAGTTTGAAGAAGGGCTCCTTGTGTAGAAAAGGGCCTCGGGGGAAAAGGGAGAGGGTGGATGAAGATACGTTTTTTGCGAGTGCTCTGCATCTGTGGGTTCTTGATAGCGTTAGGATCCATTGCCGTCGCTACGGCAGCGGCTGAAGGGGATGCCGAGAAAGAGGTTCTTGTTGATCCGGGAACACGTACATCTAATGAGCAGTTGATGGAGAACTTGTGGCCGACGGATAAAGATCCGCTGCCTATTGCCGAGGAAGATACTCTTATTCTACCGCCAGAGGAGGCCGGTGAGTTTGTTGATCCAAATCTTGTGCCAGTGTTAGATCCTACAACCGGGTTTCCTACTGATGAATACTGGTCATTTACTCTCGAAACACCCATTTTTGGGAAAGTAACTTTCAGAACGACTAATAAGAAGATAGTGGATGGGAAATCTGCATTGGTTGTAACGATTCCCGACCCAGTGAAAAAGTTTACTGCGGGACCTTTAACGGTGCAGAGCGGTGAGCTCATGATCATTGATGGCAAGATATCTTACCTTGGTGAAGCGACCTTGTGGGGGCAGAAGGCCCGTATCGGCCTCAAAAAACTTCAATTTGCTGATGTGGATATAAATGAAGCAGCCTTTGCAGAACAAGGGACTGGCCCTGAATCTTTGGGATATGAAGTAGCGGCAAAAATTAAGGCTCAGCCGATTGCTTCAATTAGGAAGATTGTACTTGGGATTATTGCGGAAGCGGGGTCGTTTAATGTACAGTTGGCGCCTGGAAAATCTATAGCTTTTAAAACAGCAGATTTGATTGTTACTCGTGACCCTGATGCCAATAAAACGAGTGCAGAATTGCGCCTTGCCGTTAATTTCTTTGGACAGAAGGTGGTTTTTTCGGCGAAAGGTGATATTACCGGCGCGATGCCAATTAGTGATCCAACCGTTATAGAGCGAATTCAAGGAGGTGGTGGCTGGGTAACAAAAGATGAAGGCGGTAAGACGATTGACTTTACCCTTAATGCGCGAGTCAAACGCCTTTCTCTTGCGACTCTTCTTCCTATGCTTGCCCAAACGCAACTTGGAAAACTTCATTTTTCTGGAGAAGCCGAAGTTTCGAAAATGTATGGTCTGGTCTTGACCGGCCGATTGACTGGTGCTGAACCAGACTCACCTGCCGAGATTGAAGTTTTCCCTGGTACTAAATTTGCTTTCAAAGAGTACACAGTGACCTTTTCCCCTGATAAAACGGTGAGTGTCAGTGGGACTGCAACTCTTCTGGGACAAACAATTAATCTTAAAGGATCGATCGATTTTTTAAATAAGAGCATGTCAACCTCCGGGTCAATTGAGGGACAGATTAAAGGTCTCATTCCGCAGCTTGCCTCTCTTGAACAGGTTGGTGGGTTGACTCTTGTTGGTGAATTTAGTTTTGGCGTTGAAAAAGAGAGAACAGATGGTGTACAGTTTGCTCTTGAAGGGAAAATAAAGGGATCTGATTCCCCTGAAGGTGTTTCTATTTACGGGCTGAAATTGCGGGAAGCTACTGCACGCTTTAATCTCAGGGATAAGCAGGCAAAAATCAAAGGGGAAATGGATATCTATGGGCTTCTTTTATCGGGTGGCCTTAATCTAAGGTGGGGTGAGCAATCTCCATCATTTAATATGTTTGCCTCTATAAAGTCTGGATTTGAGACCTGGCAACCATTTGCTCAGCTACCGGTAGTGCCAAAAGCACTTGAAGCGATAAAAGATGTTACAATTCGGGAGTTAAAAGCGACGACACGCCTCAAATTTGGTTCAGTGATCTCTGATGCAGAAGAACCGGCTCAAATTACCGCTGAGGTAGGTGTAAAAGATGAGAATGGCTCTGAGGAGAGTGAGGAAAAAATTGAAGAAGATGTTGTAGTGAAAGAAAAACGTACTGGTGCCATTGCGTTTTCTCTCTACTTCTCTGGAAAATCAACAATTCTTAATACCGATTGCGATGTCTTTGCACGGGTATCTTTTGGAAAAAATACACCATTCAATCTTACTCTTGGATGTGAGTTGCCAAAAGGTTGGAAGATGTCTCAGAGTTTCCCACAGCTTTTCGAGAAGAAAACCATGGTTACCGAGGCAATCGATCTTCTTAAATTGAGTAAAACGCGCTTTATTATTAGCACCCGGGATACCGTGATTGAAAATATAAATATCAGAACGGGTATAAACTTTAGATCGGGACTTATTTTTGATGGAACCGAGGAAAATCTGGTTCTCAAGGCGGTAAGTCAAGTTTTGACGAAGACCGGGGACACGGGGGCAAAAATTTTCATTTCAGGGGCAGTCAATCCATTTGAAATTCGTACTATTGATTTCAAGGTAGGTCTTTCTGCTGGTGATATTGGTTTTCAGTTGGGACCATCAACTCTGAAAGCCGGTAAGTTGAATTTGTCGGTTAAGGGTGAACCTGCAGTAGCGATAGAGGGAGGGTTTACCTTAATTCCCGTATCCGGAGCGGAGCCATTAAATTTTGTAGGTGGTGTGGTCTTTTCAGCAATAGATGTGGGGATTGAAGGAAGTATGACTGGTACCTGGAAAAAACCGTTCGGTATTCCTGGTTTTGAATTTGGGAATCTTGGGTTAAAGGGAACGCAAATGTACGATGCATTTGTTGAAGCTGTTGCGGCGGTTCCTGAAACTTTCGGACTTTCACTACTGCGCCTAGCTATTCCTTCGAAATTTGGTGTTACCGGTGAGACTGCTATTGGGGGAGAACCTGATCCGCTTACCGTGCGACTCTTTTTACAGCTGGGAACTGACGTTACTAATATTGCGGTGGTCGGCAATATTGAAAATCCTGAGACCTGGCTGCGTGTAGTGCGTCAGCTTGCACGGCAGATGGGTATTACTATTCCGAATCTTTATGAGCTCTATCCATTGCGACTTAAGAAAGCATCGGTAATTTTTGCGCCTTCCGGTACGCGTATTGGTGAAATTGTGCAGACTGGTGGTGTAGGCGGCGCGCTTGAAGGAAAGCTTCTCGGTAAGGAGCTTTCGGCGAATTTCATGCTCGACACCTCCGGTTTGATAGCGCGAGGAACGATAGAATCGTTTAATATCGGGCCACTAACTTTTACGGGAACGGGCAAGCAGAAGGATCCGCTTGTTGATGTTACGCTCAAATTAAATGAGCTGCCACGCTTTATTATCAATGGTAAGCTTGTTTGGCCTGGTATTATTGATTCGTTAACTGATATTGAGCTTTCTAAAGATAAGCTTGCATTTGCAACCAAAACATGTGTGGGAATTTCGGGGATGCAGTATTGCGCTCGCATAAAAGCGTCGACCATTAGCTTGGCAGATCCACTTGCGCTTGTTGCTGCACTCAAGCCATCTGAGTTATTCCTCGAGATAGAATTTGAAGATCAGTTTATGGCGTTCCTTAAAAAGAATATTGCCAATTCGTTGCTTCATTTGAAAAATGATTTTGAACGCGATATGAATAGAACTATTGGACAGATTGGACGACGCACGGCTTATAAAGAAATTAGACAGCAAGAAGAGTTAACGAACAAAACTTGTGCTCATCCCGATTTGTGGAACAATCGGCTAAATCTATTAAGTCCCTGCGGTAAAGAAAGTTCCAATCTTCTAGCTTTACAAACTAAATTTGGATTTGAACGTACGGGCATTGGGGCCAATGTTCGAACATTACTCGAGCAGACTGGGACTATTAAGTTTATTCAAGATCGTTTGGCTGGATTACGTAATCTTGGGGTTGGAGTTTTCGAGGGTGGATATTTTGTGTTGAAGGATCTTCAGCGATTGATGACTGTTGAGCGAGTTTACTGGAAAGGTACCCTGCAAGATATTATTAATGGTGTTATTCCCGGTGTTTTGGTCCAATTATCAGTGAATAATAAGACTGAGATACGAAATCTTGGAAGTTTTAATTTCCGTGATCCACTTGGTAGCACTAACCGTATAATTCAACAGTTAATGTTAGTTGCTCGCGATGCACTCTTAACAGCACTGAAATCCCCTGCGGTGCCGCGTACAGCTTAGGCGTTTCTATTGGGTTTTGAAAAAGTAATAAAAAAGAGAGGAATGCATTTCAATGCATTCCTCATCCTGTATTTTTTGGTGGTGTTAGTAGGTGTAATCAGGGAGTTCGAGCCCTTGTTGTTCTTGTGGACGATAGCGTATAGTTTCGTCTTTTAGATCACAGGCATCGATGATTTTTTTGTTGAGAGATTTTAGAGCCATGCAGTGATTAACGGTCTCTTTATTGTGTGCTAAAGCTGAAACAACAGCGTGTTGAAGAGCTACCGCTGATATCTTATTTTTATAGAGCGCGGCTTTGTTTTTGAAGTCGGTGCTTGTTGTATCAATATCTTTTGGATCAATTGCTTTTGTACCATTAAGAACGATTCCATCTTTAATCATTTGTTGTTTAATGAGCTCATTGCGAAGTTTGTTGAGCCAGCTAATCTCTCCTTTTGTGAGTAGCAGCACGGCATCCTTTGAAGTATATGTGCTCTGTTTGGTGTTGAGATTGGTGATATGAGTTATAGTCTCTCGTTGTATGTTGTTTGGTTTTCCAAGTGCCTCAATTTGATACTTTAGGAAAGTTGCAGTTGATGCTGCTTTTTTAATTTGTTTGCTATTTTCTTTAATAAATTGTTTTTGTCTCATTTCAATTTCTTGCCATGCGTTGCGTAGAGATCTCATTTTTCTAAGCTCTTTATCAAGTTCAGAAACCTTTTCCGATATTACTTGCAATTGGGGATCTTGGAGATATTGTTTGGCTACAGTTTCGTTGCAGATGCCAGAGTTTTTGAGGCTCTCCAGTGCTTTTTGTTCAATAAGATTTTGTAGATATGGTAATTGGGAATACCATTTTATTTCTTCATCGGTTATAAGTTGAGAATTTTTAAGCTTATTAATAATGTCTTTACATCTCTTATCTTTCTCGCTTTCATTCAAAATTTCAGCCTGTAATTTTGTAACTTCTTGCGAAAGCTGCATTAAATCTTTTGCTTTGAAAAGGTTACCATATTTTATGGTCTCGATGTGAGCTTCACGAGATCTCTCACCGGCAAATTTTATCTCATTCGATTCAGCAGTTTTTAAATCTAGCTGGCTTTTCTTATGTTTTTGTTCCCAGAATGCCGTGCGTCCGGTGATCCAGGTATTGAGCTGGGTTTCTAGGTTTTTTATAGTCTCTGGCCGCGGACGTTCTTTTTGTAGTTTGGTTAGATAATTATTGAATAATTCCTCTTGGCGCTTGTCGTCAGCAATTCTAATCTTTTTAATAGAATCCTGAAGCTTATGGAGTTCGCCCTCTTGTTTAGCCCTAAAGAGGTTAAGCTCCTCTTGTGTTAACTTAGGTTCTCGAGGATCTGCGTTATTTGGGGTAACGCGACGGTTAACTGTTCTGCCATTTTTAGTTTCTGTTTCATGTTGATTTTGAATCCCCATCTCCATTTTTTTGTATGCAACTTCAAGTTCAGATATTGATTTTTGAGCACAGATGCTGAGAACTTCGGTTAATATCTGCTGTGATAATAGTTTTGTCTCTTCGTTACTGCTTTGAGTATCAAATACTCCAAGGCCTTTATGTACTTTTTGTGCTTCAATCCACCTTTCGCGGAGTTTTGAACATGCAGCTGCAATTCCGGATGGTGTCATTTGATCTGTTGCCTCTGCAAATTCGGCAGCAAACGAATTAACGTTAATGATAGTATGATCCTGCTTAAAGATACGACGGATAATAGCTTCACGAGCTGTACCGTCTGGTAACCTTTTTTCAACAGCGACGCCAGGTTTAGTCTTGGTGCCCGCAGGACCTTCCATAATACGGGTAAATCGGTCAATAATTGTTTTAGTTATTGCTTCCCGAGGTAAGTTAGTGATGGTGACAAGGATAAGACCCATGCTTGCGCATGCTTCTTGAATTTCCATAATACCTTTGTTTTCTTCAATATTGCTATCAGGCGCATTAGCTGCTTGTTCGCCAGAAAGGTTGAGAATGAGTTTGTCAACTTCATCCATCCCGATAATGTCGCCTTGTTTCAATGTGCCCATATCCATGAGAGATTTGAGATAGTTTTTGAAGAATACCAGTTTTTGAACCGCGACACCTTTATACCCTTCAGTGCCGAAGAGTGTGGTGCCGTTGACCCAGGTCATACTTTTGTTAAGTGCATTGGCAAGGTCTTTAAGAAACTGCGTTTTACCTGTTCCCGAGTTACCAAGGAGAAGGCAGGGCGTGATGTCTCCGTTGCTGAGGGATGCAATATACGCCTGCAGTTCTGGTTCGTTATGCATTGCCTGTAATTCTTCGATAGTAAGGTCGCGTGGTGAAATCCACGTTTCAAAAGTCTTTAATGCATCATGCGTTGTCCAGTTAATGAGGTTTTGAATACTGCCGGGAATTGCCCAGTCTGAAATACTTCTTGTTTTGCTCTGTAAATTATTGTTAACTTCAGCTCGAACTGACTGTAATTTAGCTTCGGTGAAAGGATCTATAGAATCGGTAATATGGAAGAGTTGACTCTTAATCAGTGCTGTCAGTGCGGGAGTAACTGCGGTAACAAGAAGCGTTAAGCTAGCAGAATCCTTAAATGCTGGACCTCCGATATTTTTCGCGATGTAAAGACTGAGTGCGGTAGCGACGAGTTGCGCTGAGAGATTTCCAAAATTACTTTCTCGGTCTTTTACCCAATCAAAGGTTCGTTGAATCGCTTTAAGTCCGTAGTAGGCAGCGAGACCTCCCAGTAAGCATTTTGCAGATGTGTTGATGGGGTTGTCTATCATAGCTTTTGCTGCTGGTTCGATTGGCGGAAAGATCTCCTTGGCTAGTTCCCATGCCTTAAGACCGTATGTTCCTAAAAGGCTGCCGGTTTCTGCGTTTACTGCAGGTGAGGTAAGGCAGCCGAGGAGAGCAACAAGACAGAGTATTTTTTTTACCTGCATAATTATTATCCTCGATTAGTTCTTTATTAATTTTTTATCTTTTGAACACGGTCATAAAACATTATTCTTTTGTATTCATTATATGTTTTTTATAGATGTGTTTATTTGCGATAATAAAAGAGTTGGTACTCTTTTCAACCATTTCTTCGTTGATTTTTACTTCTTTTTTTAAATTTTCTATGTTCTTTTTGATTTTTTTGATTTGAGTATCCTTTTTTTCTTCTTTCGACTGATTATTAAGCAAGGTTGAAAGAGGGTCGTCTCCTAGTCTGGAAATTTTCTGCATAGACTTTGATTCCAAACTTTTATTCATTTCTTTTAAGTGACTAATAATTAAGAGATTGACAAACTCATCCGGGACGTTGATAGATACCGATGTGATGTTTTCTTTTTTGAGTTCTTGTAAAACGTAGTTATTAACTGCTTCTGCCAAGGTGCTTGCAATATTGGCGATAACCCACAGTGCACAAGAGTTAGATGTATTTTGTGCAACTTTTGTGGTGATTATTTGGAGTTGCTGTTTATCGAAATTGATACTGACAGCGGCATTGGATTTTTTCCATATTTTCTGCAACTCGTCAAAATGGTCAGTAAAAGTGTGGGAGAAGACCGCCTTTGCTTTTTCTTCGTCAGGTAGACCGAGTGTGATAATAATACCTTCTTTAGACGGAAATGTTTGCCCATTGATATACAATCGATCTAGAAGTCTTCGCTTATTAATGTCGCGAAATTCTTCAACAGATTTATTTGTTGCGCAGATAAAAAGGAGTCCTTTGCGAGTGATTGTTTCGATTAATCTTTTGAAAGCGTAACTTTCATCTGCATTTGAATGATGTATCGAGACTGAGTCTGTACCAATTAATTCATGCACCTCATCGATAAAAACAATAGATCCACGTGGAAGCTTTCCCACCTCGATTAATTTATCTATTTTGGTTAAAAAACTTGTGGTTTTTGAAGAGGTGCTGTGAACATATATATCGACAAGTTCTGCGGCATCCGCTTCAATCAATGGTCGGCCATACGCTTTTGCTAGCTTTCGTACAAACGTTGTTTTTCCTGCCCCTGTTGGTCCGAGGAGTGTAAGGGTTCCGATTTCATCGTTTGACAGCATATCGAAATAATTCTGTAGTTCCGGGTATTCTTTTTTTAACCGTTCTTTGAGAACTTTTTGTTTTTTAAGATCATCAGCGCTATCTCCCTTAAATTCTTGATAATTAAGTTGACAGTCATCATGGTTTGGCCAAGAAAATTTCTTTTCACTGAAAAGTAACTTGCAGATGATACTGGTAGCAAAGGCGGAAAGCAGACTTTTAAGTATTGTCCGTTTGCCAACCACGGTTGCGATAGTTTGCTCGTTAGGTAAGCAAAAACCGATAGCAGCCGATAAAAGGAAGGGAACTTGTTCATTCGTTTGTTTTTCTAAAAAACGATAAAATGTTCCATACCCGGCGAAAAGAGCTGCGTTCATGAGTGCTCGTTGCAACTGGGTTTTTACCGGTAGGGATATCTTATCATTGTTACTTATTTGCATTTCTCCTCGTGCTGGAGATCCGACGATAAAAAGCAGGGAAAGGAGTATAAACGATTGCTTCATAAAAACCTTTGTCTTGAAGTGTTTACTTTGCTAAATATTTTATATCATTCTAGCATACCAGACGGCGTTTTTTTGTCAACTGGTAAAAATTTCTTCCAAGGGTGTAATGACTACTTTCCGCCGTTCTGGAGGACTAATTGAGGAGGGACAAAGAGCGCTTCGAGAACTTTGTTAAGGTAAGATGGATTGACCAGCTCTTCTTTTTTCTGGATAAGCTCTGCAAATTTTCTAAATTCTCCCATTGCTTCGATGGGGCATGTTGCCTTTCTTTTGCTTTCTTCACACAGTTCTGTCGCTTTGGTGACGAGTTCTTTAAGATGATTATATTGTTTTTCCCAGGTGTCTCTTTTTTGGGAAAATTCCGCGTCAACTTTTGAAGGTGTTGCAAAGAGGAATCGATTGAGCCACCGGGTTAAACAAAATCCACCTGCTGCGCCGGCCATTGCTGCACCAATTTTTGCCCCCCAAGTCAAAGCTTGGTTGTTGTTTTTAACTGGCGTTGGATTTTGTAATTTTTGCCGTATTTGTTCAATCTCTCTTTCGCATGTTGCCAACGCATCTGGAGAGATGTCTTTCTTGCTCTTGAGTTCTGCGTATTTACTTTCTAGATCTTTCAATGCTTCAAGATTAGCAAGAACAGCCTTATTGCTGTCAAAACGTTTGAGAATTTGTTTGGCACAGAGATATCCAGCGGAAGCTCCTCCGCCAATGCCGAGAAGTTGGGTGAATATCTGGGGGATTCCCCACCCATTAGAAGGTTTTTTTGCTTCATGCTCGGCAACTTTTTTCTGTACTGCTTCCACATATTTTCCCGCATCAGTAATCTTGCGATATTGCCCTACGAGCTCCTCGAGTATATGATCAGCTTCTCCGGATGTCTCAGGAAGCTTTTTAAAATAAGGAGAGAGCGTGGGCTCGAGTACATTTATCTGATTATTAATTTCTTCAATAGCACGAAGACGTTCTTGCCGGTCTTCATCAGTTTCTAATTTTTCAACAGCGGTTTTTCTAAAACCATCTATTGAATTTGCAACGAGCTTGGTAGCGCCGTAAATAATTGCAGCGAGTGCAGCAGGGGTTACAAGATCACCTAGGCCGGCGTCTGATCGATTAGGAAGTACCAGGAACAGTACCAAAAGAGTTAAAATTCCAACTTTGAAATTTTTCATCTGCTTGACTCCCTCGTTTTTTTAAGGGTACGAACCCTTCATTATTCTTAAATCTATTGCGGGGGCATTTCAATAAAATCTTCTTCATTATAGAATAAAAAGGGTTAATTGTACAGGCAAAATTTGATTTAAAGAGCATCTGTTTGATGTGAGAAAGAAGTGATATTTATGGTCAAGGAATATTTGCGGGTTTTTAAAAGTGCTCCGCTTTGTGGTGAAGTCAAATTATCGGGGGCAAAAAATGCGGTTTTGGTAACCATGGCTTCGCTCCTCTTGGCTGTGGGTCGGTCGCGTCTGCATAATGTTCCGGCTTCTTTTGACGTTTTTAATATGATTGAGTTGTTAAAATGGCTCGGTGTCCTTGTTGTTTTCGATAGTAATGCGGGTGTTCTTGATATTGATACATCGTGCATTACCTCTCTTGAAGCGCCACTTGATATCGTAAAAAAAATGCGCGCTTCTATCCTGGTAATGGGCCCGCTTTTGGCTCGTTACGGATCGGTGCGAATTACGCAGCCGGGTGGCGACTCTATAGGGAGCCGTCCTATTGATTTTCATCTCAAGGCTTTTGCACGTATGGGCGCTGAGATCAGTTTTTTTGATGATGCCATTGAGGCAAAAGCGCTGACGCTTTCTTCATCTCGATTTATTCTCGATTATCCAAGTGTGGGGGCAACAGAAAATATTTTGATGGCCGCGGTGTTGGCGCCAGGGGTAACGGTTATTGAAAATGCTGCCTTTGAACCAGAGGTTTTTGAACTTGTTGCTGTTTTGCGCAAAATGGGTGCTCTGATAGAGCTTGCTATTCCCGCGACTATTCTTGTACGTGGGGTAAAACAGCTTGAGCCGGTTGAATATACGGTGATGCCCGATCGTCTTGAGGCGGGAACACTTCTCCTTGCCGTTGCGGCAACCGGTGGTGAGGTTGAAATGCCTAATGCGCCAGTACAGGCGATGAGTCTTTTTATCGAAAAGCTTCGCGATATGGGACACCTGGTTACCACTGGTGAAAGTGGGCTAGGTCTAAGCTTTAAGGCGCATCTATCCCCGCGAGCGATTTCGTTTAAAACGATGCCTTATCCCGGTTATCCGACTGATTTGCAATCGCCAACTATGGCTGTTCTCTCTGTGGCAGAGGGAACGAGTGTGATCACGGAGACTGTATTTGATAATCGCATGCTCCATGTTCCCGCTCTGCAGAAGATGGGTGCAGATATTGAGGTGCGCGGTGCCACTGCTCTGATAAAAGGCGTTGCGCAATTGCGGGGGGGGGCGGTTGAAGCAACGGATATTCGTGCTGCTGCGGCACTTGCTATTGCTGGATTGATGGCTGAAGGGGAGACTATTGTTTCGGGTGTTCCCCATCTGTTGCGAGGATATGCGGGACTCGACGCTAAATTGCGAGCGCTCGGTGCTCCTGTCTCATTTGTTTCGATGTAAGAGTTATTATAGCTGTCCTCCGATGAGATCCATAAGTTCGCGCGTGATTGTTGCTTGGCGCAATTTGTTGTAGTCACGTTTCATGTCGCTCAGCATTTTTTCAGCGTTAGTAGTAGATGCATCCATCGAGATAAATCGTGCCGCTTGTTCGGCGATAAGCGATTTGAAGAGTATCTCTTCAACTCTTACACGGGCGAGCAATCGTTCAAGATTGGCGAGAATTTTAAAAGGGTTTTGATCATACAGATACGTTGCGCCTTCCTCAAAAGATTCAAATTGATCAATATCAGTTTTGTATGGTTGAGGAATAATAATTGTTGTTTTGGTTGGTCGTTGCAAGAAAAAGGTAATTGGAATGTTGCTGATAAGAGTTACCTGTCGATAACGGTGCGGCTTAAGGAGGTGTTGGCAGAGTTCGCTGGAGATAGCAAAAAAGTTAGTTGGGTTAAACAACTCGAATGAGTAAAGAAGACGGTATTCCGCCGCAATACTTTCGATTATTCTTTTACCGATAACAATGATTTTGGTATTGGGATTGATGTCGGGGTACTCTTGTTCAAAGAAACGGTTAAGCTTTGTGTTGAATGAACCACAGAGTCCCTTTTGTGAGCCAACGATAACAAGCAATTCTTTTTCCGAATCAAACTCTTGTTCCTCGAAATGAGGAAGTCCCTCTTTGATGTTTGAAATTGTTTCTTCTATTTCGTGACGATATGACTCCATAAAAGCCTGTTTTTTGTGCAGACGCACGTGAGTTGACATGGAGGTGAGTCGCATGGCGTGCGTGGTTTTTTGAATGAGCTCGACAGCCCGAATTCTTTGGCGAAGTTGTGTTACCTGGGTCATAAAAAAAGCCTTTTCTCTGGCAAAAGGTGCGTACATTTTTTACTATAAAAGAAAGAAGAGGGCTGAGCAATACTATGATGAAGTATGACATTACTTATTGATGCATATAATGTTCTTAAACAAGGGCGAGCAGCACCTATTATTTCTCAGGTAGAGGTGCGGCGATTTGTTTCCCTCTTGGGGCAGTATGCAAAATTGAAGGGATTTTCTATAACGGTAGTCTTTGATGGCGGTGATTTTCAAAGACCAACTGCATTTTGTGAAGGTGCTGTGACAACAATTTATGCCGGCTATGGGCGCTCAGCTGATGAGGTTGTTGTTGAAAAAATGTTGGAATATTGTCCTGGCGAAGTTATGGTCGTCTCGTCTGATCGTGAAATATGTTCTGAAGCAGCTCGGTACGAGATAGCGACCATAGAAGCTGTTGGGTTTTTTGATTATGTGCGAGGTGAAGTTACTGCGCAGCAACGTATTTCGTGTCGACCAAAACAGGTTCCTGGGTTGTACAAACGCCCTGGTTGCGAAAGTTCGCCAGAGGTTGATCTTCTTATGACGGAGTTGATTGGAAGAGTGCCAAATAAAGTTGACGATCTTCCTGTGGAAGGAGGGCGGCGGTTGCGGCGAAAAGGTAAGAAATCGAAACTGGAACGACGTATTGATAGATTGGTGAAAAAATTATGAGCAACTCTTTTCAGATGAATCGAGTATATACCTATGACGAGGTTGAATCTGTTGCCGACGAGTTAATGCCGGCGCTTGCTGGTTCAGCGGTAGTGACATTTTGTGGTTCGTTAGGCGCGGGGAAAACAACGCTGATACAAGCTTTGTTACGCAAAGAGGGGATACAGGGTCCCATTCAAAGCCCAACGTTTACTTATGTGCAGAGTTACCAAACACCAGGTGGTTTAGTGTTTCACCATTTTGACCTTTACCGTGTGCAGTCGATTGATGAATTTTTGTTGGCTGGCTTTGGTGATTACCTCTACCGGCCCAATGAAAAAGTTCTTATTGAATGGCCTGAGATTATTATGCCGCTCCTGACGCGGGATGTTTGTCATATTTCTATTGATTATGACGGTATCGAACGACGTCAAATTTCTTGCCAGTGTTCTTGGGCTCGTGATGGTTCCGTTTCATCTGCTTGAGTAAGCCATTGTACATAGTCTTCATTCCGCTTGATTCCTTCAGGGGATTTATCAAACCATTCGGTTGCTGCACCATCCTGGATTGTGAAAAAACGCGTCCATCGCTTTGCAGTAGGTGCGTTTAGATTGTGTTTAATGACCACATGCTGGTTGCGGAAAGTTTTTGGGTCTTTTTGAGCGAGTTCTGTTGGTTCAAAACGATGCGCGATTGAGATGGTGATATTTTGCTTTTGTTTCCCCATTTCCTCTATTCCGCTGGTGAGAAGTTTGCTACCAAGTTCGTCGGTAGTACCTTTGACGGCTTCGTCAAAAAATGTGACCCAGTGCTCATTTTTAGGAATTTGAGTTGTTTCATGAACAAGTTCGTCGAATTGTTCCTTTTCTCCCATGAAAGTGGATGCTCCTCGTGTTGCATTTCCTTTTACATCGCTGTAAATACGCATTCTGTCGAACAAGGAGACCTCTGCTTTTTCCGCCCAGGCGATATCTAAAAGCCCACTGTTCAGAATTACTGAACTATAGATACTTGATTTACCGCTGCCGTTTGGCCCGCTTACGATTACCACATGTTGCTTTTCGTTGCCACCTAAGGTTAATGAATTGAGGACAACATTTTTTAGATGTGATCGTTTAAGAGCGTTGAGAGCAAGTGGGTTATAGAAATTAATAATGTTTGCGTATGCGCCTTCTTTGTCTGCATAGGTAACAAGGCATACAGGGGCTGAAGCATTATCTTTGCTTGAAGCATATGCTTCTGCCTCTCGGAAGATAACTTCGATTTCTCCGGCTTCCTGGAGAGATTTCGCAAGTTCCTCTTTGATTTCTTGCTCGTTCATTAACATGAATGAACAGAGAAGGTGTGGATCGTTCCAAAGAAGCGCTGCTTTGTTTGCGATGGAGTTGTTCCATGGCGCGTCAAAAGCTCCGAGCGAGAGTTCGTTGATTAATTTTTTTGTGTCTGCTGAAGCTGCATTGCTGAAAAAGGAGTCAAGAGCATCGGTGGTTTTCCTGAGGTCGGGAACGACGTCAAAAACATCTTTCATAATAGTGTCGATTTCTTTTAGGCCCTTGACGATTTGGCTTACCCCATGTCCCTTTGTATAAATATGATTAAGAACTTCGAGTTTGATAGATAAAACTTGTTTTCCCTGCATAATATTGCTCGCCCAAGCGATGTCTGAGATAGCGGGAACGATTAGTGCGGCACCGAGTTGCAAGGCTTTGAAGCGGAGCAATGAGTTTGGGTTTCTTTTTGCGTTTGATTCAAGTTCAAGGAGACTGTCGCCGATAGAAATTCCATTTTGGGCAAGTTTTTCTTGGTCGACAGAGTAACCGACCGGTTTTTGTGTGTAAGTATAGGTACACGGTAAGTGACGGACAACTTCGGTCATGATCGTCTCTTTTGCCACTTTAAATGGAAGGGTGAGCAGGTTGCCGACAAGGCCACCAGCTGCAACAAGTGGATTTTTTTCCTTGAAATCGCTGAAAGATTTTTTTACAACTCCATGTGCTTTATTGAAGAGGATGCTTGCTGTGGAAAATGGAGGGACGAGCATGCTGCCAATAAGGAACCCGTAGACACCCTGGAGCAGACGCAAGGCGGGTATGTTCTTATTCATGGAGGTTAGTGATTTGCCGTAATAAAAGGCTTCCATAGCTCCCTTTTCCATGTCGCTCAAGGGTTTACAGAAAAGGAGGAACATGCCGAGGTTTTTGTCACTGAGTAATTCGTCAAAAACTTTTTTGAGGCGTGCACGAAGATCAGGGCGTGATGCAAGAACCTGAATTGCCTTTTGACGGAAGAGGACGGTTTCTGGATTTTTGACGCGAGAAGCATAGTCAGCAAACGCACACATACCGGGTATCGATGAGATATTGAGGACGTTGAGAAGTGAGTTGGTGTCAGTGTTTTCCGCAGGGCGTAGAGCGCCAAGTTTAACGAGTTCGTTAATAGTTATGCAACGAACCGTTGTTGCCTCATCATCCGGTTTTATCTCTTCGGAAACATCAAGAAAGATGGAAAGCTGATCGAAACGGGAGAGTGTTGGCACTGTAAGATTTAACTTTTTCGGGCCGGCTGTATCGTTAAATTGTGATTTTCCGAGCAACGTACCGTTTTTGGCGGTTTCTGTGTCTTTAATGGCTTCGGGCGTGAGAAGCGCTTGTTTTACTTCTTTATAAAAAGAAGCGTGCTTGGCCGATAATGTGTTTCCTATGAGTAATACGAGTAATAATTGGCAAATTAATTTTTTCAACATATTAAAAACCTCAAATGAAAAACCCGGTTCGTTAAAACTGGCTTTTTTATATTATTTAGTAGTGTCAAATTAAGATTAAATAACGCCTTTTACTGTACCAAAAATTTTGTTTTTTGTGTAGTCCGGGTGGCTGTCTGATTTTTTAAAAGGCCCTTTCTGACGTTTGTTGGAAATGAAAAAGTAAACTTTTTTTTGAGTTGAAATTTGTGGGAAAAGCTTTAGACTGGGTGTATAAAGTAGGCGAGATACCCAAGTGGCCAACGGGGGCGGACTGTAAATCCGCTGGTGTATGCCTTCGTAGGTTCGAATCCTACTCTCGCCACCAGAAGGATTGATGCGGGAATAGCTCAATTGGTAGAGCGACAGCCTTCCAAGCTGTAGGTTGCGGGTTCGAGCCCCGTTTCCCGCTCCAACTATTTTGTTCTGTCGTTTGTGACGCTGGCGTAGCTCAGTTGGTAGAGCAGCTGATTTGTAATCAGCAGGTCATCGGTTCAAGTCCGATCGCCAGCTCCAAAAAAATAGGCAACTTGGGGTTGCATAGTCTTTTTCCTCCGTGTAAGCTATGCAGTATGTATGCGACGCTAGGTGAGAGATTAGGGTGAGGGCCCACGTAGCTCAGTTGGTTAGAGCACTTCCTTGGTAAGGGAGAGGTCACCGGTTCAAATCCGGTCGCGGGCTCCAGATAGCGTAAGCTTTTTAAAGATGTTAGAGGAATTTGGGTATTTATGGCGAAAGATCGAGTGATTTCGCACCTTTCGTGCGAAGAGTGTAAAGGGCGTAATTATACTCAAGTGGTGACGCGTAAGCGCAAGGTTGGCGATTTAAAGTTAAGCAAATATTGCTCGAGTTGTCGCAAACATACGGTGCATAAAGAGACGAAGTAAGCATTGGGAAGGCCAGTAGCTCCAACGGTAGAGCGGCAGACTCCAAATCTGCGGGTTGGGGGTTCGAATCCCTCCTGGCCTGCCAGTGAAAGTTTTTTGGGGTGCTGCGATGAAAAATGTAAAGCAATTCATAAGCGAGGTTCGTGTTGAGCTTGCTCGTGTTGAATGGCCAAGTTTTCAAGAGTTTGTGGGCGCGACTATCGTTGTGCTTTTCATTGTTTTTGTGTTTGCCGTTTATCTAAAAGGTGTTGACGCGCTGGTTGAATGGCTGCTTGCGCAGATTATTGCCCGCAGTTTTTAGGGTTGGTTGTTGGTATGAAAGAATGGTATGTCATTCAGGTGTACGCCGGGTATGAGGGTGCGGTAAAGGCCGACCTGAAAAAACGCATTGAAGAAGCGGGGGTGGCGGATTCCTTTGGTGAGATTCTTGTTCCATCTGCTAAGGTTAAGCAGTTTTTTGCTTCAGATAACGAGGCTGAGGAGGATCAGCAGCTTTTCCCTGGGTACATTCTGGTAGAGATGGAGATGGGCCCGGCTGCGTTTCGTCTTGTGGCAGCTATGCCGCGGGTTATTCGTTTTCTTGGGGGCGCAAATCCGGCGCCGCTTTCTTCGCGTGAGATTGATCGTGTTTTAGCGCAGATGCGTGGCGAAGTAAAACTGGCTGTAGAGAAGTGCCAGTTTGAGGTGGGCAAGGAAGTTGAAATTACAGCTGGGGCGTTTGCCGGCTTTGTCGGTATTGTTGATGCGATCGACGAAGAGAGTGAAAAGCTTACGATTATGGTAAGTATTTTTGGGCGTATGACTCCGGTTGAGTTGAGTTTTGATCAAGTAAAGTGCTAAGGTAAGGTTGGTCTATGGCAAAAAAAATAAAAGCGGTGGTTCGGTTGCAAATTCCTGCTGGGGCTGCAACTCCGGCACCTCCTGTGGGTGCGGTGCTTGGTCCGCATGGTATTAACATTATGGAGTTTTGCAAGCAATTCAATGCGAGGACCGCTGATCGCAAAGGGCAAACGGTTCCAACGATTATAAATATTTATGTTGATCGTACCTTTGATTTTGTTCTCAAGACGCAGCCTGCCACTGAGCTTATTAAGAATAAATGCAAGATTGCTAAGGGTTCTTCGAAACCAAATGCCGATAAGGTTGGTACTATCAGCTGGGCTGATATTGAAGAAATTGCAAAAATAAAAATGGTTGATCTTAATGTTGCCGATATTGAAGCTGCCAAGAGAATTATTGCTGGTAGTGCGCACAGTATGGGCGTTGAAGTTGTATAATGGATGAATGAAAGGGCTGGTAGCAGGTTAGTTATGGCAAAGAATGGGAAAAAATACCGAAAGGCGCTCGAAGCACTGGGAGGAAGAACAGCTTTTCCTCTGCGGGAGGGGATAGCGAAGCTGAAAAGCGTTGCTTATGCCCGTTTTGACGAGTCGGTAACGGTTGATGTCAATCTTGGTATTGACGCTTCAAAGGGTGATCAAGTTGTGCGTGGTGGTATAGTGCTTCCGCACGGGACTGGTAAAGCTTCGCGCGTGCTTGTTTTTGCTAAGGGTGAATATGCCGAGCAGGCAAAAGCGGCGGGTGCTGATTATGTAGGTACCGATGATCTGATTAAGAAGATTGATGAGGGATGGTTTGACTTTGAATATGCGGTTGCAACCCCGGATCTAATGGGTTTGGTGGGAAAGATTGCTAAAGTTCTTGGTCCCCTGGGGCTTCTCCCTAATAAAAAACTCGGGACGGTAACCTTTGAGGTAGCTTCTGTAGTGCAAGATTTGAAAAAGGGTCTGGTGTTTTTCAGGAATGACAAACAAGGTCTTGTTCATTTTTTGTGCGGCAAGGTTTCGTTTTCCGAAGAGATGTTGTACGACAACATGGTAGCTTTCCTGAAAGCGCTTGCAGCGGCAAAGCCTGGGGCGTCAAAGGGGCAGTTTATCAAGAAAGTGGTCATTACATCGACGATGGGTCCGGGTGTTCCTGTCGAAGTTAGTGAATTGTAATGCGTTTGTAACAAGGGTTTATCATGAATCGTCACGACAAAGCACTGCTTATTGACTCCTTGCATGAGAAGTTTTTGGGAAGCCAGTCGGCTTTTCTTGTCTCTGTTGAAGGGTTGACTGTAGGTCAGTTGCAGACGCTGCGCAAAGGGGTGGGACAGATCGGGGGGTCTGTTCAGGTGGCAAAAAATACCTTACTTAGACGCGCTGCCCAAGGGGTCGCGAGTGCTGAGCTTTTGCAACCGTATTTTTCGCAGCAGCTGGCTATTATTTTTGCTCCAAAAGATCCATTGCAAATTGCCAAAGTTATTTATGAGGCAGCAAGGGGTATTGAAAAACTTGCACTTGTGGCGGGAACTTACGAAGGTGGGTTGCTCGATAGGCAACAGTTTGAGTTTCTTGCTACGCTTCCGTCGCGAGAGCAGCTTCTTGCACAGCTTTGTGCTGTCTTGCAAGGGCCACTTTCGTTGTTTGCGTTTACGCTTGATCGGATAGCGAAAAAGGATTCGCAAGAGTCGTTGCAGGCAGGTGCGTGAGAGGCGTAGATGTTTGCATTTGGATTGTTTAAAAATGTTTTTATTAATAATGCTATTTCATGGAGAAGATGATGGCTTCAAAGTCTCTCGATCAAATTATTGAGGAAATCGGTACGCTTTCTGTTGTAGAGCTTGCTGATTTAGTAAAAAAGTTGCGTGATAAGTTCGGTGTTTCTGATATGCCGGTTATGGGGGCGGGAGCTGCGTCTGGTCAGTCGACTGCGGCGGCTGAAGAGAAGAGCGAGTTCAAGGTTGAGCTTGTTGAAAGCGGTACTGAAAAGATCAAGGTAATTAAAGCGCTTCGCCAGATTAATAAAGACCTTTCTTTGACGGATGCTAAAAAAGTTGTCGAAAGTGCGCCTACTGTTCTTGCTGAGCAAGTTAAAAAAGCTGATGCTCAGAAGATGAAGGAGGATCTTGAAGCTGTTGGTGCAAAAGTTAAGCTTTCGTAAGACGCGTTGTTGCGTGTAGATGGTTTGAAATAGAAATTATGAGAGACGGAGGAGCTGCCTAATGTCAAGTTTGTGCGGGGGGGTGCGACCTATCCGAAAGTCCTTTGGTGGCGTTAAGGATATTGTCCCGGTTCCAAATCTGATCGAGATTCAGTCGAAGTCGTTCAACGATTTTTTGCAGCTTGATTATCTGCCGACGGAACGCAAGCAGATTGGGTTGGAAAAAGTATTTCGCGATGTTTTCCCTATTGATTATGGGGATAAGATGTCGCTTGAGTACGTTTCATATGAGCTGGCGATTTGGTCGTGTACTTGCGGTAATTTGACAGGTGTTACTAATCGCTACACCTGGTATTGCTCCTCTTGTCAGGCTTCAGGGTGTTCGCGTCTTGACGATAAGATGCAATGTCCTAAGTGTAAGGCTGCAACGGCGAGATATAAAACGTGTTCCAATTGTCTGGCTCGGGTGGGAGCTAAGCTTCCTCTATCGTTGAGTGAGTGTCGTTCGAGTGGGCAGACATTTTCTATGCCGCTCAAAGTAACGCTTCAGCTTGTTACTTGGGATAAGGCGGCATCTGGCGAGCGTACTGTTCGTGATATTAAAGAACAAGAACTCTTTTTTGCGGATGTGCCAGTGATGGCTGATCTCTATGAAGAGGGAAGTCGGTTTAAGCTGGGAAATCTTGGGACTTTCTTGATTAACGGGGTTGATCGCGTTATTGTGAGTCAGTTGCATCGATCACCGGGTGTTATTTTTTCTCAGAGCAAGCGTGTTAAGGATATCCAAGGTAAGCCATATTATCTTGTTCGCATTATTCCGATGCGGGGGATGTGGCTTGATTTTGAATTCGACAGTAATGATTACCTATATGTTCGTGTGGACAAGAAAAAGAAAATCTTAGTTACTACGTTCTTGCAAGCGCTTGGTATTGCGCGTCGTGAGATTATTCCTCTTTTCTATTCCTCTGATTCGATTTTGTGCGAAAAAGGTGACTTCTATCAAGAGGTGAATGACAAGATTTTGGGGTTGCGTTTGCGCCCAGGAATGGCGAAAATTGCTGATGATTCTTCGTATCTCGGTCGTCCGATTACCAAAGAAGTTCTCTCTTGGCTTAAAAAGAATGGGGTTAGGCGTCTGTCGATTCCTCTTGATTCTCTGCTTAACCGTATTTTTGCGCGTGATGTTATTGATCCTGAAACCGGTGAAGTGCTGGTGGAGCAGGGGCAGCCGTTTACCCGTGAGCATGGGGTCATATTTGAGGGGTATCGATCGATAAATTTTGATCTCATTGTCTCTGCTGGTTATGTCTCTCAGCCTACGATTCCGATGACCTTGGCACAAGATAAATGTGATACGATCGAAGAGGCGTTGCGAGAGGTTCATTCAAAGATTTGGCCCGGTGATGGTGCCTCATTGAAAGAGGTGCGAGAGCGGCTTGAAAATTCGCTTTTTACTGAGCGGGCGTATGATTTGACGCGGGTGGGTCGTATTCGTATGAATCGCAAGCTTGGTCTTACGGTTCCTGAGGATATGACTGCGTTGACGCGAGATGACATTGTTTCAACAATTCGTTATCTAATGAATTTGCGTGAACGAGGAGAAGGTGAGCTGGATGATATTGATCATTTAGGAAATCGTCGAGTTCGTCTTGTCGGTGAACTTTTAGCCAACCAGGTTCACATTGGGTTGTTGCGTATTGATCGTATTGTGCGCGAACGCTTTAGGACACAAGAAATTCACGGAGCCTTGATGCCTCAAGACTTCCTGAACGTGAAGCCATTGAGTGCTGTTTTGCGTGAATTTTTTGGAACCGGTCAGCTTTCTCAATATGTTGATCAGACAAACCCTCTTTCTGAAATTGCGCATAAGCGTCGATTGTCGGCACTTGGTCCTGGAGGGGTGATGAAGGATCGTGCTACGTATGAGATTCGAGATGTTCATACGTCGCACTATGGTCGAATCTGTCCGATTGAAACACCGGAGGGACAGACGATTGGTCTTATTTCGTCTTTGGCGACGTATGCGGTGGTAAATGATCTTGGTTTTATTGAAACCGCCTATCGTCCGGTTAAGAACGGGAAGGTTACTGACAACGTAGTTTTTCTTGATGCCTTTGAGGAAGGGGATGCCTATATTGCGCAGGCTGATATATTGCGCAAGGGTGGCATGAAAAAAGATGCGCTTGTTTTCGCTCGCTATGGTGGAAACTTCCTCTATGCAAATTCTGAGAAAATAAACTACATCGATCTTTCTCCTAAGCAATTAGTATCGGTTGCAACCGCCTTGATTCCATTCTTGGAGCACGATGATGCAAGCCGTGCGTTAATGGGTGCAAACATGCAGCGTCAGGCTGTTCCGCTTATTCGTTCGCGACTACCGCTTGTTGGTACTGGTATGGAGGCAGAAATTGCTCGTGCGTCTGGCGCGTGTTTAGCTGCCCGTCGGCCAGGGGTAGTGTCGTATGTTTCATCAGAAAAGATAGTTATTTCTGTTGATGAATCTGCTTTTGGTACGGTTGATGATTGGGTTGCGTACGGAGTTGATAACTACTATTTACGTAAGTTCGAGCTTTCGAGTCATAATACTTGGGTTCATCAGACACCGTGTGTCCGTGTTGGCGACCGCGTTGAGGTTGGCGATATGTTGTCCAATAGCTCTGCTATTCAGGACGGTGAGTTGGCGCTCGGGTCAAATTTGCTGGTTGCTTTTATGCCGTGGCACGGCTATAACTTTGAAGATGCCATTGTATTAAATAAGCGATTGGTTGCCGAGGATGTGTTGACCTCGGTTCATATTGATGAATATGTTGCCGAGGCTCGTGATACAAAGCTTGGTCCTGAAGAGATTACTCGTGATATTCCAAATGTTAGTGAAACGGCGCTTGATGGACTTGATGAAGACGGCGTAGTTCGCGTAGGTACTCGTGTTGCTCCGGGTGATATTCTTGTTGGTAAAGTTACTTTGAAGGGCGGTGTGCAGTTTTCTCCGGAAGAGAAGCTGTTGCGTGCTATATTTGGCGAGAAATCTCGTGAGGTGCGCGATACTTCGTTGCGTGTGCCGCCGGGAGTTGAGGGCACAGTTATCGACGTTAAAATATTCTCGCGTAGTGGTATGCGAAAAGATAAACGGTATAAAACGATGGTTGCGCAGGAGACGGAGCGTCTTGCAGCTGAATTTGCAATGTCCCGTGAAATGCTTGAAAAGATGCTTACGGAGAAGATTTGTACGCTTCTCGCGGGAACCAAACCACAGGGTGCTGGTGATAAATCGGCAGTTACTAAGGGTGTTTTTGATGAGAAGAAGCTCCGGAAGTTATCTTTAGATAAGCTATTTGTTTTGAAAATCAAAGATAAGCCGGATGCGCAGATGGTTGAACGGTTACATACCTGTTTTGAAAATCAGATGCGCATTTTTAAAGGGTTGCACGAAGAGCGGATTGCTAAGTTGCGCAAGGGTGATGTTCTTCCGTCGGGTGTCATCAAAATGATCAAAGTGTATATTGCGATGAAGCGACCAATTCAGGTTGGTGATAAGATCGCCGGGCGTCATGGTAACAAGGGCGTTGTGTCGCTTATAGTGCCGCGAGAAGATATGCCGTATTTGGCAGATGGAACACCGGTTGATATTGTGTTAAACCCTCTGGGCGTCCCTTCGCGTATGAACGTGGGGCAGATTCTTGAGACGGTTCTTGGTTATGCAGGTAGAAAGTTGGGTGAGCGCTTGCATGAACTTCTTGCTACTGATGGTTATAAAGCCGTTCGAACGCAACTTGAACAGATTTATGACAAAGAATTTGTTGATAACTATGAAAAGCAGCATGGTAAAAGTGGCGTTGAGGAGCTTGCTCGTGCAAACGCTCGTTTTGGTGTGATGTATCAGGTTCCAGTGTTTGAGGGTCCTGATTATGAAAAGGACATTCGACCGCTTCTTCTCGACGTTGGGGCATCTGCGGCAGGAACCCATCGGTTGTTTGATGGACGTACCGGTGAATGCTTTGATCAGACGGTTACCGTCGGTGTCATTTATATGATGAAGCTTAACCATATGGTTGACGATAAGTTACATGCGCGATCCATCGGTCCTTACTCTTTAGTGACGCAGCAGCCGCTTGGCGGAAAGGCGCAGATGGGCGGTCAGCGTCTTGGTGAGATGGAGGTTTGGGCGTTGGAGGCATATGGGGCTGCATATACGTTGCAAGAGATGTTAACGTATAAATCAGATGATGTGAGTGGTCGCCATAAGGTGTATGAAGCTATTGTACGTGGCGAGGAAGTTCCTGAGCCGGGATTACCCGAGTCGTTTAATGTGTTGATTAAGGAGCTCCAGAGCCTTGGGCTTCGTATAGATCTTTTCAAGAGTGGCAAGGAGGATGTCAGTGAGTAATCAACTGCTTGAGCGCTTCAGGGAGTATATTAAAACTGACCAATTTAATGCGCTAAAGATTGGTCTTGCGTCCCCTGAAAAAATAAAGTCGCTTTCGTATGGCGAAGTAAAGAAAATAGAGACGATTAACTATCGAACGCTCAAGCCAGAGCGTGATGGCCTCTTCTGTGCGCGGATTTTTGGTCCGGTAAAGGACTGGGAGTGTACGTGCGGCAAGTATAAACGGATGAAACATCGAGGTATTACATGCGAGAAGTGCGGGGTCGATGTTATTGAATCCCGTGTGCGGCGTGAGCGTATGGGTCGCATCATGCTTGTTTCGCCAGTGTGCCACATCTGGTATCTGAAAGGTATCCCAAGTTACTTGAGTTTAGTTCTTGATGTGCCGGTGAGAGACTTAGAGCGTGTTGTTTATTTTGATATGAATATGGTGGTTGCTCAGGGACGTTCACCATATCCGCAAAAAACATTGTTAAGTACTCAGGATTGTGATCGATATCGAGAACTTCATCCTGAGGACACTGAATTTGAAGCTGAGATTGGCGCTGAGGCAGTTCGTCGTGTATTGAGTATGATCGATTTGCCTCTTGAAATTAGCAAGCTTGAAGAAGAATATCAAAAAAACACCTCGGTTGCCGGTCGTCATCGTATTATGCGGCGACTGAAGATCTTGTCTGGGTTCTTTCATGCAAACTTGCGTCCTGAATGGATGATTTTAACAGTTCTTCCGGTGTTGCCTCCTGATTTGCGACCGTTGGTTCCGTTGGAAGGTGGACGTTTTGCAAGTTCTGACTTGAACGAATTGTACCGCCGGGTGCTTAATCGCAATATTCGTTTGCAGCGCCTAATGGAGATTGATGCACCATCAGTTATTATAAAAAACGAGCGCCGCATGTTGCAAGAGGCGGTTGATGCGCTTATTGATAATGGACGGCGCGGTCAGCCGGTTCGAGGGACGAACAAGCGGCCGTTAAAATCACTGAGTGAGATGTTGCGAGGCAAGCAAGGGCGTTTTAGACAGAATCTTCTTGGTAAGCGCGTTGACTATTCCGGTCGTTCGGTAATTGTGGTTGATCCAGAGCTGCATATTGATCAATGTGGAATTCCGAAACTCATGGCCCTGGAGCTTTTTAAGGCGCATGTCTATGCAGAGTTGTTGCGTCGTGAGATTGCTCCAAACTTGCGAGTGGCTAAACGTTTAGTGGAAGAGTCTGTGCCGGAAGTTTGGGACGCGCTTGAATATATTGTGCGTGATTATCCTGTTTTGCTTAACCGTGCGCCAACGCTTCATAGATTAGGTATTCAAGCATTCTATCCAATTTTGGTTGATGGAAAAGCTATCAAGATACATCCGTTGGTATGTGGTGCGTATAATGCTGACTTTGATGGTGACCAAATGGCTGTACACGTTCCGTTGAGTCATCGTGCGCGACTTGAAGCGTCAAAGTTGATGCTTGCATCTACCAACTTATTATCTGCTGCTAATGGTAAGCCAGTTGCTACGCCATCGCAGGATATGATTTTAGGTCTCCACTATCTTTCTAAAGTTCGCTCTTTTGCGCATGGTGAGGGGACGGTATTCAGCTCTGTTTCAGAGGTGGTTACGGCATATCAGTGTGGGTCTGTTGCTTTGCATGCACGTATTCGAGTGCGTTTGCAAGATGAAAACCAGAAACCATTTATGGTAGAAACGACAGTGGGACGTTCTCTTTTGTTTGCGGCGTTACCGGAGCACTCAGATTTTGACTGGATTAACCGTGTTCTTGCAAAGAAAGATTTACAGAGGCTTATTGAATCGGTTTATTACCGTTTCGGTGCGCAGCCAACAGTGGAGACGTTGGATCGCATTAAAAAGTTAGGTTTCTTTTACGCGACTATGGGTGGAATTTCGTTCTCCATTGATAAGCTAAAGATTCCGGAAAAGAAACCGGCGATTATTGCGAAGACTGAGCGTGCGGTTCAGAAGGTTGAAGCGTTATATCTCAATGGCTCAATCTCGAATGTTGAGCGAGCAAATCGTATTGTTAATCTTTGGGATAAAGCAACACGCGATATTGCTGATGAGATGAATGAAGAGCTTCGCCACTACGATAAAGAGGCCTTTGAGAATAAGGATCGTGATTTCCAGGAATTCAACTCAATTTTCATGGCTATTGAATCGAAGGCTCGAGGTTCTGTCGATCAGATTAAACAGCTTGCCGGTATGCGTGGTCTTATGGCAAAACCGTCCGGTGAAATTATGGAGACTCCGGTTATCTCAAACTTTAAGGAAGGTTTGAGTGTTTTTGAGTACTTTATTTCGACTCACGGAGCTCGTAAGGGACAGGCTGATACTGCGCTTAAGACAGCAAACTCGGGTTATCTAACTCGCCGATTGGTTGATGCTGCGCAGGACGTGGTTGTTTCGATGAATGATTGCCATACATTTGGGTCGGTGATTGTTGAAGATCTTCATGATGCTGGTGATGTTCTTTTGCATCTTGCTGAACGGGTCTACGGTCGTGTTGCGGCGGAAGATGTTCGTGATCCAGTGAGTGGTCAAATCTTAGTGCCGCAGGGTACTATGATTGGGCGCGAAGAGGTTACTCAAATACGTGATTCAGCTGTTTCTCGAATTGCGGTCCGATCAGGACTGACGTGTCAGGCGAAACGTGGTGTTTGCGCATGCTGTTACGGAATGGATCTCTCGACCGGAAAATTGGTTGATGTTGGTTTGACCGTTGGCATCATAGCCGCGCAGTCTATTGGTGAGCCGGGTACTCAGTTGACGATGAGGACCTTCCATATTGGAGGTACAGCTAGCCTTGCTGAGCACTCATCGTTTGCAGCAAAACACCGTGGAATTGTTCAGTTGCGTAATGTTCGAACCGTAGAAAATCGTGATGGTCAGCTGCGCGTGTTAAGTCGTCGAGCTAAACTTTTTATTGTGTCTGAAGATGGCAGAGAGTTGCAACGGCATGATATAGAATACGGAGCTATTATTTTCGTGAAAGATGGCGATCATGTTCAGGTTGGCGATAAGCTGGTTGAGTGGGATAATAGCAGCAAAGTGATTCTTACCGAGCAGGGTGGTACTGTTCAGTATGTTGATTTGGTACAAAATATTACCATGCAAGAGCGTTACGACGAGACTACTAATCGATTTATTCGTGTTGTTCTTGAACATAAGAGTGATAAATACCAACCTGCCTTAAGCATCTCGGATGCTGAGGGCGAAGAGGTTGCTCAGTATTATCTTCCAGTCGGTTCCTATCTTAATGTGGAGCCTGGCGATAAAGTTCTTCCTGGCGACGTGTTGGTTAAAATACCTCGCGAGGCCTCTCGAACTCGTGATATTACCGGTGGCTTGCCACGTATTGCGGAGCTCTTTGAAGCCCGAGTGCCAAAAGACCCAGCTATTCTTGCTGATTGCGATGGTGATATTGTGATTGGTGGTCTGCATCGTGGTATGCGCAAGGTTTCCGTGGTTGGAGTTGGTGAAACGTTTGACTATCACATTCCACGAGGTAAGCAGCTGAATGTTACTGATGGGGATCGTGTTCGCGCTGGCGATGCTTTAACTACGGGTTCTGTGGTTCTTCATGACATGCTTCGTGTTTTGGGTCCTGATGCATTGCAGCGGTATCTTGTTGATCAGATTCAGGGTATTTATCGCCTGCAGGGCATTGAGATTAACGATAGGCATATTGAGCTTATTGTACGTCAGATGCTACGCAAGGTACGTGTTACTGACCCGGGAGATACGGATTTTCTTGTTGGAGATCGTGTTGATCGTATTCACTTCCAGGCAGTGAATGAAGCGTTGACTGCTGAAGGTAAGAAGTCGGCGGCAGCCCAGCCTATGTTGATGGGTATTACACTTGCTTCTCTCGGTACGGAAAGTTTTATTTCTGCGGCATCTTTCCAGGAGACGACGCGAGTGTTGGCAGAGGCTGCGCTTGAAGGTTCTATTGATTATCTATACGGCTTGAAAGAGAATGTGATTATAGGTAAACTGATACCAGCAGGAACCGGTGTTGCATCATTCCGCAAGGAACATCTGGGAGATTCCGAGCAGTAATTGATCTTTGGAAATAGTGATGGTTTAGGCGCGTAGCTCAGTGGTAGAGCACTGCTTTGACGTAGCAGGGGTCAGCGGTTCAATCCCGCTCGCGCCTACCAAAAAATAGATATAACCGCGTAACAGAGTTCCTGTTTATGGAGTTTGTGCATGATAACAAGAGAAGAAAAAAAGAAATTAATTGAGCAGTACGGCCGTCATGGCAGTGATGTAGGATCTGCTGAAGTGCAAGTTGCTTGCATTACTGAACGTATTAATATGTTGAATAAACATTTTGGTCAGTTTCCTCATGATTTTGCTTCACGTACTGGTTTGATGAAATTGGTTGGTCGCCGGCGTCGGCTTCTCGATTATTTGAAGAGGTGTGATCAAGCGCGTTATGATAGTCTCATTAAGCGTCTTGGTATCAGGAGGTAGGTTGTTACATATTATTTTCTCTTGAGGCTGTTTACTAGCGGACAGGGGCAAAGCGGGTTTAATAGATGGAAAAAAAATATAGCTTGGCTGAGTTTGGATATACGGCAATATTAGGTAAGTTTGCAGGACAAGCTGATGGAGCTGTCTGGCTTCAGTGCGGAGGTACTGTTGTTTTAGCGACGGTGGTTTCTGAGGCGACTGAAGAATTTCCTGGCTTTTTGCCGCTGACCGTTGACTACCGTGAACAGTTTGCTGCTGCAGGAAAAATTCCTGGGGGCTATCTCAAACGAGAAGGTCGTCCAACTGACGATGAGATTTTGAAGGGACGTATTATCGATCGATCAATTCGTCCACTTTTTCCTGAGCATTTCTTTGATAAGGTTCAGCTTGCAGTGACGGTTTATTCGGTTGATAAAGAGAATATGCCGTATAGTTTAGCGCTTCTTGCGAGTTCATTGGCTCTGGCTACATCGAAGATTCCTTTTTTAGGACCGGTGGGTGTTTGTGAGGCGGCGCGGGTTGATGGTGAATGGGTTTATAACCCAAAATATACTCAGGCGCATACTGCCGAGGTCCGTCTTATTGTTGCGGGAACCGAGGAAGGTGTGAATATGGTCGAAGGGTTCGGAGAAGGCGTTTCCGAATCTGAACTTGTTGACGTCATGTTTAAGGCCCATGAGTTTATTAAAAAACAGATTATTTGGCAGCAACAAGTGCAACGCGACCAGGCTGTTGTGAAAGCAGAGGTAAGTGATAAGTTTGACTTTGCGTTATGGGAAAGACTTGCCCGTGAGTTTGCGACTCCTGAAAGGGTCGGGACTATTTTTGTTGCTGACAAGGTTGAGCGTGGCAGTCGCCAAAAAAATCTTGTTCGTGAATTCCATCAAGTTTATGCTTCTCAGATTGTAGAATCTGGAGCCCCTCTTTCGCTGGTTGATTATGTTTTTGATAAGGTGGTAAAGGAAGTCATTAATGAACTTGTCTTTACACGTGGCGAGCGAGTAGATCTCCGCGGGTTTGAGCAAGTTCGTCCTATTAGCGTTGAAGTTGGGCTTTTGCCGTGTACTCATGGCTCAGCGCTTTTTAACAGGGGGCGTACTCAGGCATTGGTGAGTGTTACCTTGGGTGGTGGCCAAGACCAGATGCGTGTAGAAGGGCTCATGGAAGACAAGAGCCGGCGTTTTATGTTGCACTATAATTTCCCTCCGTTTTCAGGGGGCGAAGTTCGTCCAATGCGCGGACCCGGTCGTCGTGAGGTTGGGCATGGCTATCTTGCTGCCTCGGCGATAGATAAGATGCTTCCAAGTGAAGAGAAGTTTCCTTATACCATTCGTGTTGTTGCCGATATTCTTGAATCTGATGGTTCTTCTTCGATGGCGACAGTTTGTGGCTCGACAATGGCTTTGATGCAGGCGGGGGTTCCTCTTCGCAGTATGGTGAGTGGTATAGCCATGGGGCTCCTTATGAATAAGGGTGGCCAGGTCAGGGTTCTCAGCGATATTGCTGGTATTGAAGATGCTTTTGGGTTCATGGACTTTAAAGTTGCGGGGACTGAAGAAGCAATTACAGCTATTCAACTTGATATTAAATACAAGGGTGGTTTAGCGCGTAATATTTTTGAAGATGCGTTAGCCCAATCACGTCGCGGACGACTCCATATTATGGGTGAGATGAAAAAGGTTATGTCAGCCCCTAACGAAAAATTGTCTGATCTTGTGCCGCAGATTGTTTCGTTCCGTATTAATAAAGATAAGATTGGTGCGGTTATTGGAACAGGTGGCAAAGTGATCCGTGAAATTATAGAGAAGACGGGAACCTCTATTGATATTGAGGATGATGGTCTTGTGAAGATCTTTGGTCATCCTGGGGAAGGGCTTGATCTTGCGGTTTCCCTTGTTAAGGTTCTTGGCGGTCAGATTGAAGTTGGATCCCGGTACACGGGTATGGTTAAACGTTTGGCTGAATTTGGTTTATTTGTTGAAATTGCTCCTGGTCAGGATGGTTTGGTGCATATTTCGACCGTACCTCGGCCTCAGCAGCAGGAATTTATGAAGAAATACAAGGAGGGGAATACAGTAACCGTTGAGGTGCTGGATTATGATAAGGTGAGTGGGCGCATTCGGTTAAAAGTTATTGAATAGACTGTGAAGATTGAAATGGAAAAAACTGTTATATTTCCGCGCATGCGTGCAGGCAACAGGGCATTCGATGAGTTGCGGCCGATGAAGGTAACGTACGATATTTTTGCTTACGCCGCAGGTTCGGTTCTTTTTGAGTTAGGGCGTACGCGGGTTTTGTGTGCAGTTACATTGCAGAATGGTGTTCCGCATTTCTTGCGGGGTAAGCACCGTGGATGGTTGACTGCAGAATATTCATTGTTGCCGGTTTCGACGCCGGTTCGTACCGTTCGTGAAGTTACTTCTAACAAGCGTAATGGTCGTACTATAGAAATTTCTCGTCTTATTGGTCGAGCTCTTCGTTCGGTGACGAATTTGCAAGTCCTGGGTGAACAGACAATATTTATTGACTGCGATGTTTTGCAGGCCGATGGTGGTACGCGTACTGCGTGCATAACCGGTGCTTTCTTGGCGCTTCGTGCAGCTGAAGCTGTCTGGCGGGCGCGTGGGCTTATCTCTTACAATTTTATCAAGGATGATTTGGTAGCAATCTCTGTTGGTGTTAACGGGCAGGGTGCGTATCTAGATATGGATTTTGCTGAAGATAGTTCTGTCGATGCTGATTTTAACTTTGTGTTGACGCGATCCGGTAGACTTGTCGAGGTGCAAGGAGCTTCTGAGCGTGAGCCGGTGACCTGGGAAGATTTTGAAGTTGCTCGCTCCTATGCTCTTCGTGGTGCGCAGGAGATGTTTGAGTTTTTTGATATGAATCGATATGAGGTTCCAGAGCTTGTGCTTCAGCATGGCCATTCGTCGGTAGCCCCATATTATTCATCATCTCAGCAGAATGAATATTAAAGCATTTCTTACCGCAATTTCTCGTGGTGAGGGGATTATAGCTCCGGTTTTTTGTTTTACCGGGGCTTTGTATAATTCTTTCTTTTTTACAAATTTTCTTCCCTTGTTTTCAAGGCGTTTTTTGAATTCGTCTGTTGAATGGGTGAGAGGGGAAGATGAGGGTGAGCTCTCTGTTGGTTTGCAAACGTTTTCCATTGGGGGGAGTAAACTTATCTGGTTAGGAGATACTTCTGCGTCTGAGGTTATGACAAAAAAGGTTGCTGATCTATTATCTAAAGGGTATGCCGGTCCGCATAAGATTGCTTTTTTTGTCGATTCTAAAAGGCGGCTTTCTGGATTTGGTCGAGAACATGTTCTGGCAGTGAATACCGATGACGAGCTCGATCGTGAATGCATGAATCTGTTAGGTTCTTTTTTTTGGCCGTCTTTGGATATGCAATTTTTTTTACCTTCAGGTGGTTTTCCTGTTAAGAACTTTACCCTTGATGATGCGTGTATGCTCTTGCGCTATCAAGTTCTTGGTGTGTGGGATAGGGTGGAAGCATGCTGGCTTTCGCGTCTTTTGCCTGCTGATCGCTCATTGTATACTTTGGGACAATATTTTTTTGCCCGTGATGTGAAGCGATTTATGGCTGCTTGGTGGGATATTCGCTTTCTTTATCCACCTGAATTTTGGATCGTTTTTTGGTTAGATCTTTTGTGGCAGGCATGGCTTACGGTGACGACTATGCGTGCTGGTGGAACTGTTGATCGACGACAGAGTTATCGACTTCCTTTTTCATTTTTGCAGCGAGACTGGAAGCGTTACCAGGCGCGTGATTTAGTAGTTGCTCACAATGCACTCTATGGTGTTGATTATACATTAAAAGCGGGAGGCAATGAGCACGTTTTAGAACATTTTCTCTGTCGTTTTGTTATGAATTATGACCTCAGTAAGGTTCGTAATTGATTCTTCGTATTGTCTCTTTAATTTAAGAATCTGATTTTTTGTCTAACCGTTCTGGTTGGATGATACCACCTGAAATGATGATTGTCATTGCTTCTTGTCTCGTTAAATTAGTCTCTATACATTCTGCTGCAGGAACAAGGATGAAAAAGCCACCCGTTGGGTTTGGGGTGTGGGGCACGAAAACGTTGTAGAAACCAGCTCCTTCGTAAGCTTTTGGTACAAGTTCTGAGTGAGTTTCGCTGGTAAGGAATCCTAAAGTGTATGATCCCCGACGCGGGAATTCAACAAGTACCACGCGCTGAAAGTGATCTTTTTCTTTGGGGCCGAGAGCTTGCACGAGCTGTTTGATGCCCATGTAAACTTGGCTGATGAGAGGGATCTTTTTGAACAATGATTCGGTATATTCGATGAGCTTGTTGAGGAAAAAGAGTTTCAAAATAGCGCCGATGAAAATAATAGCGATGATCGCAATTAAGAATTCTGAAAACGGGATAGCTTTCAGCAATGGTGGCAGGATGTCAAATAGGGGGCTGAGCCAATATTTTAAGGTTTTAAAGAGAAATTTGAAAAGCGCATAGGTCAGAACGAGCGGTAAAATGGTTAAGAGACCACTGATGAAAAGCGACTTAATTGTTGCGCCAAAACCTTTACGGATTTTTCTTTGATGGTGCATAGAATTACTCCTTTGAGATGAGGTTATACAGATTTTTTGCGAGTGTGTCCGCATGATATTGAGCGATCTCTTTTGTTGCCGCTTCGACAAGAATACGTAGTAGCGGTTCGGTTCCCGAGTAGCGAACAATAATACGACCTGGTACGATTTCTTCTTGTGTTGCTGCGATGAGTGTAGCATAAGGTTCGCCATTTAAGTCAGGCCGTCTTGAGATATGAATAGAACGTTGTTCTTCAGGGTGCTTTTTGAATAATGAAACCTGCTCGTTGGATACTGTTTCAAAAGTGCGGAGTGCTGCAAATATTGCGTCTCCATGGGTTGGACTATCTTTTAAGATGAGGTGTC
This sequence comes from Candidatus Babeliaceae bacterium, assembly GCA_016933915.1. Lineage (GTDB taxonomy): Bacteria > Babelota > Babeliae > Babelales > Babelaceae > JAFFZZ01. The sequence goes on from JAFFZZ010000055.1 coordinate 98,482, forward strand.
CGTTAGGTTCACCTCCGAGTATCAATTTATTTTTGGTAAGTGCTTCGGAAATATGTTTGTCACCTACTTGGGTACGGATCAGCTTCTTTTTGTTCTTCCATAAGGCGTGTTCAAGACCGCCGTTTGTCATTACGGTACCGATAATAGTTGGCGTCGTAGAATATGCAGGGTTATGTGAGAGAACCCAAAGCAGATCGTCCCCATCAAGTATTTGACCATTTGGTGTGCAGACGATAACACGGTCTCCGTCACCATCAAAGGCGCAACCAAATGAGCCTGGTTTACCAAGTACTGTGCGTTGGATGTTCTCAGGATGTAGCGAACCGCAATTCTTATTGATATTAAAACCATCGGGGGACGTTCCAATAGTATTAACGAAAGCACCTAGTTTTTTAAAAATAAGAGGAGCTATTTCGGTTGTTGCGCCATGTGCGCAATCAAGAATTATGGTTTTGTTAGTGAGTATTGGATAAGAAAAACGAGAGATTAGAGAGTTAATGTATGCAGTACGTGTCTTTTGGGCACAGTCGATAGTCCTAGAAGAGAGAGGCTTCGTTTGTGTGAGTAAAAATGATGAGAAGTGTTGTTCAAACGAGGATTCCTGATTTTGGGTAAGTTTTCCGTGGGGGCCGATTATTTTGATGCCGTTATCACTGGCTGGATTGTGAGAGGCTGAGATTACGAATACGAAAGGGCATGAAAATTCTTTTTGAAGTATATAGGCTGCTGGTGTCGGAAGGATTCCTCCGTCAAAAATAGTAGCACCTGCGCGTCCTAGGCCTTTGATGAGAAATCTTTTTATAGGGACACAAGATGCTCGTGTATCGCTGATAATGCCTATGCTTAGGTGAGTGTCCGGAGTAATGTTTTTTATCCAAGTGATAAATGCGGTGCCAAATCGTATTAGATTTTCCTCGGAAAAAAAATGGTCATCGCAAATGCGGCGGATACCATCGGTACCAAAAAGTTTCATAGGCAAATGAAATTTATAGAGATAGAGTGTTTTTAGTGGTTAAATTCATCGGAGTATAGCGTACTACTTTTATTGAATTTGGTAAAAAAAGATTTTCAGGCTTTAGAGTAATACCGCCGTCTGAAATCATTTTTTGCATATTGATATGTACGGCCAGATTTTCGTAATCGATTGATTGCAATTCAGCTCTGGGGCCTTTTAGAGTAACCGTGATTGTTTCATGTTGCGGAACCATCATGTTTTTTTCAGGAATATGATAAAAAAGGAGCGGTACGGTGATAGTTGTCGTGTCCGTATGAAGAGTAGAAACCATGCTCCATAGTCCAAATCCGAGGCATATTGCCAACATTTTATGCACGAGGTTGTTTTCCAGCATTATTTGGGTAAATGTTGTGGCCATGAAGATCCTTTGTCTGTTTGGTTGGTACAGTTACGTATCGGTTGAGAGCGGATAGTAGTGAGCTGGCACTGAGTCTTTCAAAAAGTTTTCCATCAACGGTAAGGGTAAAGAATCGTGTGTGAGCTGAGAGCGAGAAAGCGAGGGCATCACTTTTTGTGGAGATAATACCTCCGTCTTGAACGAGTTGGTCCATGAGCTGGATTTCTTCCGAGGTCCAGCTGTTTTCATAGGGGAGTATAATTGTTGGCTTATAAGCTTTGATTTTACCAACTTGATTTACCCACAGTATAAACGGATAACTTTCTGGTGTAGCGTGTAACAGAAGCTCAAGAGTTTCTAGTGTAATGGGAGCATTAAGGGTGCACCCGCCGGATACCATATCGCCAATACTCTGGCTTCGTTCGATGATAATGAACGAACTTTTATTTACATTCACTGCTTGAAGTGTCGCCTGAATTAATTCTGGAAGCCATTTTTCAGTGTGCTCTGGTAGTGGCGTGAGTGAAGCGAGGGTGATAAAGTTTTTTTGCAGTGTCTGCTGATGAAACACTATAAAAAGCATCGCTATTGCCGGTGCAGATAAGGCGAGTGTGATGGTTAGCCCGCTGATACCAAAATAAAAAGAGATAAAAAAAGATGCGTAAAAACCGTAAAACCAGAATAGCAGTCGTTTTTGTTTGTCTTGTGCGAGAAGTCTGATGATGGCATACATTGCGGTGGAAAATGCGCCAATTTCGATGAGGTCTCGCCAATTGAAATGAGAGAGCGTATCAATTAAAGATGAAAAGAGTGAGAGCCAATTCATAGATTTCCTTTTTTGGCTAACGTTGATCTTGGCATGATGATGAACAGGCGAGTTTTAAAGATACTGTAGACAAAGAATATGATCTTTGTACATACTCTGATAAATGTTTTTTATTGCTTTCAGAGCTTTTAACTACGAGAAGAAAGATGAAAACAGAATTGCATCGTGAGCCGGATATTATTTTAACGGGGATTAGAACTTCAGGTTTGTTGCACTTAGGTCACTATGCAGGAGCTATAGCAAATTGGGTTGCTTTGCAGGATTATCACAAACAGTTTGTGATGCTTGCTAATGTGCAAGCGCTTACTGATTATTTTGAACGTCCCGAACTGGTTCGTGAAAGCGTTTTTCAGGTTGGGGTTGATCTTTTGGCTGTTGGTCTTGATCCACAAAAAACGACTATTTTTATTCAGTCTCTGATCCCTGAGATCGCAGAGCTCACTGTCTACTACCTTAATCTCGTTACCGTGAGTAGGCTCCAACGGAATCCAACGGTCAAAGCAGAGATTCAGCAAAAGAAATTTGATACGAGTATACCGGCTGGATTCTTTATGTATCCGGTTAGTCAGGCTGCGGATATCACTATTTTCAAAGCGCGCTATGTGCCGGTTGGCGAGGATCAACTTCCAATGATTGAGCAGACGAATGAGATAGTCAGAGCATTTAATCGTATTTACCGTACCGATGTGCTTCGGGAGGTGGAGGCGATTGTTCCCCGCATTGCAGCACGTTTACCTGGAACTGACGGAAAAGCAAAGATGAGCAAATCGCTTGGAAATGCCGTTTATCTTTCAGATAGTGCCGACGTAATTGTTCAGAAAGTAATGAGCATGTATACCGATCCAAATCATCTCAGAGTAAGCGATCCCGGCAAAGTAGAGGGAAACACTGTTTTTACATATCTTGATGCTTTTGATCCTGAAAAGGAAACGGTGCTAGCGCTAAAGGAACAATATCAGCGAGGTGGGTTAGGAGATGTGGCTTTGAAAAAGCGATTAATTGAAGTTATTGAGGCTATTCTGGGCCCAGTTCGCGCTCGTCGTCAGGAATATGAAAATAATCCGGATTTTGTCTGGAAGACTCTTCGCGAAGGCTCAGAAAAAGCGCGTGCTGTAGCGATAGAGACTATAGAACAGGTTCGGACCGTCATGCATCTTATCTTTTAGGCGAGGTGCATAACAACGTAGTTCTGAACATCTTCGAGTTTTTCTTCAGGTTTTATCTCTTTGTTGTTTGCAATTTGAATGTTTTTGTTAATTAGGCTGTTAACAGAATTTGCAAAACTATCAGGCCAGGTTCTGTTGCCAAACCAACAGGCAAATACAGCATCGAGACGGTCTGCAGGAGCGGTGTGTCTAGTGCAAAAAGATGCGACCTTTTTAGCTACATCTTTCATCAAAGGAAGGATGTTTTTTTCTTGCTTATTTTTGATTGTTTCAATCCAAGCTTTCGACACTGTTCTTTCCCAGTAGATATAATGCGAGATGTTGCATTTTCCCCAAAAATCTTTTGCTTCGTCATCTGTGAGAGATATCATTTTGCTGAGAAGAAGAAGAACCATTTTTTCACGTGATTCAATGTAGCCTAATCCTGGATTAAATTTTTTGTAACTTGTTTCGCCAAGAATATCAAGTAGTGTGTGTCCATTGCTGTTGGTGATAGTTACCGGTGTTTCTTCTTTATTGAGAAGTTTTTTAGCGAGTTCAAAATTTTGATTCTTAACGGCAGTAAGCAAAGATTTGATGTTCTTTAGTTGTTTTTCTCGTGATTCCATTTCAAGTCGTTTGCTAAGCTGTTGAAGAACTTCATTTTTGAGGTTTGGGCTTTTAATGAGATCAGTAGGATATTTATTATTGTTGTTGCGAATGTAGAAATTAGCTCTACCTTGAATCACCGCTTTGAGTGCTTGCAAATTTTGAGTAAGTGCAGCGATATGTATTATTGTGTTGCCATCGTCGTCAAGTTTTAACGTGTCAATTTGATCGAGATTTTCTTGAATTTTTATGGTTAGTTGCACCCATTTTTCTTTTTTGATTAGATCAAGGAGTTCTGAATTAAGTGTTCTTTGGTTTTCATTTTTAAACAGGGGGTTTTGATCTTGGTTTTCTTCTCGAATCTGCCTCTGGTTGTTTTCGATTTGATTGTTATTCTCTGAGATCTGGATATCTACAAAGTTTCTGTTTTTTAGAAGCTGGAAGAACGGGTACGATGGTTTGTTTGATTCTACATTGTTACCTTCATGTTCATTTTTAGCATTATATTTTTCTGAAGGTTGGGTATACCACCAGTAGAATTTGTACAAACCGTATATCGCAGGGATGAGAAAAAGCGCTGCAATTCCGGATGCCTTTAATATTCTGTTTGAAGAAACGGCAACAGCTACCTCTTTTTGTGCGCTGATTGGTACCCAAAAAGTGGTGCAAAGGAGAAAACTTAGTATAAAACGAGCATTGATTTTCATTAAGCACCTTCTTCTTTTTATTTTATATTTATTCTTTTACCCATTAATGCTATCAGGGTTTTTATTTTTTGTCAAAAAAAGGGCTTTTTGTTAAAGAAAAAATGTGTCCTGCTGCTCGTCTCATTCGCCGAAAGAAGCTGCCGCTTTTTGTGCAATAGGGTTCAGAAGGATGGATGGTCTGCCACTTACGGTAATTGCGGCGGCGAGTGGGCGATCTCGATATAGAAGGGCGTTTCGATCACGCATCATGGCTGGTATGTCGCTTGTTCCGTTGATTATGATATCTTTTCCAATTGTCCTGCCATTGGAGAGCGTTATGCCATCACCTGGAACAACAAAGTAGCCCTTTGTTGTTTTGACAACGGCGTATGATCTGCCTTGGATTGTTGGATTGTCTGCGATATATGGACCTTCCCATCTGCCTGGGTAGGCGAGATTTATGGGGCCAACTTCTGAGCCGGTAAAGCCTTTGACATTAAGGAAATCCAGGTAACTTTTTTCGCGGTCAAAACTGATGATTCCGCATGTTGCATCTATTTTGCGGAGTATGGAGGCAAGTTGTTCTACATCGTTTGCAATAATGGTGTTTGTTACATCTTTTGCGCCTTGGTACAGACGATAAAGTGCTATACCAAAAAGGGCAAGAAAAAAGAAGGCGGTGATAAGCGGCAGAAAACTTCCAGCAGTCCATAGCTTCTTTTTGCGGGGGGGGTGATGTGCTTCCATGTAACTCTCTCCTCATCTTATAAATATGGAATGTTTGCTTCCACGCTATCCTAGCGAGTTGCTACTCGTTAATCAAGACGATTAACAAAACGTGAATCAATTTTTTTTATCCCTGTCTTAAAGCGGATAGTAAGTAAAATGGCGCGGTCAGATCGTTCTTCTATAAGTTCAATGATCCCTGTTCCAAACGTTTTATGGCTAATGGGTTGATGTTTTTTCCATAGGAGTGTTGTGTGCTGTGGTGTAGATAAAGATTTTGCTTGGAAGGGGTCTGTTTCCCAACTGATAGTTTTTTTGGGGTTCGTTGCTTGGATGACTTTCCCGCTAAACCAGGCATCAAAATAAGTGGTAAAGAGATGTGATGAGGAAAATGATTCTACGCGTATTTTAATTGGGTCTACCTCCCTTAAGAAACGAGAGGGAAGTTGTTCTGTGATGCGACCGTAGGTATATCTTTGCCGTGCGCTTGAAATAAGAAGGCGTTCTCGGGCCCTGGTAATACCAACATAAAGGAGTCGGCGCTCTTCTTCGAGTTGTGTTGAGTCATTACTTGAACGAATGCTTGGGAATAAGCCTTCTTCGAGACCAGCAATAGCAACATGATCGAATTCAAGACCTTTGGCGGCATGGATTGTCATAAGAAGGACTGCTTCTTCACCGTGATGATCGTTGAGGTTGAAGTTTTGAAGAAGTGTTACCTCGTCAAGGAAATGGTGTACCGTTGTAATTCCCCGTTCTTCCAGGGTATGAACGGCATTTGCTAGTTCCTGGATATTTCGTATTTTATCTTCAGCAATTTCTGTTTCATGGGTTTCATTTAAGAAAGAGAGGTAGTTTGTTTTTTCAATGACTTTCTGAAGGGCTATTGATGGAGATTGGTCTGGCGAAAGTGATTTGATGATATCAAGAAAATGGGAAAAATTGATTCGTTTGTGAGTTGTTAGATGGTGGTTTTCTAGAAGATTTTTTCCGACCTCATGTATTGAAAAGAGCGGATTGTTGCTCCATGCTGCGATGAGCTCTTCCTCAAACTTTTCACCGAGTCCACGGGATGGTGTGTTAATAACGCGTTTGCAAGAGATACGGTCATATGGATTAGCGATAAGACGGAGGTAAGCGATAAGATCTTTTATCTCCTGGCGTTCGTAAAATTGAATCCCCCCAATAATTTTATAGGGAATTGAGAGATGAATGAGAGCTTCTTCGATTGCACGTGATTGAAAATGGGATCGATAAAGTATTGCACAAGATGATGTTGGCGTATGCCGGCGCGAGGATTTTAGCCATCGCGCGAGGGCTTCTCCTTCGTGGAGGTCAGAAGGAAGACTGATGATTCTTACGCGGTCTATCCCCTGCTTAGCCGACCAGAGCTTTTTAGGGTGGCGAACTTGGTTATGACATATAATACTGTTCGCTGTATCAAGAATCTGTTGTGTAGATCGATAATTTTGTTCGATGGCAATACGTGTAGTATCAGGGAAATCGACGGCGAAATTAATAATGTTGCTTACCGTTGCTCCTCGCCATGAATAGATTGATTGATCTTCATCGCCAACCACGCAGAGTGAATCAAGAACAAAACCATCTGTTTTTGAACTCGTCATTTCACAAAGTAGGGCGTGTTGAACTTGATTAGTGTCTTGGTATTCATCGACGAGAAGGTGTCGTATTGATTGCTGGTGTCGTTCTTTGAATGTTGAGTTTCCCTTGAATAGTTTGATTACCTCGAGGAGAAGGTCGTCGAAATCAAAGCAGTGTGAGCGTTCCTTTTCTTCTTCATAAGCAATAATAAGCTCTTGTATGAGAGGATTGGATATACTTTGGAAATTTATCCACCCGTTAAACGCATTGTTTTTGGCTTGAGAGATAGCAGCAGCAACTTGCTGCGGAGAAACTTTTTTTTGTGATCTGCTGCGAGCAATTAGTTGATGAATTAATTTTTCGCGATCGTCTTCGTCAAGAAGTGAGAATGTTGCGTTCTTGAGAAGGTGCGGGTTGCGTTTTAAGACTTGGAGACAGTAGGCGTGGAAAGTGCTTATAGTTGGTTGGTCCATTTCATTAGCAAGTGCTGGAAGTACTCGTTCTCGCATTTCTCGTGCAGCTTTGTTTGTAAAAGTAAGGGCGAGTATTGATGATGCTGGGACGCGATGTTTTTCAATGAGGTTAATGATTCGTTGAGTGATGACGCGTGTTTTTCCCGACCCAGCACCGGCACATACCAGTAAAATTCCTGTTTTTGGCGTAACGGCTGCCTGTTGTTGTTCATTTAAATGCATATCTTGAAGTTCCTTTATTTTGATTTCCACTGCTCGAGAGCTTCGATTAATGGTTTTATTTCATCCTTTGATTGTGCGGATACGACTACGTAGGGGCGATAAGGGTCAATAAGGCCAAGAACCTTTGTCCTTTTTTCATCAGAGAGGAGGTCTACTTTGTTGAAGACAAAAAGCATCGGTTTGTCTTCAACGCCTAATTCGGAGAGTATCTCGAAGACAACTTTAATTTGATGTTGCCAGTTCGGATTGGAGATGTCTACCACATGAAGGAGCAGGTCGGCGAATTCAAGATCAGCAAGTGTTGATTTGAACGCTTCAATAAGATGGTGTGGTAAATTTTGAATAAAACCAACGGTGTCGGAAATAGTTCCTTTCTTAACTCCATTTACCACGAGTTCACGAGTGGTGGTATCGAGGGTGGCAAAGAGACGGTTTTCTGCCAAGACAGTACTTTTGGTAAGCAGATTTAAAATGGATGATTTACCGGCATTGGTATATCCAATGATTGATATATGAGGAATCTGCCGAGAGACTCTTCTTTTGCGTTGTTGTGTACGTACCTTTTCAAGTTGTTCGAGATCTTTTTGTAGTTTGATCATATGGTGTTCGATGTGCTGTAATTCACGCTCTTTCTGTGTTTCCCCTGGTCCGCGGGTGCCGATTCGACCAGTTTGTTGTGAAAGATGAATCCCTTTACCAGCAAGACGAGATTTACGGTGCCTAAGTTTGGCGACTTCGACTTGTAGTTTTCCTTCTGCTGACTGTGCACCTCTTTCGAAAATATCAAGAATAAGTTCGGTGCGGTCAAAAACACGGGCATCTAGTAATTTGCTTAAGTTGCGTTCTTGGTGTGCCATAAGTGGTTCTGAGACAATCACATCGTCGATCTTGTATTCAGCGCAGAGCGCTAAGATTTCATCAAGCTTCCCTTTGGTAAAGAAGTAAGCATTATCGATGGTGCGCAACTTAACATAGTACTCTTGCGTGATCGGGATTCCACTTGATTCGACGAGTTGCCTGAATTCAGCAAAGTAGGCGGCGGTATCAATCAGTCGATTCTCTGGTGTTTGTACGCCGATGATTAGAACGCGCGTTTGATCGTCGTTGGTGAGAATAACAGGAGTTTTCATAAGGCCCTTTTTAGTCTTCGGGTGTACTTTTTTTGTAGTTTAGCTTACCAGGTTTTAGTTCTGTGGTATAATAAGCCCATAATGTGAGTTTCTAATAACAATACGCAATTAATGATGTTTGATTTTTTAGCTAAAAAAATATCCACGCTCTTTGATCGTTTCGGGCGCTCTGGTCGTTTAACACCGGTAGCGATAGACGATTTTTTGAGAACGGTTCACGACTCTCTGTTGGATGCCGATGTCCCTTTAGCGGTTGGCGACGCTTTCGTTAATGATGTTCGGTCAGTGCTTACCGGGGTAACGATTCCATCTGGTTTAGCCGCCGATGACTTTTTGAAAAAAGTTGTGTACGAGCGGTTGGTCAGCTTTTTGGGCGGGCAGGTGACAGATTGTCTCGTTTCTGCGAATCGTGGAGTTGTTCTGGTCATGGGACTTCAAGGTTCTGGAAAGACAACAACTGTTGCGAAGCTTGGACGCCTTATCCGCGAACGAAATGAGTGTGACAAGCGGTCCCTGCGAGTTATGGTTGCTTCGGTCGACTTCTATCGGCCTGCAGCTATTGATCAGCTAGCGCTGATTGCACAGCAGGCAAGTCTTTTCTTCTATCGGCCCCAGGAATCGGATCCAACTGTAGCCGCGCGAGCAGCTCTTTCGTATCAGAAGGAGCATGGGTATGATCTTCTTATTTTGGATACAGCTGGGCGGCTCCATGTAGATGGAGAGATGCTCGATGAGCTATGTACGATAAAATCAATTGTAAAGCCGTCAGTATCGCTGCTTGTTCTTGACGCGATGACCGGGCAAGAATCTCTACGAGTAGCTACCACATTTAATGAAAAAATTGGGTTTGATGCGGCGGTGCTAACGAAAACTGATAGTGATACACGTGGTGGTGCAGCTTTTGCTTTTCGCTATGCGTTAAAGAAGCCGATAGCGGCCGTGGGGACAGGCGAAAAGAGCGGTGACCTTGCACTTTTCCACCCAAAACGTGCGGCGAGTTCGATGCTTGGGATGGGGGACTTAGAGAGTTTTGTTGAGCTTGCCAATGCTCGCATTCGTGATGAGGATCAGAAACGTTTGACACGAGCTCTTTCCACAGGCAAGCTGACGCTAGAGGATTTTGCTTGCCAGATTGATGCGATTAGCCGGTTGGGTAGCATATCTCAGGTGTTGAAATTTTTGCCGGGGATGGCCTCGCACTCAGTTTCTCCAGAAAAGCTTGAAGAGGGGGAGCAAGAGATGCGACGGTTTAAGGTTATTATTGGTTCTATGACGCGAAAAGAACGTTTGCTGCCCGCGGTTATCGATACATCACGGAAAAAACGAATTGCACGTGGGGCTGGCGTAGCCATGAGCGATGTTCAGGATCTCTTGAATAAGTTTAGTGAGATGCAACATCTGATGAAGCAAATGGGAAGATTTGGCCTGTTTAGAGGTCGGAAATAGAGGTAGATTGTTTATTTTGTTTTTATGATAAGGATGTAACATATGGCAGTGAAAATTCGTCTGTTTCGTGCCGGAAAAAAGCATATTCCTTCATATCGGATTGTAGCGATTGATAGTCGTTGTAGTCGCGATGGAAGGGCTCTTGAGGTTCTTGGCTCTTATGACCCGGTTAAAGGGGCGATTGTTCAGTTTTATAGCGATCGTATTGATTACTGGCTTGGACAGGGCGCTCAGATGTCAAATGCGGTAAAAAGGATTCATAAGCTTCATCAAAAAACAGCTCCTGCGGCGTAACATTATTGAAGATGGTTTGGTGCCATGATTGAAAAACTTGTTGAAAGAATGGTCAAGCAGTTGGTAACACAGCCAGAAGCTGTATTGGTTTCGAGTATTGAGGCTTCGGGTAAGTGTGTTATTCAGGTGCGTGTTGCATCTGAAGATATAGCTCGAGTTATTGGCAGCGAAGGAAGGATTTTCCGGGCGCTTAAGACGATCGTGACTCTTGTTGGTGCACAGCAAAATAGAGATATAGTTGTGGATATTGCTCGTTAAATGAAGATTTCGGTTGTTTCTCTTTTTCCTGAATTATATGAGCCTTTTCGGGCGACGAGCCTTGTGCAACGTGCGCAGGATGCCGGTCTTCTTTCCGTGGATGTGCGATCGCTCTTTTCGTTTTGCGCTCCTAAGGAACGGGCAGATGGTCCGATATTTGGGCATGGTCCCGGGATGGTGCTGCGACCTGAGGTGATTGAGCGTGCCGTCGATGCATCAGAAGAGATTCATGGGCCTGCGTTTAAGATCTTTTTTTCTCCTCATGGTACAGCGCTTGATCAGCCGCTTTTGGAGAATCTGTATGCCCGAATTGCAGAGCGAGGTGGCCATAGTCTTCTATTACCTGCGCGTTACGAGGGTGTGGACGCGCGAGTCGAGGAAGAGTATGCCGATGCCGTCATTTCGGTTGGCGATTTTGTTTTACTGGGTGGTGACTTGCCGGCGATGATGCTTATTGAGGGAATTATACGTCTTATTCCGGGTGTGGTTGGCAAGGCTGAGTCGGTTGAGTGCGAATCATTCGCCGGGCCGTTTGTTGATTTTCCCCATTATACGGCTCCGGTGATTTGGAAGAGACGTGAGGTGCCTGAAGTTTTGCGTTCGGGAGATCATGCTGCACAAGAAAAATGGCGATTGAAGCAGGCAATTGATCGGACCGTCAAGCACCATTTTTCCTGGGTCCGGTCGCATGAAACAAATCCAAAGGAACGAAGAGAGGTTTTGCGAGCAATCCCCCCGCATTATGCCGCATTAATGCATACAGGTGTTTTGGTACAACAAGGGGTGGAGGGTGAAAGCTCGGTGACTTCCATTGATATCCATGATATCGCTCGCTCAAGTCGTACGTTTGGAATGAAAAATTATTTTATTGTAACCCCATTGATTGATCAGCAGAAGATAGTTGATAAGCTGCTTGGTTTTTGGCAGGCAGGCGAAGGCGTTTCTTATAATCCTTTGCGTCACGAAGCGGTTTCATTGGCACGTCTTGCAAAAAGCTTAGATGAAGTTGTTGCGATGATAGAGGAACAGGAAGGGAAAAAACCTCTTTTAATAGCGACTTCAGCAAAATCGGGGGTAGCGCAGTTGCCTGTTATCACGTATGATAGTCAAGAGACGGTGTGGCAACAAGACCGCCCCGTTCTCTTCCTTTTTGGGACTGCCCAAGGGCTGGGTGACTCAATTTTAGCTCGATGCGATTATCTGCTGCCACCTATTGAAGGTTTTGCACCGTACAATCATTTGTCGGTTCGATCAGCAGCCGCATTAATTTTTGATAGATGGTTAGGAATTTCGATAAAACGAAGGAACCTGTTATGAGGGCAAAGAAATTAACAAAAGAGACGGTGTTACAGCTTGGGGTAACTGATCGCGGTTTCCCTCAATTTTCATCAGGTGACGCTGTACGTGTTGCGCAGCGTATTAAAGAGGGTGATAAGGAGCGTATTCAGTACTTTGAGGGGGATGTAATTGCCATTCACCATAATGGGGTTTCTTCAACTTTCACCGTTCGTCGTATTGGTGCCAATGGTGTTGCAGTTGAGCGAATTTTTCCTTTCTATTCCCCCAAAATAGAGAGTATCGAATTTATCCGCGAAGGTGATGTTTGCCGCGCTAAGCTTTATTACATGCGTGGGCGAATTGGAAAGCGCGCCCGCGTTAAAGAAAAAATCCGTACTCATGAAGAAAAAGAGGCGGGTGTTGCGTTGGGGTACGAGAATGCTGCGCCTGAAGCAGCTACTGATGTTGCTGCCACAGAAACTCCTGTTGAAGAGCGACAGTCATAATAATTTTTGCAAAACAAAAGTCTGCGCCAAAATTACCTAACGGGTATGCTGACGCAGGCTTTTGTTTTTTTAGAACTTATTCTTATGATTCAATACTGTAAGCCAGGGAGCCTATTTTTCTGCGTAGTTTTTCAATAGAAGCTTCCTTTATTGCTTGCTGCTCCAAAAGGTTCGAAATGTGAGCTCTGAGTTCTGCACGTTCTACCGCTTCTTCTGTTGTTGTGATGCTGGTTCTTAATTCTTCGATCTGGCTTTGCATGATGCTGAGGTCATCGATTAGGATTTTTAATAAAGCATTGAGTTTAGTAACTCGATTAGCGGCTTCTTGGTTTTCAACATAGACCGTTCTGACGATCGAAGATCCAAAGAACGGCCAGCCGAGCCTAATAGCGATTCCTGGACGTCTCCAGCCCCATTCCCACCATGGGTAAGCCCAATAGAGATTGTTGTAGAAATATGGGTAGAAGCGATGTGGCCGATGCGAGTAGAAACCAGATCGCGCGTAATAAGCGTGACGGTATGATGGGTCGTATCGATAGAATGCGGGCACTCGACGAACTTTTTTGTATTGATCAAATCGAGGGTGGGGCCGTGCCATTTTTCGTGGTGGTTTCCTGATACCAAACTTTATCTGTTTTTTGACCATTGGTTGTTTCTGAAATTTTGCTTTTCTTATTCTTGTGAAACTTTTTCTTTGGGGGCCAGCTTGTTTTACGTTGCTCTTTTTTCCCAGTGGTTGTGCATCAAGTAGGTTGGTGCTGACTGTTATGCTTCCAATGAGTAGAAAGAATAAGATACGTGACAGATTTCTATTCATACGAATTCTCCTTTTTATAGATCAGAAAACAATCCTTCCTACCAATATGGCATGGCACTGTTGGGAAGAGTCTGCAATGTCACTCTAAGCGGGGTTTAGCAGAAAGGATTGTTTAAAGTGTTTATGGTACTAGTCCTCGGCTGTATGGTAGTTAGTTGGTTTCTGTGTACCTACTCATCAAGTTCGTGGATGAGACTGCTTATTTGTTCCTGAATACTACTAAACTTTTGTTGTTTTCTATTGAGCAGGATTTCAAGTTTGTTGATTCTGGCAGCATCATCCGAAGTTCCTGCCTCAGGTTCTGCAGATACACCTTTTTGCAGACCTTCAATCTCTTCTTTAATTTCATCAATTTCCCGCGCGATAGTTCTCATCTCATCGTTCAACTCATTTACCTTGTCAGCTGTTTCTTGGTCTTCAACATATACTCTTCGTTCTATGTATCCGCCTTCATATGGCCACCAGAGAGCAAGTCCTAGTCCGGGACCGACCCATCCCCATCGCCACCATGGGTAACCCCAATAGCGTCCATGATAATGGTATCGACCTCCGCCGCGATGGTAAGGACGATATCCATGAGGTGGGCGGGCCCTTCCGCCGCCTCCCCGAGAAGCTGGTGCGCGGCCTCGTCCCATTCGTGCCGCGGGTGATACCCCTCTGGTCCCGCTCCTTGGGCCACTAAATCCACGTCCACTAAATCCTCGGCCGCTAAAGCTACGACCGCTAAATCCTCTTGGTGTACCACCGCCACGGCCGCTAAAGCTGCGACCACCACCGAATCCACCACGCCCACCGCCACCCCGGCCGCCGCCGCGTGCATCCAATGGGAATGCACCAAGCGCAGTGACACCAATGATGGTGAAGGCAATTATTCTGTGTGCTAAATTTTTCTTCATTATTAAACCTCCTTTGTTTCTTCGTTCTCTTTTATTTTAGTACATTTTGAAATGTTTTCTCAAGGGATGGCGTAGATGCATCGAAAGAGCTGAAAGCCGTGTATGTTGGTTTTTTTGGTTCTAAAGCTTCGCTGCTGTTCGCAAAGAAGAGCTGGTACAGTTCTTATTTGCGAGCTATTTTGTGTGCCAGTGAATTGACTTTGCCTGCACCCATGAAAAGGAGGAGATCTCCGGTTTGTGTGAGATTTTCTATGAGTTTCTGAAGAGTTGCCCATCCAGGCTCTTCAGGGCAGTAGATGACTGGGAATGGCGCATGATGGGCAAGTTCTGTTGCAAGCCGGGCACCGCTGATGGTTTGGATAGGCTGCTCACCTGCGGGGTAAATGTCGGTAATGATGAGCTGATCAATAGGTGATCTGCTCAAAACATGAATAAATTCCCCCCATAATTTTTCGGTGCGACTAAACCGTTGTGGTTGGAATATAACTATAACTCTTTTTTCTGCTCGCTTCCGCGCTATCTGAAGGGTATGAAAAATTTCCGTAGGGTGATGGCCATAGTCATCAAAGACATCAGCCCTGTGAAAAGTACCGCACCAGGTAAAACGTTGCTCTACCCCCCTAAATTTTTCGATTGCAGATGAAATAACAGTTGGTGAAACTCCTAGCTCATGGGCTACGGCTATTGCAGCGGTGGCGTTGAGGGCGTTGTGGGACCCTGCAAGCGGAATTAAAAATGAATGCTGGGTACCGTTCTGGAATGATATGGTGCCGGTGCTGTGAGAGGAAAAAAGTTCGATATTAGAGATTTGGTAATGTGCTTTTGAAGAGCGCCCGTACGTAATAATTTTATTTTGATCGCGAGCAGGAAGCATCTGTTGAATGAGATTGGATACGTTTTGATCGTCAATACAGACTATCGCTTTCCCCTTTTCGGAAAGTTGGGCGATAAAATGGCAGAATTCTGATTTGATATCGTTGATGTCGTGGTACGTATCCAGATGTTCTAGGTCTATGTTGGTGATGACGGCGATTGAAGGAGAAAGTCGGACGAATGAGCGGTCGCTCTCGTCAGCTTCTGCAACAAGATATTCACTAGCGCCAACACGTGCGTTTGAACCTAAGTTCTGTACAAATCCTCCCACTACGATGGTTGGGTCGAGCTTTGATTCAACAAGCAAATGCCCAATTAAAGCTGTTGTTGTTGTTTTTCCGTGGGAACCTGCAATGGCGATGGTTGTATGTTCTTTTGAGAGATTGGCAAGAAGTTCAGATCGGTGCCAGAGTGTAATCCCTCGCTTTTTGGCGCGTAAAATTTCGGGGTGACTGAGTGATACAGCTGTCGAATAGATGAGTGTTTCGATTGTTTCATCCTTGCAAGATGAGCCGTTGTGCCCTTCGGATATACTACAACCTTGAGCACGAAGCAGCGCTATGCTTTTTTGCGAGCAGTTTTGGTCGCATCCAGAAACGCAGTGTCCTTGCGCTCGCATGATTGATGCGAGGCCGCTCATTCCAATGCCGCCAATTCCCATAAAATGAAAGTGCTTTGATTTCTTTTCCATTATTTTAATTTCATGATGTTGCTTAACTTCAAATATACGTTGATAGGAACTATTAATAGCCTACTTGTTCAACGGTAAAAGGCAATGAGCTTGTTTCCTAGATGATAGTTTTAAACCTATAGAGTTTTTTTCTTAAGTCAGCAAGAAGACCGAGAAGTTTTGAGTTATTATTTGAATGGCGATAGGTTGGAGCTTCGCTTTTTCCATTTTGCTCAAAAAATTTTTTTGCTCCAGCAATGGTGAATTTTTTTACGTAAAGGAGTTCTTTAATTTCGGTGAATTTATAGAGGTCTTCTTCGCTGTAAAAACGTTGTCCGCCGTCAGATCTTTTTGCTCTGATATTGAATTGTCTTTCCCAGAAGCGTATTACAAAAGGTTCAACAGCAGTACCTTCTTGTGAAAGGATCTGTGCCAACTCGCCAATGCGAAAACATTGCTTATCCATTTTTCTCCTTTTTGTGACGTTCTAGCGTCAGTATTCGTTTTATGTTACCATGATCGGTATCTAAACGAACAGAATCAGAGCAGCTTTTTTTAACCTATCAAAGGTGTGGCATGAGATGGCAAGATACGGCGATGCGCCTTGGCATTATTCTCCTCGTTGTCTGGGGAGTTAATATCCTTATTTCATGGGGAATGAATAGATATTTTGGGTCACAAAGGCCTACGACACAGGAATCGGTGCAGACCGGTGAGCGTGTTGCTATTGTAGCAAAAGAAATTGAGCAGCCGCGAAAATTAGAGATGGATTTTGTTGATACGCCACGGGTGGGTGTTGACGAGCGTGCCGTTGCTAAGGGACGCGACATGACCTACCAGTTTTCGACTTTTGGTGCGTCGCTCGATTCCGTCGAAGAGACTCGCTTGCTCGGCGGCTCTGTCGGTGAGTTGGTTGTTCTTGCCCCATGTGGTCCTGAGGAGCGTGAACATCGAGCTCTGATGGTTGCGTTTGATGAAATGACACCATTCTTTTATCAAAATATGGGTTCTAAAGAAGAGGCGGGGGTTCGGAGTATAACCTATGTTGGTGAATCACCGCATGTTCGTGTCACTAAAGAGTTTCGCATCCCTTCTGAGGGGGTTACCGTTGAACTTGTTTTGACTGTTGAACCGCTAAAAGATGGTGGAACGGTTCATCCACGACTCTTCCTGCCGTCACCGCACCTTTCCGATTTAGTGGGACGTGATGTGATATCTGCAGTGATAGCCGGTCTCAATAAACCGCTTGAAAAGTGGTCGATTGCTGATGCAACGAAGGAGGTTGCGTGGGCGTTGCCAGAGATAGTGGGTGTCCAAGATAAATATTTTGTTTTTGCTATGGTCAAGGACAGCGATGCTTTTGCTCGTCGCACCTATTTCCGTCAAGAGCAAGGGAATCGTCTTACTGCCATTGTTGAAGGTCCTGCGGTGAAAAAGAAAACAACATGGCACCTTTCTCTTTACTTTGGGCCTAAGGAGGCTGCACGTTTAGCTGAAGTTGATAAACGGTTGGAAAAACTTCTTGAATATGGCTGGCTTGCACCTATTTCGAAAGCCTTAATGTTTTTGTTGAACTTTTTGAATCGGTATGTCCATAACTATGGGTTTGCCATTATCTTGTTAACGCTTTTGATTCGGCTGGTGATGTTACCGTTGACATCCCGTGGCGAGGACAGCATGAGAAAGCAAAAAGAGTTTTCGCGTAAACTGAAATTGCTTGAACAAAAATATGCAGATGATCCCGAAAGGCTAGCTCAGGAGCGGGTTGTTCTTGTCAAAGAACACGGCCTGTTGCCAGGAGGTTGTTTGCCGCTCTTGCTACAAGTTCCGATTTTCTTTGCATTAAGTTGGGCGTTGAATAGTTCCATTGAACTCTACCGTGCACCATTTATCTGGTGGATGAAAGATCTTTCGGCAAGTGATCCATCATATATTTTGCCGATTTTGGCTGGTTTAAGCATTTATTTAACGACAGGTTCGACCACGGGAAATGATCCGCGTCAAAAAATTGCTATGGTTATTATGAGCCTTGTATTCGCTGGTGTTGCTCTTAATATGTCCGTTGGTCTATTGCTTTTCATTTGCGCAAGTAGCTTTTTTGGGTATGCGCAGACAGTGTTAATGAAAAAGTGGCGTCGCGCATGATTGATCAACTTCCTCATTTGTCGCAATTGTTAAAGCAGTTGCAACGAGTTCCGTATCTTGCATCGAAGAATATTTACCGAGTTGCTCACCATTTTCTATCTCTCTCTCCAGAGCAGATGCGGCAATTTTGTGAGGTGTTGCATACCGCGCATCGTGAGCTGATAAAATGCCCGCGGTGCTGTGCATGGCAGGAACGGGCAGGAAATTGTCCTTTCTGCGATTCGCTACGGCGTGATCAGACAATCATATGTGTGGTTGAGACATGGCATGATCTGTTGGCGGTTGAAAAGACAGGTGGATATAAGGGAGCGTACCATGTTTTGGGGGCGGCCCTTTCTCCGCTTGAGGGAATTGGCCCTGAACATCTTTCTGTTGCACAGTTACGTAGTCGCCTAGATAATGGGACCTGCCGTGAAATAATTTTGGCATGCAATCAGACTCCCGAAGGCGACGCGACAGCTTCGTATGTAGCGCGCAGTCTTGATGGGACCGAGGTGGCTATTTCACGGCTTGCTCGCGGATTGCCTGTTGGTGCGACGCTTGAGTATATGGATAAATTGACGTTAAATAAAGCTCTTTCTGAGCGTAGGGTTTTTTAAATGGTACATAATGGCGCAGTTTTCAGTCAGAGGCGTGCAGCTCTTGCTAAACGTGTTGGATCCCCTGTTTTTCTTATCGGTGGTTTTGAAGTGGTTTCTGGGCCATTTGTTCAGGAGAGTTCCTTTTTTTATTTTACCGGTATTTCTGAACCGGGTCTTACTTGTCTGATAGATGCTGACGGAAGATCTACTCTTTTTGTTCCGAAGTATCCAGCTTATCGTACCCAATGGACTGAGTCTCTGTGTGTGGCTGATACGGCGACAGCTCAAAAATATGGGTTTGACTCTGTTGAATTTCTTGGCGCAGAAACTCCTAATTTAAATATTTCTTTTTTCAGTCCTCAGGATTGTTGGCATCGTTTAATTGAAGTGCTTTTGCATGTTGCCGAAAAGCATGGAAAGGTTGGGACTGTTCTCAATAATGAGTTTCTCTGTCGTCTTTTTTTACTCTTCCCTGAGTTGAGAAACGTCTCTGTCGATGTGATGAGAGAGATTGCTGTTTTACGAAGAAAAAAGGATGCAGGTGAGGTTGGTTTGCTTCGTGATGCAGCTCGAATGACGGCAACAGCACAGCTTGAAATTGCTGGGGTGCTGAGAGAAGAAGACTGTACAGAGGGGATCCTCCAGAAATCATTCGAAGTCTATTTTTTGGGTCTCGGAGCACAGACTGCTTTTACTCCAATTGTGGCTGCAGGTGCTAACTCTACGGTCGTACATCATCAGTCTGCAGATAAGATAATCAGTAATGATGAGACTGTTGTTTTTGATGCAGGAGCGCGTCTCAATGGATATTGTGCCGATATAACGCGAACATATCCCGTCTCTGGAACTTTCAGCAAGCGCCAACGTGAAATCTATGAGATTGTTTTAGAAACCCAGGAGCGGGTTATTGAGATGGCACGGCCGGGAGTATATCTTTCCAATAAAAATGAGCCTGAAAAATCGCTTTACCATGAAGCAAAGCGTTCCTTTGCTAAATATGGCCTTGATGAGTACTTCGTTCACGGTATAGGCCATTTTATTGGTCTGGATGTGCATGACGTGGGGGATCCTTCAGAACCTTTGCAGCCTGGTGATTGTTTCACCATCGAGCCGGGTCTCTATCTGTCTAACGAGGGCATTGGTGTCCGTATTGAAGATATGTTTACCATTACAGATGATGGAAAGCTCGAGTCAATATCGACAGATCTTTTACCACGACAGGTAAAGGATGTCGAAGCGACTATGGCAGCTCTTGCGACGATGTGCGCATGCGAGGAATGTGCTGTAGAAGACGATGAGTGTTGCTGTGGCTGTGACGACTAAATTGTTGTTCGTTTGGCTCGCCAATTTCTAATAAGTAGCATACCGATGGTGATAGCCGCGCCAGATGAAGCTGCGATGGCATAAGAGGTCCAGAGTCCCCATTGGTACGTGAGGCCGGTAATCAAAAATGCGATACAGCTTCCGATAAGCGCCGGTGTTGCGTAACTCATAAGGGTGCGGACGTGGTCCATCTGGTATGCCCCTGCGCTCATGGCTGTTACTACGGTAGCGTCGGTAATTGGTGAAAAATGAGCTCCGGCGACTGATCCAGCTAAAAGAGCTCCGAGAGATGCAAAGAAAAGCGGGATGTTGGCAGGGATGAGAGGAGGTGTCGTTGTTGCCAATGATGCAAGTGTTTTTATCGTAAGAGGCATGAGAACGGCAATTGTTCCCCAGGAAGATCCTGTTGATGCAGTAGTTGCGGAGGCAAGAACGAAGATAATAAAAGGGAGTATGAAGAGCGGTAGTGTGGTCGAGATCAGTTGTGCTATATAGCTTCCTGTCTGCAAATCAGTGTTAAGGATATAGCCGAAGGTAAACGCGAGGACGAGAACGATAAGCGAATCTTTCATGAGCATAAAGCCATCTACTGCTGATTTTCCAATTGTATAAGTGACGGATTTCCTTTTCTGGGCGAACATGAGCAGGGTGATAGTTATGAGAGTAACGATACTGGCCGCGAGAAGACTCCAGGTTGTATTTGCATTTTTCAGTGTTTCAACAATACCTCGGGTTCCCCCTGATAGCCAGCTGCCACCGGTCCAGAGAATGAATCCAATTACAGCGCAGATAAAGATCGATATTGGTACCAGAAAACTGGCCAATGAGCCTTGCGTATTTTCAGTCTGTTGTCTGCCGGGAAGCGGCTTTTTGCCGCCGAAAAGATTCCCTGTTGCTTCGGCGATAATTTCTTGCTGATGCATGCTGCCAAAGCTTAATTGCCTCCTGACTATGAACCATGCAGATCCTATAATAAAAATTGCATAAAAAACGAAAGGGATGGTGGTGAGGTAGATAATAAGGGGGTCTCCATTGATAAGGGGGGTGATACCAACTTCATCAGAGATTCCTGCTGCATTAAGCTGCGCGAGAATAGTGGCCCCCCATGTTGATGCTGGTATAAGCACGCAAAGTGCTGAGCTCATTGCATTAAGGAGAAATGCCAGTTTGACCCGTGGAATTTTATATGCGTCAGTGAGGGGGCGCATGATAGCTCCCGTGATGAGGCTGTTCAGAAAATCGTCAATGAAGAACAGGAGAGACAGCATAAGCGAAGAGGTCTCAACTGCTCGTTTGCTCCTGAGTTGTGAGCGTAAGAGCTGTGTGTAAGCACTCACACCACCCATATGGGTAATTAGTTCGATAATAGTACCGAGGCAGCCGAGGAAGAGAAAGAGGTAAATTCGGTCTAGATCGCTGAGAACGGTTGTGAGAGCATTGAAAAGATGAGAAAGAACGGCAATTGGTGCTGGTCCCACAACGATAATTGATGCTGTGACAATACCAAGCGCAAGTGAAGCGATAACCCGTTTGGTTAACGCGGCAGTTACGAGCACGAGAAGTGGCGGGATTATTGATGTCCAGGTTGGATTCATAAAACACCTTTTTCTTATGGGGAGATTTGACCAAGTGTTGGTTGTCCCGTATACTACAAAAGTTCGGTTTCTTTACCGGTAATGGACATAGTATAAAGGTTTGCGTCATGGATATGAATAAAACATTTTTTAATAAAAAAGAAGAACATACGCCGCAGTGGCATTTAATCGATGCAAGTGGAAAAATTGTTGGTCGTTTAGCAACAGAAATAGCTGATCTGTTGCGGGGGCGCAATGAACCTACGTATACGCCACATGGTGACTGTGGAAACTATGTCGTAGTAATCAATGCTGACAAATTGGTCTTTACCGGTGCTAAGGCTGATGAAAAAGAGTATGTCTGGTATACCGGTTGGCGCAGTGGTCAAAAAAGGGCAACTGTCCCACAAAAGCAAGCTCGCGACCATGAATTTGTGCTTCGACATGCCGTAAAGGGGATGCTCCCTCGTAATAAACAGGCAAACAAACAGATTGATCGTCTTAAAATTTATGCCAATGCCCAACATCCGCATGCGGCGCAGATTACTGGTTTTCCGGCAAAAAAAGTTTAAAAAAACTACGATTTATCTTTATTAATTTTAAAAGACCTCTATTCGTACATTGAATAGAGGTCTTTTTCTGTTCTTTCGTTAGCCTTCTCAATGGATATTGTTTTTCGATAAAAATATATTGAAAAACAATATTGCCTGTGGTACCATATCTTTGATTGAAGATTTTTGGGTCCTTTTTAAGGGAAGGTTATGTATGAAGTTTTGTTCATTAGCATCCTTTGCTCGTTTTTTGAGTATATCCCGTTTTGGGGTCCTGTTTCTTGCCTTTTTACAGTGTATTGGTTGGATTTACTTCTGGATTTTTGCCGGAACGTTTTCTTACCCTCAGCGGATGCTTGGGTTGATAGTGGATGGGGTAGCTCTCTGGCTTCTTCTTTCGAGTTTGGGGAATGTTTTTCATCTCCTTGGAATCGCGCAGAAGGGGCAGCTATTAGTCTCTCCGGTTGCCCACTTCGCGCGACGTGCAGCACTTTTTCTTTTAGGGTGGACGGCGTATGCACCTGTGCAGAGAGCTCTCGAATTGCTTATAGAAACGATGCATAATCCAGTTGGTCAGCGTGAGCTTGCTTTTTCTATTGGAACAACTGATCTGATACGGTTTATGATTTTTGCTGGCCTTATGCTCTTTGCGTTTGCTGTGCAACAGGGTGTTGCGCTACGCGAAGATCAGATTTTTACGGTCTAGGTGTCTTATGCCGATTGTTGTGCGTTTGGATGAGCTTATGGCGCGCAGGAAAATGAGGTTGAATGAGTTGTCTTCTGAGGTTGGTATAACTGAGGCAAATTTATCCATATTAAAAACAGGAAAGGCGCGTGCGATTCGATTCTCTACTCTGGATGCACTCTGTAAGGTGCTTGAATGCCAGCCTGGTGACATCTTAGCATATGAGCTGGATATGACGGAAAATCGGCTGACGGGTGAAAGCGGGTTAAGTGCAAATGGGGGTGAGGATGAGTTTGATCTAGAGAAATAAAATTATTCACACCCAGCTCTCTTTTGTGCTCCGTGGGGGCTGGGCAGTGATAAACAGTTTCTTGTGACATAGAAGCAGAAGCATAAATGTGTGGAAGACGCTCTGTTTACCGGAGCGTCTTTTTTATTAGTTTTAGTCTTTGGTTTAAATTTAAAGTGGTGAACTTAAACAAAAAAGTGAGGTTTGAAAAATGAATTTTGCATATTTAAATTTTGATTAAATGGTGCCGTGGTTTTTATTATCAACTGCTGATAATTGATGTATAGATGAAAATTTGAGGAAGGTTCTTGAGGTGTAAAAACTCGGTTTGGTATTTTACAAGTTGGTGAACTGATCAGTTAAAAGGTGATTAATGGGCGATTAATATCTCTCGCTTTAATGCTCTAGCAAAATGGGTTGAGCAGGTTCGTGATCGAAATATCCCAATTGTTATGGTAACTTCTGAATGGAATACAAATGAGAGCGATATATCTTGAGAATTTGAAGGAAAAGGCTTCTTGGCGTAAGGCAGCAAGTGCAGTTTAGCTTTTGGAAGTGCTTAAAAGGAGATTTTTATGTGCTGCTTTGTTCCTCGCGAACGTGATATTATTGTCGATCTGACGCATACGCTTGATAATGTTGTTCCTACCTGGGAGGGAACGTCTGGTTTTGAGCAGCTCCTGCTTGAGCAGTTCGAAGGTCCTGATCTCCAATTTCGTGAGTATGCTTTTACTATGCGAGCGGGAACAGGGACACATATTGATGCTCCGGCTCATGGGCTGAGTGATGGAACCACTGTTGATAACCTTTCGCTTGCTACCTTGCATGTCCCGTGCGTAGTGATTGATGTATCTGCCTGTGCAGACGAAAACTTTCTTCTTTCAGTGTCTGAAATTGAGAGGTTTGAACATCTTTTTGGGAACATTATGCCAGGAACGTTGCCTGTTATACGTACCGGGTGGGATTTGCGCTGGTTTGATCCAGATCGTTACCGAAACAATCTCTGCTTTCCTTCAGTAAGTGCTGAAGCGGCTGAAGCGCTCATTAAACGAGGAGTAGTTGGTCTGGCGATTGATACTCTTTCGCCAGACCTGCCGTCAAGCGGATATCCAGTTCATAAACAGTTTTTTACTGCAGGCAAATATCTTGTAGAAAATGTGGCGAATTCTTCATTAATGCCACCTGTCGGTGGGTATGTTATAATTCTACCTTTAAAACTTTTACAGGGTGCTGAAGCTCCTGTTCGCATGATTGGTGTTTTTCAAGAAAATTGATCTTTTTTTTAGATTTCTCTTCTTTAAACTTTTTTTCTATACGCCCCCAAAGGTCTTTGTTACTTTTTACTAATTCAAAGGCAGATTGCCCGTTTTTATTTTTACTAGTTAAGGCTTTGTGAAATTTTTCTGCCCAAGAATCGATATTCGCATTATTGTCCTCTGTTTTTTCATCCTTTTTCAATGCGATAAGAGAGCATATTTTTTCAGCGATTGCCTCCAGAAATTTGTCACCTTTTTTCGCCGCCAGGTGTAAAACTGAGTTTTGGTTTATGTCGACTATGTCAAAAACTTCAAAATAGTTATCGGGAGTTTTAAAGAGTGCCCTGCTAACAGGGTCATCTGATAGCTGGAGCTTTTTTTCAGTATCGAAGAAAGAATGATTCATCATTTCTTTAAAAAGATGATGTATTAATGGTCCATCAAATGTTAACTCGCTAAGTGCGGTGATTCTCTCTGTTTTTTCCCATTTTTCAGATTCTTTGAGGAGCCACGCGGCAGAGGGAAATTCGCCAATCGAAATAAGGAAGGCTAAGTTTGAGAACTCTTTTTTTGATGGATTTTTAAGCGGCTGGTCGGGGTATGTACAGGTAAGTTTGTTGTTGCAAATCTGAAAAGATTTTTCAGCGGGTAAGTATTGCACAACTTCTTTAGTTAAGGAAAAATTAGATTCCTCGGATATATTGTTTTGTAGAATGATGAGAAATGGAACGATAGAGCTGCTGGCGATATTTTTTAATGTTTTTTTAGTGTTTTCTGATCGTTGAGTTTCTGTAAATGCGAGAAGTTTCTTTTGATTTTTTTTAGTTACTTTTTGTGTGAAGAGAGATACTTTGTTTTTTTCTGTTAATTTTTTCAAAAAAGCTTCGAGGAGGGAAGAGGTTTGTTTTCTGTTGTGATTGTATGACAACATGAGAGTAACAAATAAATCTACACAATGTTTTTCAAGCAGTTTGTTTTTTGTGTCCTCGGCTTCCTTTTCCAATGAATCAAAAGCTTTTTCAAATTTTTCGATATTTCCCGTTGATAGTGCATTTTTGATATTCAAAATTTTTATATTTTGTCTTATGTTTGCCCATGATATTGCATTAGCTTCAGTTCCAAAAAGAACAAAGATATAGAAGAAGAGGCTGAAATTCGTCGTTTTTTTAATCATTTTAAATTTCCTCTGATGGAAAAGTTGCTTTTTATCCGAGGAAATTGTAACAGATTTTTCTGAAAATCAAATTTATATTTTGCTAAATTTAAGAAGAATATCAGCTTTTGTATTTGCACAGGAAGAAACGAAAAGGTGTGGATGCAATGGGCTTATCAAGCCTGTCAACGTTAGTCTTTTTTGAATGTCGAGGAATAAGTTGAAAGTATTTTGCCTGTCTTTTAATGCTGCAATTTCAAAAGGAGTTTGATGGTCGTTGTTTTTTGTCTGCAACAATTGCCAGAACATATGGAATAAATGTGTTTTTTTTGAATGTTTCGTTGAGGTTTTTTTATTTTCTTTTTCAAGCATATCGATCAAATTGTAAGACAAGATGCGTAGAAAACTAATCCCGTGGTTTGCAAAAAGGTGTAAAATCGTGTCTCCCTTTGAGTTTTGTATAGCTGCAGCGACCAACCAATCATGAGCGGAGGCGAGAAGACTTGGGAAACCAATAGGATCAGAAAGAATTTGCCGTATGGTTGATACATCTCCAGGTTTAGTAAATTGCGAAGAGCTCTCTCGGATTTGCTGCTGAAAGAAGCGGTGAAGTATATTTTCATTGTTAGAATCAGTTGTTCGAAGGAGTGTTAAACGTTTTTCGAGACTCAATTTGTCAAAATACCTAATGAGCTTTTGTACAATGCAGTAACGTTTACTTTCCATCAAAAAAGCGAAGAGGGAGGTATTTTGTTCTGTCATTATGGGTTGCAAGCAGAATTGAAATCTTCTTTCTTCATTCTGGAGCCAGTTAATGATTTTTTGAGCGATAAGAGGTTCGATGGTAAGGAAAAAGGATCCGGTGATTGATAAAGTATTTTCTTCCCAATGTACCAGATGTTTGAGCATATTTGCCGCTCGCTGGGGGCCAATTATGGTGAGGAATGTCCTTATAGGACATTTTTTAATAGGGGCCAAAAACTTTTTTGAAAGTAGTTGCATTTCTAAAAGAAAACAAAAAGTTTCTAGCAATTTTTCATCCGCTGCGTTTGAAAAATTTTTCGCGAGGTCTTTAATTTTTTTGTTCTTTTGGAGCTGGTAAAACATGGGTATGAACGGTTTGGATTGATTGTTCATTGATTGAACTGATGTGGCATGGAGAATTAAAAGGACGGGTAATGCAAAAAGGTAAATTCTCATATTTTTTGCATTATGAGCTTTTCAAAAGGGATATCAAGAATTGGATACTGTTTATCATTTTCCCAATCGAAATGCCACCATTCGGTTGGTTTGCCAATAAAGGCATGTTTTGCCATAATTTCTTCTAGAAGTCTACTGTTATGTTTTGCAGGTGGTGGTGTAAAAGGATAATGACGGCATGCACGTTCGCTGAAGTCATCGAATTCTGAGGGCATAAGAAGTTCTGTTTTCGTTGTTAAATCGATAAGTGAAACATCCGCTGCGGTTCCACGATTATGATTTGAACCTTTATCTGGATGTGCTACATATCGTTCATCGGGACACAGTTTCCAAAACATTTTTTGAATGGTAAGTGGCCGGTAGCCGTCAAAAATCTTGAGTCCGAGCCCCAGTTTTCGAAGATCTTTCTGGACGGCATCGAGTGCTAGCGCTACTTCTCGCTGCAGGAATAGTAGGGCTAATGGGTAAACGATCTTTTTGGTGAAATTGTTTTTTGTGGCATAACGGATATCGAGTACAATTGTTTGATTGATAGAGATAAGTTCTACGAGTTGAGCGCATATTTTCATAAAAACCTTACCTATGGTCAAGCTCTGTAAATTCAGAGTAACAGTGTGACTTTGTAGATTCAAGCGTTTTGTGGGCTAAGGAGTTTCTAATGATTTCTATGAACGGGCCGGTTGTTGAGATACGTGAATTGTGCCAAGGGGATCGGGCAGAATGGTTGTCGATGCGCGTGAAGTTGTGGTCAATTGATTATCGGAATGAGCGGAAACACTCATCCCAGATGGCCGATATTGAACGCGATTATGATAAAACTGTTTTCCTCGCATTTGTTAATGGTCAGCCGGTAGGGTTTGCAGAATGTTCTGTGCGTTCCTATGTAGACGGCTGCGAAAGTTCACCGGTTGGGTATCTAGAAGGTATTTTTGTTGAGGAGCCTTTTCGTCGCCAGGGGGTGGGTCGTGAACTAGTTGAAATGGTGAAATCTTGGTCGCGGGAAAAAGGGTGTAGAGAAATGGGCTCAGATTCCGATATTCAAAACGAAGTGAGTTATCACATGCACTTAGCTCTTGGTTTTCATGAGGTTGAGCGAGTGATTAACTGGCGAATTGATCTGTAGAAAAAATGAGAGTGGAAATTGATTTTTTTGCCTTGATTATGTCAAGGTGTATTAATCTGAGACGGTACGTTGAATATCTTTGCTTGTGGTGATGAGGAAAAGAAAGACTAGTAAAAAAAGGGTGATGGTAGTGATCAGATCATAGGCCTGAGTACTTAGCATTGTGCCGGTGGCTGCTTGAATAAGAACGATTAGAAGTTGTCCTCCATCGAGGATTGGAAGTGGTAGCAGATTGAAAATTGCGAGATTGAGGCTAATAAGCGCAAGGAATATGGCATAAAGACGAGGGCCGTAGAGTGCGCTGCGAGAAATGAGTGCGAGAATGCCCAACGGTCCGATGGCGCCCTTAGGGTGAAGAGCTGGGTCTTCTGATGCTTCTTTGGGAAGTGGTTTTCTTCGCAACCGGCTCGGGGCGACTATTGCAAGAGTTGCAAAACCGAAGATGAGATTGAATAAAATTCCGCCGAGGAGAATAGTTACCTGTTGCCAAAGTGGTTTTGCAGCAAAGGAGAAAGCTTCAAAACCAGGAATGATATTCCGCATCCCAAGAATTTCAACATAACCTCCAAGGGGAATAAGATTTAAAGTGAAACGAGTGGTTCCAATATCGGTTTCAAATAGGGTTGGGCCGAAACCAACAGCAAATTCCGGAGTAGCAACCCCGAATAGTTTACAAAAAAACCAATGTCCAATTTCGTGGACCATTATTACGAGTCCTATGCCAATGACTCCGTAGATTATCTGTATTAGAGAAATTTTTTTCACCATACCCCTTTTTTAAAGTTACTACTTTTACGATTTTCTCCTTTGTATGATGAATTTGGTAAGAAAAATGAGTGCGATAACACCGATCAGAAGGGAGAATAGACATATTGTTTGGACGTTCAGTGTAGTAATAATCTGGTAAAGATCTTTGATGCTGAGGAGTACAAAAAGAGAGATTACCAGAATCCAGCAGGCATATCCTAAAATGGTACGCGCACGATCGGAAAGGCGTCGTCCCATCAAGGCCTCAATTCCAAAAATAAGGATCTGCCCCCCGTCAAAGATAGGGAGTGGGACGAGGTTTATGATGGCAAGACCGATACTGATAATGGCGAGTATCAGGAGATATGTGGCGCTGTCTTGTTGAGCTCCCTTGGTCATAGCGGCAAGAATCATAATGGGGCCGCCAACAGAGGAAAGTCCACGTCCGGAGATGATACCAAGGAAGGCTTTAACGGTGTTTTTTGCAATAGCACCGGTGATACGCCATGCATGCCCTAAGGCTGATAAAAAAGATTGGGGTGGCAGAGCTGGGGCGCTAAATCCGACACCGAGGTGTCCGCGGCCCTTTGCTTTTGGCGATTCGATAAGATGGACAGGGATTATAAGTGTCTGCTCTCCTCTTTTTATAGTGAGCTGGACATCGCTATTCATTTTCCCTTCGAGAAGGGTGCAAAGAGTGCACACTCTTCCATGTGTGGGAGCTCCATTGAGTGCGGTGATAGTGTCGCCAGCCTTTAATGAGGCTAATCCGGCTGGCCCTTTTGGATCAACAAATGAGAGCTTTGTTGTTGATTTTTCAAGATTGGCCCCCGGATCTTGTGGTATTCCACGAGTGCTGAGGAATGTAAAGATACAAAAAGCTAAGATGAGGTTTAAAAGGATGCCGCCAATCATTATAAGGAATTGTTGCCAGAAGGGCTTTGAAGTTATTGACCGTTCGTCTTGACGGTGTGCTTCGGCTTGGGATCCCTGCCCTATCTCTTCGTTACCTGCTATTTCGACGTATCCGCCAATAAGAATAGCGGATACTGAGAACTGGGTTTCTCCGATTTTTTTGCTCCAAAGAGTTGGTCCAAATCCAATAGAAAACGAAGGGGTAAGGACATTAAATAACTTAGCAAAAAGAAAGTGGCCGAGTTCATGAAAGAAGATTAGGAACCCAAACCCAAAGATTCCCAGGGCCAACGAAACGATGTTGTGAAGGAGCGTAAAGAAAGGGATGTTGAATAGCATGAGAAACCTTTATCTATCAAAAATAGCTAACGGATGTCCGTTTTTTGTTTGCTTGTGGGTCAGTATACTATAAAAAAGTTGTATGCCAAAAATGTCGGTATTAAAAGAGAGAAAGAGAGTCTTAAAAGTTAAAAATTACCCATTTTCCGCTAGATTTTTTTCTAAATGGAAACTAAACTTAAAAAAGAGGCTGGTGAGGCAATCGCATAGAGGGTGGCTAACTGAACGATTTGTGCGCGTGGTTTTCCCCTTGAAAAAGCTGTGAAAAAAGTTACAATCATAGTAACCCCTCCTGAAGTGATTGTGTGGACGTTGCTCCATTGCGTCGTCTTGGAGCAAGTGATCGTACCGGCGTTGTTTCATTTTTTATTAGGGAATTTGTGTAATGCCCACAGTTAATCAGCTTGTTCGCTTTGATAGGAAGCGACAAAAAAGCAAATCGAAAAGTAGAGCCCTGAAGGGAAATCCTCAGGTGCGTGGCGTTTGTACGCGTGTGTCGACAATGACGCCGAAGAAGCCTAACTCGGCTTTGCGAAAAGTTGCTCGTGTGAAACTTTCCAATGGGATGGAGGTTACTGCCTATATCCCTGGCGAAGGGCACAACCTGCAGGAGCACTCGATGGTGCTTGTGCGTGGTGGCAGGGTTAAGGACTTGCCGGGTGTTAAATATCATATAATCCGCGGCACACTTGATACTGCTGGGGTAGAGAATCGTAAACAAGGGCGTTCGTTGTACGGCGCTAAGAAACCGAAGAAAAGCTAAGAGGCGTAGGGTATGGCTAGACGTAGATCGGTCAATTTTATCCGAGAGGTGGGCGTTGATCCCCGCTATGGATCTGAATCGATACAAAAACTTATCAATGTAGTTATGTGGCGTGGTAAAAAAAATGCGGCGCGGCATATTGTGTATGAGGCTTTGGAGCTTATTTCTAAGAAGGCAGGGGGTGCTGAGAAAGCCCTTGATCTTTTTGATAAGGCGGTTGAGCAGGTTACACCGGTTGTTGAAGTGCGTCCTCGGCGCGTGGGTGGTAGCGTTTACCAAATTCCTCGCGAGGTAGGGAGTCGTCGTGCTCGTTCGTTAGCGTATCGTTGGCTTATTGCTAACGCCGCTGAGCGTTCGGATAAAACAATGGGGTTGCGCTTGGGACATGAGCTCTTGGATGCGTCCGAGGGGCGTGGTGGCGCAGTGAAAAAGAAAATAGATGTGCACAAGATGGCGGAATCAAACCGCGCATTTTCGCATTATTCATGGTAGGGGTGTGGTATGGCTGTCTCTCTTGATCGCGTGAGAAATATCGGCATTGCCGCACATATTGATGCGGGGAAAACGACTGTAACAGAGCGGATCTTGTTTTATACCGGTTTGTCGCACAAAATTGGCGAAGTCCATGAGGGTGCGGCGGTTACGGACTGGATGGAGCAGGAGAAGGAGCGCGGTATTACGATTCAGTCTGCTGCAGTAACCTGTACCTGGAAAAACCATCAGATTAATATTATCGATACTCCGGGCCACGTGGACTTTACGATTGAGGTTGGGCGATCCCTTCGCGTTCTTGACGGAGTGGTGGCGGTGTTTTGCGGTGTTGGAGGAGTGCAGCCGCAGACGGAAACGGTTTGGCGACAGGCCAATCGTTACCGAGTGCCTCGCATAATGTTTGTGAACAAACTTGATCGTGTTGGCGCTGATTTCTTTAAGGTTGTTAAAGAAGCAAATGCCAAGCTCCATGCGAATGCTGTTCCGATGCAGATGCCTGTTGGTGAATCGGAAAATTTTAGGGGTGTGATCGATCTTTTGACACGCACCTACATGACGTTTGCTGAGGGCGATCATGGTTCGACGGTTCAGGTTCATGAAATTCCAGATGAGCTAAAAGGTAAGGCAGAAGAGTTGCGTACGCATCTAGTTGAGAAGGCCTGCGAGCTCGACGATCATCTCGCTGAAAAATTCCTTAATGAGGAAGAAATTTCGGTTGATGAGATCAGGGCGGCTATCCGCAAGGGTGTTATTGAGCGTCGCATCACGCCTGCGTTTTGTGGCGCTGCTTTTAAGGATAAGGCGGTACAGCCACTTTTGGATGCCGTTGTTGATTATTTACCATCACCGGCAGATATTCCGCCGGTAACGGGTGAGATTCCCGGGACCGAGGTGGTAGAAGAGCGCAAGTCTCTTCCAACTGAGCCGTTGGCTGGGCTTGTTTTTAAAATTGCAACAGATCCGTTTGGTACGCTCTGCTTTGTTCGTGTTTATTCAGGGGTCCTGAGGTCGGGGTCCTATGTTTACAATTCGACCAAGGGGTCCAAAGAGCGGGTTAGCCGGTTGGTGCGTTTGCATGCAAACAAGCGGGAAGAGGTTGCGGAGCTTGCGGCTGGAGATATTGGGGCGATTGTCGGCCTTAAGGATATTGCAACAGGTGATACCATTTGTGATGAAAGTCGCAAAATCGTTCTTGAAAAAATCGATGTTCCTGCGGCGGTTATTTCTACGTCGGTTGAGCCCAAAAATAAAACGGATTATGAAAAGCTGACGATTGCTCTGCGTAAGATGACGCAAGAGGATCCGTCGTTAAGGTTTACCTTTGATCGTGAGACAGGTCAGACCGTTATCAGTGGTATGGGTGAGTTGCACTTAGAGATTGTGGTTGATCGCTTGCGCCGCGAGCATAAGGTGGAGGCCACACAGGGTAAGTTGCAGGTAGCCTTTAAGGAGACTATCCAGAAACCTGTCCAGGCTGAAGGTAAATTTATTAAGCAGTCCGGTGGCCGTGGCCAATATGGGCATGTTTGGATTAAGTTTGAGCCGCTTGAGCGTGGTAAGGGCTTTGAGTTTGTGGATGAGATTGTTGGTGGTTCTATTCCGCGTGAGTTTATTCCTGCGGTGCAGAAGGGACTCTTGGATGCGTTGAATAACGGTATCCTTGGCGGATATCCCGTGGTGGATGTCTGTGCTCGTTTGTATGACGGTTCCTATCACGATGTGGACTCATCGGAGATGGCATTCCAGGTGGCTGCGTCACTTGCTTTGAAAGAAGCTATGCGCAATGGCGATTCATGCTTGCTTGAGCCGATTATGAAGGTCGAGGTCGAAACTCCTGATGAGTATTTGGGGGATGTCCTTGGTGATTTGAATTCTCGGCGCGGGCAGATTATGGGCATGGAGGAGAGCCATGGGGTGCAAGTTATCCATGCCAAGGTACCTCTCTCTGAGATGTTTGGTTATTCGACGCAGTTGCGTTCGATGACCAAGGGGCGGGCGACTTATACGATGGAATTTGATTCCTATCAGAAGGTGCCGAAAGGTACACAGGAGTTGATCCTGAGCGCAAAGTAGGTGGCGGTAGAAGGTGTTTAATTTGTTGTTTGGAGAAGAAGACGATGGCAAAAGGTGTTTTTGAGCGCAAAAAGCCTCATTTGAACGTTGGTACGATTGGTCACGTTGACCATGGAAAAACGACCTTGACAGCAGCCATTACTAAGACATTGGCTGGTAAAGGTTTGGCTGAAGAGCGTCGTTTTGATCAGATTGATAATGCTCCTGAGGAGCGCGAGCGTGGTATTACTATCGCTATTTCGCATGTTGAGTATGAAACCGATAAGCGTCATTATGCGCATATCGACTGTCCGGGGCACGCGGATTATGTTAAAAACATGATCACTGGTGCTGCGCAGATGGATGGTGCGATTTTGGTGGTTTCTGCTGCTGACGGCGCAATGCCTCAGACTCGAGAGCATATTCTTCTTGCACGTAACGTTGGTGTTCCAGCGCTGGTGGTTTATCTCAATAAGGTTGACATGGTCGATGATCCTGAGATGGTCGACATGGTTGAAGAAGAAATTCGCGATCTTCTTAAGAGGTACGATTTTCCTGGTGATGAGATTCCGGTTGTTCGTGGGTCTGCGCTTAAAGCCCTGGAGGGTGATCCTTCGGAGATTGGTACGCAATCTATCGGTAAGCTTATGGACGCTCTTGATTCGTACATTCCTGAGCCTGTTCGTGATATAGAAAAGCCGTTCTTGATGGCTGTTGAGGGCGTATTCAGTATTTCTGGTCGTGGTACTGTTGCTACAGGTCGTATTGAACGTGGTCGTATTAAAGTTGGTGAAGAAGTCGAAATTGTTGGTCTTGGCGGTAAAGGCAGGACAACTGTTACTGGCGTTGAGATGTTCCGCAAAACGCTCAATGAGGGCGTTGCAGGCGACAACGTTGGGCTTTTGCTTCGCGGTGTTGGTAAAGATGAGATCGAACGCGGTATGGTGTTGGTCAAACCTGGTTCCATTACTCCACATAAGAAGTTTAAGTGTCAGGTATATGTCTTGTCCAAGGACGAGGGCGGACGGCACAGTGCTTTCTTTACCGGATATCGTCCACAGTTTTATTTTCGAACAACAGATGTGACTGGTGTGGTGACGCTTCCTGCGGGTCGCGAGATGGTAATGCCTGGCGACAACGTTGAATTAAACGTTGAGTTAATTACGCCGATTGCTATGGAAAAAGACGTTCGTTTTGCTATTCGTGAGGGTGGTAGAACGGTCGGTTCCGGTGTTGTTACCGAAATCCTTGACTAACGAAGGTTGGGCAGCGAATGAAAAAGCAAAAGATTCGTTTGACACTTAAGTCATACGATCATCAGTTGTTGGATAAAGCAGTAAAGCAGATTGTTCTTGCTGTTCGGCGCACGGGTTCTCAGGTTGTCGGACCTGTGCCTTTGCCTAACAGGAGACGTTGTTTTACCGTGTTACGATCGCCACATATTGATAAAGAGTCGCGCGAGCAGTTTGAATTAACGACGCACCGAAGAATACTTGATATTGTCGCTCCATCGGATCAAACGATGGATGCGCTGATGAAATTGAGCATATCGTCTGGCGTTGATGTTGAGATTAAGTAAGAAGGGTTAGTGGATGCTCAGTGGTCTCTGGGGTAAAAAAATTGGCATGACCCAGGTCTTTTCGGACGATCACCAGGTGGTGCCAGTTACTGTCATTGATGTCGGTGACTGGTTTGTGACGCAGGTGAAGGCGGAAGAGCGCGATGGGTACAATGCGGTGCAGTTTGGCTGTTTACGCCCCCGGCACCGCGGAAAGGAATTTTCTGCCGATTGGATAAAAGCTCCGAAAGATTATTTTTCGGTGTTGCGCGAGGTCAGGGTATTGGATGCTACTTCTGCTGCGCAGTTTGCGGTAGGTCAGACAGCCGATGTTACGGCAGTTTTGGGCGCTGGTGATGTTGTTGATGTTCTTGGTGTGACCGTAGGAAAGGGTTTCCAAGGTGTAATTAAGCGACACGGTCACTCTGGCGGTCGTGGTAGCCATGGTGATAAATTGGGGCGCGCTCCTGGTTCATTGACCGGAATGAGGACGTGTGGGCGTGTTCATAAGGGACGTAAATTGCCGGGACATATGGGTGCACGTAACAAGTCGGTTAAGAATATCGAGGTAGTTCGTGTTGATCCTGAGGTTCGCATGGTTTTAGTTAAGGGATCGGTGCCTGGAAAGGCGGATTCTTTTGTATTCATCAGAAAGTGTAGGTAACCATGGCGCGCAAACAGATTGAAGGAGCTATGACGGCTCGTGAAATTGGGCTAAAAGAACGTGAAGGTGCTTCTATTTCTCCGGCAAATTTTGCAACGGCAATTCGTGTGCTTTTGCAAAACTGGCGGCAGGGAACGGTTGGCTGTAAGAGTCGAAGCGAAGTGAACAAGACCGGGAAGAAACCGTTCAAACAGAAAGGTACTGGTCGTGCACGCGCTGGGACAGCGCGTTCGCCGTTGTGGCGAGGTGGCGGTGTTGTCTTTGGACCGCAGCCACGTGTTCGCAAGTTAAAGATCTCTCGTAAAGCTTCACGGCAGGTGATGAGTGAGTTGGTCCGAGATCGCATTGAAAATGGTAGAGTTGTGGCTCTCCCTATTGAATGGCAGGACGACAAACCAAAAACATCTGTGGCCGTTGCGGCATTAAAAAAAGCTGGCTTGTTGGGATCGAAGCTTGTGGTTTTAGTCCCAGCTGGTGATTTCCGGGCCCATGCTTCGTTTGTCAATGTTGACAATGTGCGCGTGCTCTTTTTTGATCAAGTAAACGCATATGATCTTGCGATCGGCGAATATTGGGTATTTGGGGCTCATGATAAGGAACATTTTAAAGAGATGGTGGGCAGATGGATCTAAGTATTTATGACGTTATTCGACGTGCGCGTGCGACACCGAAAGCTTACGATCTTAATCAGCAGCAAAGACAGCTAGTGCTCGAAATACATCCCCAGGCAAATAAGCCTATGGTTGCTGAGGCGCTGCACAAGCTTTTTAATGTGCGTCCCGTCAGTATAAGAACGATGGTGGTGAAAGGTAGAAAGCGCCGTTTTGGGCGACATGCTGCTTCGACAGGAAGAATCATCAAAAAGGCCATTGTAACACTGCCGGCAGGTGAGGCGGTTAATTTGGGGGTCGATGCGCCGGCTGTTTATGAACAGCAGGTAAAATCTGCACCCGAAAAGATGTAATAAGTGAGTGAAAGATGGCAATAGTAAGAAGAAAACCGAGAAATTCGTCGCTACGCTTTCAATCATTTGTGAAAACGGATGATTTGACCAAGAAAGCTCCTGAGAAGAGCTTGGTTGTTGGTCTGCGTAAAAAAGGTGGGCGTAATGCGTTTGGGCGTATTACGGTTCGGCATCGAGGTGGTGGTGCTCGTCGCCTCTATCGTATGATTGATTTTGATCGTGCTGAACGTGATATGGCAGGAAAGGTTGTAGCAATTGAATATGACCCAAATCGTAATACGCGTATTGCGTTAATTGTGTTTCCGAATGGATGTAAGCGTTATATTTTGACTCCTGAGGGTCTGAGTATTGGAGCGACTGTTATAGCTGGCGAACAGGTTGAGGCACGTGTTGGAAATGCATTGCCATTGCGTAACATTCCGATTGGCTTCTTTGTTCACAACATAGAAATTACGCCAGGATCGGGCGGCAAACTAGTTCGTAGTGCGGGCTTGTCGGCGCAGTTGATTGCCAAGGATAATGGGTTTGTAACACTTAAAATGCCATCCGGTGAAGTTCGTATGGTTCGCGAGGATTGCTGGGCTACTGTTGGTGCTCTGGGAAATGCAGACCATAAAAATATCTCGGTTGGTAAAGCCGGGAGAACTCGCCACCTTGGTATACGGCCAACGGTTCGTGGTGTGGTGATGAACCCGGTAGACCATCCGCTTGGTGGTGGCGAAGGTAAGTCGAAGTCGGGTAAACCGCCATGTTCGCCGTGGGGGAGAAATGCCAAGGGCGCTAAGACCCGTCGACGCAAGAGCTCATTGATTATTAAAAGAAGGAAATAGGGCGGGAATATGACTCGATCTGCAAAAAAAGGTCCTTTTGTTGTTGCCTCATTGAGCAAGAAGGTTGATGCGGTTAAAGAAAGTGGCAAGCGCGAGGTTGTTAAAACATGGTCACGAAGCAGTATGGTTCTCCCTGATTTTGTTGGGATGACGATTGCTGTTCATGATGGAAGAAAGTTTATTCCTGTTTTCATTACTGAAAATATGGTTGGACATAAGTTGGGGGAATTTGCTCCAACAAGAACGTTCCGCATGCATAGTGGCCAACGAAAAACACAGACTGCTGCATCGGCAGGGTCTAAGTAAGTTGAGAGGATGATTTAATGCGGTTTTTAGCAAAAACGAAATACATATGGTACTCGCCGTTTAAGTTGCGTCCTCTTGCCGATGTTATACGCGGAAAAGATGCGACTGACGCCCTCGGCTGGCTTACGATGTATGGAACAAAGCGTTCAATTCCACTCAAAAAAACACTTGTTTCGGCGATGGCTAACGCAAAAGATTTGAAGAATTTTGAACCGAAGGACCTTCTGGTTAAAGAGGTTCGTATTGATCAAGGTCCAATGCGTAAGTACTTTAAACCTGCGGCTATGGGACGTGCTATGCCACAGCGTCGTCGGCAGTGCCATGTGGTGATTGTTGTTGAAGCGAAAGAAAAGAAAGCCAAGAAGAAAGAGGCCTAGTGTGGGACAAAAGGTTAACCCGATAGGGTTTCGTATAGGAGTTACCTTGGACCATCCATCGCGATGGTGTGCACGTAATGCTCGTGGGTATGCAGAGTTTCTTGCTGATGATCTTAAAATTCGGGATTATATCAAGAAAAACCTGTCGAATGCCGAGATTGCGCGTATTGAGATAGAGCGTGCTGGTGATGCGATTCGTGTCATTGTTCATTCTGCTCGTCCGGGTGTGGTGATTGGCAAGAAAGGCCAAGAGATCGATGTCTTGCGCAAAAAACTTGCTTTGTTATTGCCGCCGGGTAAAACAGTTGATGTGTCGGTTCAGGAAGTTAAAAAGCCTGAGCTTTCGGCTCGTATTCTTGCAGACAGTATCGCAGAGCAATTAGTGCGTCGTGTTGGCTTTAAGAAAGCAGCGAAAAAAGCTGCTGTTGATGCAATGCGTGCTGGTGCTAAGGGAGTAAAGGTTCGAGTTAAGGGGCGTCTTGGTGGTGCTGAGATTGCGCGCGAGGAATGGGTGCGTCTCGGATCAGTTCCATTGCACACGCTTCGTGCGGATATAGACTATTACCTTTCGGAAGCGCATACAACATACGGTGTGATTGGTGTCAAGGTATGGGTGTATCGCGGTGAATTTGGAACCGTTTGATTGAGCGAGAGAGACGAACATGTTAATGCCAAAAAAAATACGTTATCGCAAGGTTCAGCGGGGAACTCTTAAGGGGCGGTCAAAAGGGGCTCGTGAGGTTACCTTTGGTGATTTTGGGCTCGAAGCTGTTGAGCCGGGATGGATTACTGCCCAGCAGATAGAATCAGTGCGGGTGACATTGTCTCGCCGCTTGAAGAAAGTTGGAGCCGTATACCTTCGTGTTTTCCCTTCAAAGCCGGTGTCGAAAAAACCAGCTGAAACCAGGATGGGTAAAGGAAAGGGTAGTGTTGAATTATGGGTTGCTCCGGTAAAACGTGGTCGTGTGATGTTTGAAATTGCCGGTTTGTCTGAGCAGGAAGCAAAGGAAGCGCTTCGTCTGGCAGCATGTCGTCTTCCTATCAAAACACGATTTGTACGTCGGCCGGTTGCGCAAAATACAGTAAATAAAGAACAAGTGGAGCAGAACGCATGAAAGAGGTAACGAATGCCGAATTGCGTGCATTGAGCGTTGAGCAGCTTGCTATAAAGGCTGAAGAGCTGCGACGTGAGCTTTTTCAGATGCGTTTGCAGTGGGCTACAGCTCCTGCAAAGTCGTTTCCTTCTGATAAGCAGAAACTAAAACGTTCTGTTGCTCGTGTGATGACGGAAATCCGGCAAAGGCAATCGGTGTCTGAACAGCGAGAAGAGAGATTGAGGTAGATATGACGAAACAACAAGATATAAAAAAGGTGCAAAGAACACTCGTGGGGGTGGTTGTTTCTGACAAGATGGACAAAACGATTGTCGTCAAAGTCGAGCGAACGTATGTACACCCGCGTCTGCGCAAGGTAGTGCGAACTGATAAAACCTATAAAGTGCATGATGAAGAATCGGTTGCACGTGTAGGTGATTCGGTTGAGATTTGTGAAGGTCGGCCGGTTTCTAAGACTAAGTATATGTACCTTAGGCGTGTACTTTCTTCGCCTTCTGCAGCCGTTGAGCCGCATTTAGCGTGATGGAGTTTTAGAGATGGCTATTCAAAAAGAAACAATGCTCCGGGCCGCCGATAATTCGGGCGCTCTTGAGTTAAAGTGTATTCATGTGATTGGGGGTACCGCACGAAAAAAGGCGTACATTGGTTGTCTTATAAAGTGTGCGGTTAAGAAAGCAGTCCCTGGGGCATCGGTAAAGAAGGGTGACGTGGTTACTGCCGTTATTGTTCGCACTCGCAAAGAGTTGCGTCGTGAAGACGGGAGTTATATTCGTTTCGGCGACAATGCTGCGGTGATAATTAAATCACTCGATGATCAGGTTCCTGTGGGGACGCGTATTTTTGGGCCGGTTGCTCGAGAATTACGCGCTGGTGGCTTTTCAAAAATTATTTCACTTGCTCCAGAGGTGCTGTAAGCCATGAGTACAATTAAAAAGAACGATGTGGTTGTTGTCGTTACCGGTGATGACAAGGGGAAAACTGGTCCGGTGATTGATATTTCCCGAAAAATCGGTAAAATT
Source organism: Candidatus Babeliaceae bacterium (assembly GCA_016933915.1). Lineage (GTDB taxonomy): Bacteria > Babelota > Babeliae > Babelales > Babelaceae > JAFFZZ01. Next base: position 138,312 of record JAFFZZ010000055.1, read on the forward strand.
AAAATACAAAATGTTGCTATGGTAACGCGTCACGCTCGCAAGCGTAAGCAGGGTGAGCGTTCTGAAATTCGCCAGCAAGAGCGCTGGATCGATATTTCTAATGTTAAGAAGATATAGGCTTTTGGGGATGATGAGATAATGATGAGTGGAACTCGAGCTCCAGCCCGACGCAGTTGGTTGAAAGAGAAATATCAGTCGGTTGTTGCGCCTCAGTTAAAAGAGGTTCTTGGGATGAAAAATGTGATGGAAGTTCCTCGCGTTTCCAAGATTGTTATTAATGTGGGTGTAAAAGAGGCTGTGGGCGACAGCAAAGCGTTGCAAGTCGTTTCACGGATAATAGAGGCAGTTGCTGGTCAAGCTCCGTTGAAGACTGAGGTTCGCAAATCGATTGCGGGGTTCAAGATTCGTGAGGGAATGAAAATTGGTGTCTGTGTGACTTTGCGCGGGCCGCGTATGTATGCTTTTCTTGAAAAGTTAATCAATCTTGCGTTGCCAAAAGTCCGTGATTTCCAAGGGGTTCCGACCAAGCTTGATGGACGTGGTAATTATAATTTGGGCATAAAGGAATGGAATATTTTCCCTGAAGCTGACGCAGCTGGTGCAAATGAGATGTCGCATGGTTTAAATGTAACCATCTGCACAACTGCTGAGGATGATGAGCATGCTTTTGAATTGCTCAAAGGGCTTGGGATGCCGTTCCGAAAACAAAAGTAGGCAAGGTGAAGAATGGCCAGAAAGGCGTTATTAGAAAAAAATAACCGGATTCCAGCGACGTCGATTAAGCATCGTAATCGTTGTAAACGGTGTGGGCGGCCACGGGGCTATATGCGTTTTTTCAAGATGTGTCGCCTTTGTGTTCGCGAGCTTGCAGGAAACGGGTTGTTGCCTGGCGTTAAGAAATTGAGCTGGTAATTTTTGGGAAGAAGGATTTGTGATGTCAGTTGATACGATTGGGAATTTTCTTACTGCTATTCGGAATGCGGTTTCACGTTCCCGGCGCTCAATTTGTGTTCCTTATTCTCGTATGAAGCATCAGATTGCGGAGATTTTGAAACGTGAAGGTTTTATCCGTGATGTGATTGTGCAGCAACGGGATTCTGGGAAGACTGAGCTCTGTCTGTCATTGAAGTATGTTGACGGAGAGTCGGTGATCCATGAAATAACACGTGCAAGCAGGCCGGGGCGTCGTTTGTATGAGGGTGTTTCTCAGATGGAACATGTTGTTGGCGGCCTTGGGATAGCAATTTTAACAACGAGCCAGGGTGTTATAACAGATAAAGAAGCTCGGCAGCGTGTTGTTGGTGGCGAGGTTCTTTGTACGGTCTGGTAAAGGGTTTGAGATGTCAAAAATAGGAAGAAGGCCGATTGAAATTGGGGATGTAAAGGTTGAGGTTAAAGGGCGACAGGTTCACTATGCCGGCAAGCATGCCACAGGGGTGTATGAGGTGCCAGCGCTTCTCTCTGTTTCTTTGCAGGGAGAGAGCCTTTTGATTGGTCCATCCGAGGTGCGCACGAGTGATACAAATCGCCTTTGGGGGTTGCATCGAGCGCTTCTTAACAATAAAATTATTGGTGCCGGTACTGGCTTTCAGAAGCAGTTGACTATCGTTGGTCTCGGGTATAAGGGTGTGAAAAAGGCTTCTGGTATTGAATTCTCGCTTGGGTATAGTCATAAGATAGACTTTCCTGTTCCTGCTGGTGTGACTGTTGAAATTGATAAAAGTGGCCAGAATCTTACGTTATGGTCGGTTGATAAGGAGTTGCTCGGGCTTGTTTGTAGCAAAATTCGTGCGTTGCGTCCGCCTGAGCCATATAAAGGAACCGGCATTCGTTTTACTGGTGAAGAGATTAGGCGTAAGGCTGGTAAGGCAAAGGTATAAAAAGTAAAGAAGATGTTTATTGATAGGGTGAAACGGTGTCATTAAAAAGAAAAATTGCTCAGGGTGCCCGGCGTCGGGCTTCGAGAGTGCGCGCGCGATTAACAACTATTGATGGATGCCCGCGAGTTACCGTTTTTCGTAGCCTGCGGCATATGTATGCTCAAGTAATTGATGATGCTGCTCAAAAGACACTTGCGAGTTGCTCGTCGCTCGAATTAGAAAAAACCGGAGAGATGAAGTTGCGCGGTGATAAAAAAGCGGTCGCACACGCTGTTGGTCGTGAATTGGCTAAGAGGGCTCTCGAAAAGAATGTTGATGCGGTGGTTTTTGATCGTGGGCGTTTCCTGTATCACGGTCGGGTAAAGTCGCTGGCAGAAGGACTACGTGAAGGTGGTCTTAAGTTTTAATTGATTGGTTTGGCTGAGAAGGTTAGAGAGAAAGAGAATGGCAGAGACAACGTTTATCGACGTAGTTGTCAGCGTGAGACGAGTAACGAAAGTGACGAAGGGTGGCAAACGCTTTTCCTTTTCTGCTTTCGTAGTGTCCGGTGATGGCAAGGGCAAGGTTGGTATTGGTTTCGGTAGAAGTCGCGATGTTTCGTCAGCGATTATGAAAGCGACAGTGCGCGCGCGCAAGTCGCTGTTTGAGGTGTTTACGCGGGGGTCGACATTGCCTTTCGATGTTTCCGGTCGGCACGGTTCTTCGCGTGTAGTTATTCGTCCTGCTTATAAAGGGACTGGTCTTATTGCCGGCGGCGCTGTTCGGGCGGTAATGCGCGCGCTTGGTATTCAGGATGTTCTAGCTAAATCGATTGGACCGTCTGGTTGTGGAATTAATTTGGTAAAGGCGACGCTTAATGCGCTTGCAAAGTGTCGTTCTGCGCAGCGTGTTGCGCATCTTCGCGGTAAAACAATAGAAGAGATTGTGAAGGGGTCCCATGGTGTTAGCGCTTGATGCTCGTATTTCATTGACAAAAAAACGCAAGCGTGTTGGGCGCGGCGGAAGTCGTGGTGGAACCTCGGGGCGTGGCCACAAGGGTCAGAAATGTCGTTCTGGCGGTGGGGTAAGTTTGACTTTTGAAGGGGGACAAATGCCTCTTTCGCGTCGTTTGCCTAAACGAGGGTTTAGCAATGTACGCTTCCAGGATGAGTGGGTTGTAATTAACGTTGGGCAGTTGGCTTCTCTTTTTGAACCGGGCCAAGAGATTACTCGAGCGGTTCTGGTTGAGCGTGGAATGGTTCGTGGTGCTGAAAAGAAAAAAGTAAAGATTTTGGGGGCTGGAAGCCTTGATAGGGCTTTGATTGTTGAAGCTGATGCATTCAGTAAGACTGCTCTTGAGGCTATTCAAAAAAACGGTGGTGAGGCACGTCTCATAAAGGAGAAGTAAACCGTGGTCTTTTTTAAGAACTTTAAGAATATTTTTCTGATCCCAGAGCTTTCTCGCAAACTTCTTGTAACCGTTGGTATCTTGGTGATTTATCGTATTGGTTCGTTTATTCCTGTGGTAGGGATAAATTTGCAGCAGCTTGCGCAGTATATGTCATCAGCAAAGGCGGTTGGCGGTTTGCTATCCTATCTGGATACGATTTCTGCCGGTAACCTTTCGCAATGTACATTGTTTACCCTGGGGATTGGTCCGTATATTACCGCATCTATCATGATGCAATTGCTTAGTTTCTCTGTTCCTTATTTCGAACAGCTGACAAAGGAAGGTGATTACGGGTATAAGATTCTGAACCAGTATACGCGGTACCTTACATTTGGATTGAGTGTTATGTATAGCTTGAGCTATGCGACCTTTTTAGAGAGAGCTAACTTGGTTTGGACGCCAGGTTGGGCCTTTAAAATCGTCTTTGTGCTTTCGCTTACTGTAGGGTCAATGTTTGTGATGTGGCTTGGGGAGCAGATTTCGCTTCTTGGGGTTGGCAATGGAAGCTCGATGCTTATCTTTGCGGGGATTGTGTCTCGCTTCTTTGACTATGGTATCAAGACAGTTGTTTATGTTAGCGAGGGGACTGTGGGTCTCTTTATGGCGCTTTTCATTATTGTCATTTACCTTGTTATTACGGCGTGCATAGTCTTTCTCGAAAAGGGTGAGCGCAAGATCCCTGTTCAATATGCGCGACGTATTGTTGGGCAGAGGGTTTATGGCGGGCAGAGTACGTTTATTCCTTTTAAGATCAATACTGCCGGGGTGATGCCAGTTATTTTTGCTTCATCGATGCTAAATGTGCCTATTTTTATTGCGCGTATGTTCTCGCAAAAATTTGCCCTTTTTCAGTATCTGGCAAGTTCTTTGGAGCCGACGAAATTTCTATTTAATGTGTTGCAGTTTGCGTTGATTGTATTTTTCACCTATTTTTATACAGAATTGGTGTTTAATCCGGACAAGCTTTCTGAGCAGCTTAAGAAGAATGGCGGCTTTATTCCGGGTATTCGTCCGGGGAAAAGTACGGCGGACTACTTCTTTTTTATCCTAACGAGAATCGGTCTTGTTGGTGCCATTTATCTTGGGATTCTGTCGGTTCTTCCGAATGCGATGGCTGCATTTATTAGTCCTATGCCATTTTATGTTTCTGGAACATCGCTTCTGATTGTTGTTGGTGTGGCGCTTGAGTTTTCAGCGCAGATTGAATCCTACCTTATAGAACATCGCTATGAGGGGTTTTTGACGTCAGGACGCATGAAAAACGGCGTTTCCATGCGGTGATGATGGCTGATTGGGGAAGTTTTTGTGAAAAGCGGCTGGGGCGGATAGATTTTTTTATACGAATTGATAAAATAAAGAAAGAAGGGTTTTCTCTTCGCGTTTTTATTAAAAAGTCGTTTGTGAGATATGATTACTATTAAGAATGAAAAAGAAATTTCCCATATCCGTTCTACCGGATCTCGTCTTGCTGAAATTTTTGAAGAGGTTTCGGAAAGGCTTGCTCCGGGGATAACGACGCTTGAGATAGATTCATGGATTGAGGATCGTCTGGATGGACTTAAATTGGTTCCGTGTTCAAAGGGATATTGTGGGTACCAGCATTCGAGTTGTGTGTCTATTAATCATGAGTTGGTTCACGGGGTTCCGTCGTCTCAGAAGAGACTTCAGCTTGGTGATCTGGTCAAGATAGATGTCTGCGCCGCGTGCTCTTTGAATGGGTGGTGTGCTGATATGGCTCGTTCATATATTGTTGGCCTTTTGGGGGCTGTTGATGAGAGGACGCAAACAGATTCTTTTGCTTCGGCGGTGCATCTTGCTCAGGTTGCTTGGATGTCGCTGCAACGTGGAGTAGAGCAGATGGTTCCCGGAAGGCGTCTTGGTGATGTTTCAAATGCAATTCAGCGGGAAATTGAGAGTGCTGGGTATGGCGTTGTCCGTGATTTTTGTGGGCATGGCATTGGACGTAAGATGCACGAGGAGCCGGATGTTCCCAATTTTGGCAGGCGTGGGCAGGGCGTCTTGTTAAGGGAGGGGATGGTTTTTGCGCTTGAACCAATGTTAACAGCGGGTGGTTTTCATATTACCGTTGCCAGCGATGGGTGGACGGCATTTACCTCGGATAAGAGTTTGGCTGCGCATGTTGAGGATACGGTTGTTATCACTAAGGCGGGACCTGAATTGGTTACGCGACGACGGTAGGGTTTGGTAATGGAAAAGAAACAGAAGGATGATGTGATTCGCATTGATGGAATCGTTAGGGTAACGCTTCCTAATGCTATGTTTCGCGTTGAGGTTGAAGGGGGCCACATGGTTTTAGGTCATGTGTCTGGTAAGATGAGGATGAATTATATTCGTATTTTACCCGGAGACAAGGTTGCTCTTGAGCTTTCGCCTTATGATTTGACGCGTGGGCGCATTGTTCTTCGCTATAAGAAAAATTAAATGTTGAATGAGGTGCAAAGATGAAGGTAAGGACATCGGTACGAAAAATCTGTCGAAACTGCACAATTGTGCGTAGGGCAGGGATAGTTCGAGTTTTGTGTAAAGCAAATCCGCGGCATAAACAACGTCAAGGATAATGATAGGCCTGTTGTATTGAGGATGGTATGGCAAGGATACAGGGTGTTGATCTTCCGAATGGTAAGCGTATTGAATATGCGCTTCCGTATGTATTCGGACTAGGATTAAAGAGATCGCAGGAGATCTTGCGTAAATTGAATATTGATTTTTCGACACGCGTCAAAAATCTATCAGAGGCTCAGGTGGCGGCGATTCAGAAAGAGGTTTCAAACAACTTCTTGACTGAAGGAGATCTGCGCAAAGAGATCCGTGATAACGTTAGACGCTTGCAGGAAATTGGTTCTTACCGTGGATTGCGGCATAAGAAGAAGCTTCCTTGTCGAGGTCAACGGACGAAGACCAATGCGCGAACAACCAAGGGTCCTCGTGGCAGTGCTGTTGCGCTGAAGAAAAAAGCAATGGCTAAGAAATAATGATTAGCAGACAAGGACAAGACGAATGACCTATACAAAAAAGACACGTAAATCGAGACGACATGTTGAAAATGCTGTTGTTAACGTGAAATCGAGCTTTAACAATACCCTTGTGTCGGTAACGACACCTGAGGGTGATGTCCTTTTGCGCAGCAGTGCAGGGCGCCTTGGGTTTAAGGGGTCACGTAAAGGAACCCCGTTTGCTGGTTCGCAGGTTGGTACAGCTCTTGCGAAGGAGATGACACCAATGGGTATTAAGGGGATTGAAATTAATTTGCAGGGACCTGGCTCTGGAAGGGATTCTGTCGTTCGTGCATTGCAAGCGCAGGGATTTACTATCTCTGTTTTACGTGACGTAACGCCACTTCCTCATAATGGGTGCCGACCTCCTAAGAAGCGTCGTCAATAAGTTTATTAACTGAGAAAAGAGTACTTTAATGGAACGAAGACCAAGAGAAAATCCAGAAGCTGCCGCAACGCGTCGGGAAGAGCAGCGCGAAAAAGGTGCAGCGTTTAAGCGTGCACAAAAGATGACTGAGTATGGAAAGCAGCTTTTTGAAAAACAACGAGTAAAAGAAGCTTACGGGATGCGCGAGAAACAGTTTAGGCGTTTTTTTGGCATGGCGCTTAAGAGCCGTGAAGCAACGGGTGAAATGCTTTTGAGCTTGCTTGAACGGCGGCTTGATAATGTTGTTTATCGACTTCGAATGTCGCATACTCGTCGGCAAGCGCGGCAAATTGTTGTGCATGGCCATATCTTGGTTAATGGGGTTAAAGTTTCTTCACCATCCTATCTTGTTTCAGTTGGGGATGTTGTTCAGGTGATGCCGCGTTCATTAGAGAGTGAGATTTTTCTTAAGCAGGTAATTGAGAAGCGTGCAAATGCGCAAGTTAAAGTTCCTGAGTGGCTTGAGCATGATCGCAAAGAGCATATAGGGAAAGTGCTCCGTCTTCCGGTTCGTGCTGATATTCAGTTGCAAGTCAATGAAAATTCCATTGTCGAGCTCTATTCGAGATAGTGGTGAGCTGGGAATGGTGCAGTATGGTCGGATTGATTGGATGTTAAGGAGGCGGGAGGTTGCATGAGCAAAAGAACGTATCAGCCTTTGACTATCCCTAAAGTAAATTGGGATTCAAAGACACTGACGGCACAGTATGGACAGTTAACCGCCCAGCCATTGGAGCCTGGTTTTGGGGTGACTCTGGGTAATGCCCTGCGGAGGACTCTGCTTGGGGGGATTGAAGGTTCTGCCGTAACGTCGGTAGTTATCAAGGGGGTTAATAATGAGTTTTCTGTATTGCCAGGTGTGGTTGAAGATACCATGCAGGTTATACTGAATATCAAAGAGATTGTTGTTCGAAATAAAACAGGCGTTGAAGGGAAAATGAAGCTTGCGATAAAAGGTGAGGCTACTGCGACGGTTAAAGATATCGTTGCCGATGAACACCTTGAGCTTCTTAACCCTGATCATGTGGTTGCACATGTTGCTGCCGGTGGTTCTCTGAATATAGAGTTTTTTGTCGAATCAGGACGTGGGTATCGTTCAGCTCAGTGGCCTGCAGACAAGAAGTTGCAGGAGGATGGACGAATTTACGTTGATGCCATGTTCTCGCCGGTTCGTCAAATTTCCTATGATGTGCAAAAAACCCGTGTTGGTGGAAACATCGATTATGACAGACTTGTTTTGAGCATTGAAACTGATGGAACTGAAACTCCTGTTGATGTTGCATCTTATGCTGTTTCGGTGCTTCGTACTCAGCTCGAAAATTTCCTTATGGCTACTGAAATTCCATTTAATGAAATTTCTAAGGTTCCGGGTGCTGAAGAGGAAGAGCTTGGGTCTAAGGCTGCCAAGGATTTTAAAGGGGTTCACGTTGATCTTCTTTTTAAACCGATTGATACTCTAGAATTCTCCGTTCGAGCTCATAATTGTCTCGTAAATGCTGGGCTGACTCGTATCATTGACTTAGTTAATTTGACCGAGGATGAGCTGCAAAAGATTAAAAACTTTGGACGCAAGTCTTTTGAAGAGGTGAAGGAAGGTCTTAAGCAGTTTGGTCTTTCGCTTGGTATGAACATTGATGAGACTGAGGCGCAAAGACTTTTTGAGAAAGAAAAATAATCATGAAGCATCAGAAAAGTTTTAAGAAATTAAACATGTCTGGCCCTTATCGCCGTGCTTTTCTACGCAATCAGGTAATCTCTCTTATTATGAATGGGAGCCTGAAGACAACCAAGGCCCGTGCGAAAGAGGTACGTCGGATTGCTGAGAAGTTGGTGACACTTGCTCGGGAAGGGAACACCTTCAATAATCGTCGTCGCGCAAAAGCGATTTTGCCGTATCGCGAAGAGGCTTTGGTCAAGCTCTTTATTGAGATTGCCCCACGTTATGTTTCACGGCCAGGTGGCTATACGCGTATCTATCAGCTTGGTCGACGACTAAGCGATACCGCAGAGATGGCCCGCGTCGAGTGGGTTTTATAAAAAACCGTACAGACCCCCGACTCTTTCGGGGGTCATTTTTTTTGAGGGGAGCTTGGCGATGAGACTATTTTCTCTTTATCGTTCATTTGTGATGATGCTTTTATTGAATGTAGCATTCAGTCTAGGCGCTGAAACTATATTTTATGACGTTGTAGTGATTGGGTTAGGGCCCGGTGGTGTTGAAGCAGGGGCCCGTACAGCGAGTGCGGGGCTAAAGACGCTTATTGTGGGTCGTGAGCGAGGCGGGCAGCTTTCTGCAGCAAGTCAGCCGGTTCAAAACGTGTTTGCTGTCTCTCCAAAGCCAGGAGCGGCAATTATGTCAGATGCAATAAGGCAGGCAGAGGATTTTGGTGCCGAGATTTGCGAGGGGACCGTAACTAATATTTCTTTTTCTTGGTCTCCCTATCTAGTCGAGATAGATGGTTTTAAAAAAATATATGCGCGAGCGTTGGTTGTTGCTACCGGGTCTCATCCTCGGCGTCTTTCTGTTCCTGGAGAGGAAGAATATTGGGGACGCGGTGTCTCGGCGTGTGCACTTTGTGACGCTTTTTTTTATCGAGATGCGACTGTTGCAGTAGTTGGTGGTGGTGATGCGGCTGTTGATGAGGCTATTCATCTTGCTCATTACGCCAAAAGAGTTGTTGTGTTAGTTCGTGGTGGTAGGATGCGTGCGCAGCGATTCATGCAAGAAAAGTTAAAGCAGTACTCGCAGATTGAGCTTCGGTATGGTGAAGAAGTTGAAGAAATTTTGGGGAATGACAATTTTGTTACTGCTTTGCGTCTTCGTAACAACAAGACGGGAGACCGTACGCTTGAAAAATTTGATGGACTTTTTTTAGCTATTGGGCACGAACCAAATAATGAACTTTTGCGCGGTGTACTTGAACTTGATCAAAGGGGGTTTGTGAGGGTGCACGATGGATCAACTGAGGTGATTGGTTATCCTGGTGTTTTTGCAACAGGCGAAATTATGGGGCTGCAGCGTCGTCAAGTAAATGTAGTTGTAGGTGTGGCAACACAGACGGGGCTTGAGGTAAATGATTATTTGTCCTTTGGTATCAGCCGCAATCAGATACCGAAATAGTACTTCCAAGCGGTCCTTTTTGGACAATGAAATGAGCAGGAAATTGATTTTTCATTGTTGGTAGATGTGAGACGATAATAATTTTTTCAAAATTATCCTGAATGCGGTAGAGGGCTTCCATAATATTTTGGAGGCCTTCTTCATCTTGTGAACCGAATCCTTCGTCGATGATAAGCGTTTGAAGTGAAGTTCCAGAACGACGTGCGAGAAGTTTAGAAATTGCTATACGAAGTGCAAAATCGATACGAAATGCTTCGCCTCCCGAAAAGAGCTCATAGGGGCGAATACCGAGTCCGTCGGAAATTTTGATATCGAGTGTCTCCTTGCTTCCGCCGCCTTTTAAATCGCGGAGTGATTCAATAATTAAGTGTGACTGATTATTTGTTAATTTTGCCAATAAATTATTTGCTTCGTGTTCAATTTCGGGCACGGTGTTTTCGATAAGCAGTGCTTGAATCCCATTTTTGCCTAAGGCTGCTATGAGAAGTTGGTGATCTTCAATCATTTGCTCATATTTTTGGAGACTGGTGTTAGTTTCGTCAAGTTCCCTTTCTTTTTGATGGCAGAGTGCCTGCTGTTGATCGATTGCTCCTTTTTCAACCAGCAGCTTTTCTCGTTGTTGTGCCAGTTGTATCTGTTCTGCTTTGATTGTAGTAAGTTGAATTTGGCAAGCAGGAAGTGCTCCTAGTGCATCATTGAGCGAGATAATTTCAGAATTTTTTTGTTTGATTTCTTTTTCAAGTCCACGAATCTGTGCGGTAAGAGTTTTGAATGTAGCGACATATTCGGCTATACGGTATCTGATCTGATTGTAAAGTTCTTCGTTTTTAAACAGTTCGCGTTGTTTTTGAAGCAGAATAAGTTGCTCCTGGCATCCATTGAGACTGGTGCAGAGTGTTTCCATTTTTACGCATTTTTGTTCCAGTGTTTTAAGTTCGGGGTGGGCAAGTAAAAAAGTTTCTGATGTTCGTTTGAATTCTTCCTGTTTTTTTTCTATGGAGACAATTTGTTCAGCGATATCATTGTTCTGTTCGCCAAGCAAGTTGATTTCGCATTCTTGTTTTTCCTGTTCTTGAACAAAGGCTTCAAGCTGTTCTTTTTTAAGTTTCTGTTGTTGTTCAATTTCTTCTATTTCTTTCAGATTTTGTATTCTTTTTTTCAACGCCAGTATAACTTTTCTCAGTCTTTGGAGTTGATGTTCTTGATGTTTACGTTGATGTTCTTTTTTTATACGCAGATGTTGATGAGCTTTATGATCAAGTGGTTGGTCGCACCACGGACAGCTTGGAAGTGTCGATATCTCCGGTGTTATCATAAGGGAATCAAGCTCTTTTTTTATTTGTGTCCCTCGCGCGATCCAGAGTTGGCAATACTCTCTGCCTCGTTCAAGATCTGTACTGACGCTCTTTCCTGAAATTTGATAGGGGCGCAATATTTTTTTATCGGTAGTTATAGCTTCTTGAAGGCCTCTTATTTTTTGAACGAGCTCAGTGAGTTGTTTTTGATGAGTAGCGAATTGTTTTTTTTGCGCCTCATGTTGAGCGGCAAATGAAACGGCGGCGGTAAGCAGCTGTTGATGTTCTTTTTCTTGTTTTGCCGAAACGAGACTTTTTATTTTTTGTATTTTTTCGCGAAGATCGAGAAGTTCACTTTTTGTCTGAATATACTGATTAACCTCGTTTTCCTTCTGAGTAATTTCTGCTTCAAGTTCATCACGGTTTAAGGTTTTCTGAGCCAGTTTGAGGGTTCTTTTCTCGCGTCTTGCTGAGCTCCAGTTGGAGACAATTATAGTAGCTTTCTCTTGTAACTCTGAAAGAGCTTTTTTTTGTTGAACGATTAGCTCTGTTATTATTTCCTTTTTTTTAGCGACTTGCGTCAATTTTTGCAGTTCTATTTCCTCTTCTTCTTTCTGGGTACGCAGAAGATCTTCTGATTGTTGATTTTCACGCAGTGCGACCGCGATTGAGTCGGACTGTGTCTGAAGAATATCACGCTGTCTTAGTGTTATAGTTAAGTTTTCTTTCAGTTGCACATGATAGTTGTGCTCTCGTTGTAGATCCCGTAACCGTTCCATGGCGAAGTCTCGTAATTTTTCGTATCGATTAAGGCCAAGAATAGTGGCGAGAATCTCTTTGCGTTCTTGCGGGGATCTTTTTGAAAATTCGTTTGACTGTCCCTGTCGGAGAAATATTGAGTTTATGCAGGAATCGTAATCAAGACCGATCGTTCCATTTATTTTTTCTTGTGTTGCTCGTATGGTCTTTTCGGTAAGTGCTGTGCAGTTGCCTGATGTTTCGTTGATGATGCCAAAATGAAGATCTGTTTGTGTTTTTTTTCCGCTCAGGAAAGTGAACTCCCTGGTAATACGGTAACGTGATCCGTTGCAGCGGAAGTCGAGTGAAACAAGCATATGTGATTGGCCGAGTCTAAGCAGATGTTCGTCTGATTTAATAGTCCCCCCAACTTTGCGTGCTTGTCCCCATATTGCCCACGTGATAGCATCTAATAGTGCTGATTTGCCATGTCCATTTTTCCCCGATAAACAGATAAGATGGTGTGGTTCAAAATCAATTGTCTGAACCGCTGGACCATAACTTAAAAAGTTTTTAAGACGTAGTTGTAAAGGAACCATTGTCTTTCTCTATCGTGATGTTGGTGAACTATTTTCTTCAGTATAGTTGAGACATTATTTCTCGGCGACCTTAGCGCGCAAGAGCTCTGAGCGCCGTGCTGAGATTGGTGATTTATTTTTGTAACGATCTCTTTGCAGGCTATTGCCATCTTTTACAAGAATGATGTTGAATGCAACAGAAGGGTAATTTTTGATGGAAGGTATAAGATATGCGTATTGCGATAAATGGGTTTGGGCGGATTGGTCGATCTTTTTTGAGGGTGTTACTTTCCGATCCCAAGGTGCGTGAAAAGATAGTTGTAGTGGCCATAAATGTTGGGGGACTTGATCGTAAAGATACGGCCCATCTTTTTAAATATGATACAACGATGGGACAATGGAAGGGGAAGGTGGCCGTAGAAGATGATAAACTCCTTATTGAAGGTCATATTATTACTCTTTTGGCTGAACGTGATGCACGCAAACTGCCCTGGGAAAAATTAGAAATTGATTGGGTTGTTGATTGCTCGGGGAAATATACCGATGCCGCTGATGCGCGTCAGCATTTAGAAGCGGGAGCTAAAAAGGTTCTTATTAGTGCGCCAGCAACAGGTCCCGATTGCACCATTGTGCCTGGGGTAAATGATGGGGCATATGATGCAAAAAGAGATTCTATTATTTCGCTTGGTAGTTGCACTACAAATGCACTTATGCCGATGTTGAAAGTTATTATCGAAGAATTTGGTATCGAACGTGCTGTTGTAGTGACTACTCATGCCTACACTAATTCTCAAAGTCTCCTCGATAGTGGTCCACTTCCTGACCATGATTTACGTTCATATCGTGCAGCCCCCCTCAATATTATTCCTCATGGAACGGGTGCATCACGTCTTATCAGCGAGTTTTTTCCCCAGCTTGATGGACGTGTTTCGGCGCGGGCTCTTCGGGTTCCTGTTTCAAATGTCTCATTACTTGAGGTATCATGGGTAGCCCCTCGAGAGATGCATCGTGAGATGGTAAATGAGGCTTTCTACAACGCTGCTGCTAAAGGTTCCTTGCGCGGCATTGTTGAAACTTCATCGGAGCAACTTGTTTCATCAGATTTTATTGGAGATTCAGCGTCCGTTATTATTGATGAAGGTTTGACTTCGGTTTCGGGCTCTTTGGGGACTGTTTTTGGATGGTATGACAATGAATGGGGCTATAGCTGTCGTCTGAGAGATTTCTTAATGATAATTGGACCGAGCTGCTGATTTATTTTTAAGTGGATAAGCAGGAAAAAAGTGAGCCCACACAGAGAAGGTGCAGGCTCACTTTTCTTTTTATAATGTAGCAGTAAGAATTACCAACGTTTTTTTGCGGTTTTCTTTGCTGTCGTGCGACGTGCCGTTGTTTTCTTCTTAGCTGCAGTTTTTGCTTTTGCCTTTGTAGCTACCTTTTTTTTAGCTTTAGGCTTAGCTTTAGTTGTTTTTGCTTTTGCTTTGACCGTCTTTTTCGTTGTTGTTTTTTTCATCTTCATCGTGGTTTCCCTACTTTTTGAGAGATTCACTTTCTTCGCTGCCTTTCTTCCAGGTGCAGCATCGCTTGCAACCTTCTGGGCAGCATTTCTTGTGTTGGTCACAACGTTTCCAGCAGCATGAGTCCTTTTCAGGTTTTGCAGCTGGGGTTACTTTTTTGGTGCTTTTTTCTTCTCGGCAGCAACGGCATCTGTTACATCGGCATTTACTGTCATTGCAACATTTGGAGTCTTTTTTGCATCGACACCATTTCCAGCAACAATCTTTCTTGTCGCATGTGTTGCATTTTTTACAACAGCCAAAGCAACATCTACACTTCTTGCCTTTTTTCTCCTTCTCTACCTTTTCGGTCTTTTTTCCTGTGCTTTTTTTGTCTTTTGCAGACATAGTTAGACCGGCGCCCATCAAGCTGAGCCCGAGAAGTGCTAACAACACCTTGTTCATAGGTTTCTCCTTAAACGAGTTTTGGTTAACCGGTATCTCACACATTGTAAGGATACCAACTTTTCCTTTTCACTCGTTAGTCTGGCACAGGTGAGTTACAAATTGCAATACTTTTTCTGCAACTTTTTATGCTATTTGTTTTAACGCGCCGGCAAGGTTACGCATAATGTTGCGGTATTTTTCCATCTCCTTCTGGTTGAGGGTGTCGAGTTCAGCTTTGAATTGATTGACGAGGTTTTGAGCATTCTTTTGATTGATTTGTGGTGCAAGTTTTAATTCAAAAATATTTTTAATCTCTTCTTTTGTTGGTTTAGATGCTCCGGGTAATGGGTAATTAGCGAAAGAGTTCAAAGCTTCTTTGATTGTCGTTTCTGGGGTGGTGTAAGGACTGTCCGCTTTCTGTAGTTTACTTTCGAATTCCCATAATTTAGTAAGTGCCGCGGTAGCCGATTTCCAGTATCCATGTCGTAAAGCGTTAAAAAGAATGAAGTTGAGCCGGATTGCAAGTCTTTTTAGTTCATCATCTGTTCTATTTTTACCTTTTTTTAGTAGTGATGATTGGGCGACGAATTCGTTCGCTAATTTTTCATCTTTTGTATTACGTTCTTCCCGAGTAGCATCGGTAAACCAAGGATCAAATTTTGTGAAAGCGTTCGTTCTGTATTTGAGGAGTCTGGTGTCTTTGCAATACCATCTTGTGCTGAAGTTACACTCGAGCGAAGTTCCTGGAACGACGCTGCTGAAAGACACCCTGCCCGGCTGTTTTATGTTATTAATCAGCTCATCCGCGGTAATAGCACTTAACAGAGTTGATATCCCACTTATTAATATAAGTAGACACGTTCCTCTTAACTTCCATTTCATACGCTTTTTCCCTTCGTACATTTTTTGTGTACATCCACTTTTTCTACTTGTAGCGCACTCAACTTCTCTGCGTCAAGCATTGCAACGATATTGTTAGATGAAGAAATATGACGATTTCTTTTTTTAGCTATCAGAGCATAAATCGTGTGGTTGGAGATGACATTGAGAAAGTCTGAATTTTTTCTAAAAAGGTTTGTTTTTGAGAGTGTGATTTTTCACAGATGCTTTTCTGCACCTGATATTTTCACTTCTTTCGAAGCATAAGAAAGTGCCTGGACAGGGCGCATGTTTTGGGGTATATTAAACCTAACAGCGCTTTTGTGCACGTGCATTAAGCGGGGCCCATAGCTCAGCGGTCAGAGCAATCGGCTCATAACCGAGAGGTCCCAGGTTCAAATCCTGGTGGGCCCACCAGCTTTTGCCACACACTATTCCTAAAAGGTGCGTTTTGATTGCAAATCCATATCAAACATTACTTGGTCTTGTTCACTTTGATGCGCGTTTGTTAAGCCTGAAAAAAGAGGCGGAGCGACTTAAACGTGAAGAAAAAGCTATCGAACAGAAAATTGCGTTAGTGCATGAGGCGGTAAAAGGTGCACAAGATTCCTTTAATGAAGTGCGACATTTTCTTGCTCAAATTGATCTTGAGATGGCGGCTTTGTCAGCTGAAATTGAGCGTAAAGAGCACGTTGCAAAACAAGCAAAAAGTAATAAAGAGTACACTGCTTTGCTTCATGAAATGGAGACGGTTGCTGCCCGTAAGCCGGTACTTTCTGAACAGTGGCTTGAGGCAGCTCAACAAGTTGAACAACGTGAACGTGAGGTCCATGAGGTGAGTTTGCGAGCACAAAAAGATGAGGCGACATTGCAAAGTCAGCTTCAGGAGATAAGGGAACTTTCTCGCGAATGTGATGAGCATCACGCGCAGCTTTTTGATGATCGGAAATCCATTGCGTCAGCCGTTAAGCCTGAATGGTTGGCACAATATGAAAATCTTCATTCTCGTCTTGAAAACCCAATGGTACAGGTAACAAACGGTACCTGTTCAGCGTGCGGATATAAGGTTCCTGTTGGAGACCTGAATAAGATTCATCGTCAGGGGCTTGTTTCCTGTCAACAGTGTCGTCGTCTTTTATATGATGAGCAGGTTGGTGCCCAAGAAGGTGGTGAGGGTGCATGAGTCAGCTTCATCTTTTTGAAGAGATATCTTCACAGAGCCCTCTCTCACTGCAACTTAATATTGATGGTGTGGCGCGTAATAATCCGGGGCCGGCGGGCGCAGGTATCTGTATTTTTAAAGATGATCAGCTTCTTGAGGCACACGGATTTTACCTTGGTGCGTTAACCAATAATGAGGCTGAATATAGTGCTCTTGTTATTGGATTGGCTTTGATTGCAAAGCTTGTTTCCCGTGGTGATCGTATTGTTGTGGTATCTGATTCAGAGCTTTTAATTCGGCAATTAACCGGTGTGTATCGGGTTAAGAAAAAGGAGCTCCTTCATCTTTATAATCGTGCTCAGGCTCTGGTTGAAGAGCTTCGACAAAGGGGTGTAAAGGATATTACATTTCGCCATGTCCCTCGCGATGAAAATAGGTGCGCTGATAAGTGGGCAAATAAGGGGGTGGATGGTCGCATTCCGTTGCCGGTAGATTTTCATTGGTAAATAATAGAGAGCGGTTAATTGCATGTCAAAACTCAGCTGGTTGGGCCTTGTTTTTTTGTTCTTTTTTTATCCGTTGCAATCAGTGAAATGTCATGTTGATGTTCGTGTTTTGTTGCTTGATGACTTTACCGGGACATTTTCTGTTGTTCTTGAGTCAGATGGTGGATTCAGGCTTTTTGATCCGGAGCTTGATTCGAGTAAAACGGTTCCAGAGAAGAGTTTAAAACTTCAGGTGCAAAAGGGACGTATTTTCGTAAACGGTCGTCGATTACGCAATCGAGATATACAGATTGAACCGGTTGCCGGAGATACTCGCTTGGGAGAGAATTGTTATCAGGGGATCTTTCGCTTGGTGGTGCGTAAGGAACGCGCTTATTTGATTAATCGCCTTGATGTTGAAGCGTATCTTAAATCGGTGTTGCGCTGGGAAAGTTGGCCCGGGTGGCCCGTAGAAGTAAATCGTGCACTTGCAGTTGCATGTCGTACCTATGTTATTAATAAGGTTTTGAAGGCTCGGCGCAGAACAGAGAGTTTGTGGGATATTGGTTCTACACAAGCCCATCAGGTGTATAAGGGGATAGACGCGCAATCGGAACGATTAGTGCAGCCAATTGCCGATACAGCGGGTGTTGTTCTTGTAGATAGTCAAAACAAAGTTATCGAGGCCCTTTATTGCGCTTGTTGTGGAGGATGTACCCCAGCGTGGATTTCTGGTGTTCATTTTAATAAAGCTCGTTACCTCAAAAGGCAGTATGCATGCAAATTTTGTCTAAAAACTATCGATGCGTTGTGGCAGGTAACTAAATCTTTAGCCATTTTCAAGCCGTTGCTTGGCAGAAAAAAACATCTTACGGTTACTGATCTTCGGGTTGGTCGAGATAAGGCAGGATTTATACGACGATTGCAGATTAAGACCGCCGATGGTGTTTGGCATACCATCAAAGCTGCATCGCTGATAAAGCAGATTCCTGATATTCGTAGCCTTAACTGTGCTGTTACCGTTTCTACTGCGAGGGGAGTTGTTACTTTTAAGGGCCGAGGGCGTGGGCATGGTCTCGGGCTTTGCCAGTGGGGGGCATTTGGAATGGCGGTTGAGGGATATAGTTGGGAAGAGATTCTGGCTTTCTATTATCCAAAAACAGCGCTTGCCCCGGTAGAGGTCTTGCCATCCTGACCTTGTCTTTTTTAAGCTCGCCTTGAAGCAGAGAGTTTTGAATGTCCAAAAGGAGTGATATGACAAGAAAAGATCTTGAATTTTTGCAATCGCAACAAGAGTATCCTTCGGTTTCTATTTTTGTTCGAACACATCGAGAAATGCCGGCACGGCAGGGCGATCCGATAGCAGTGAAAAATGCGGTGAAAGAGGCGGAGGAACTCCTGTTGAAAGAATTTTCGAAGCGGGATATTGAGCCGCTTATGAAAAATCTTGAGGAGGCAACTTCCTTGATTGATTATACCCAGGTGCTTGATGGGCTTGCCATTTTTGTGAATGCCAACTTCAAACAGGTTTTTGTATTACCAGTGCCAGTAGAAAATCGGGTGGTTGTCGATAAGACATTTGTTACTCGCGATATAGTAAAATTAATAAATCATCTACCTCGTTATTGGGCGTTGGCGATAAGTGATAATGAAACCCGTCTTTTTTACGGTGTTGCTGATAGCGTCTCCGAAGTTATTGAACCCATTACTGATACGCTTGGTGTTTCTCGCGATGGCTTTCCAATGCAATATTCAAAGCCAAAAATAGACGCGTTTGAAGTAAGTATGTTTACTCATAATAAGAAAAACTCATATCTAGATTCACGGTATCTTGAGGAACATAAACGTACATTTCTAAGTCGTATTGATCGTTTACTTGCTCGATTTACCGATATTGAACCGTTACCCTTTTTTGTCATGGGTACAGTTAATAATATCGCGCTTTTTGAAGAGGCTCATCAGGGGCTCCCTATTGAAGGTAAGATCGAAGGAGATTATTCGCGTGGCAATATCCATGAGATTAGCCGTGCGCTCAGGCCTCTTGTGGCTGAGGTAATTGAACGAAACCGCAAGAAAATGTTGCATGAGTTGCAGGATGCTGTTGGGCGCCTGCATCATGCATTTGGGATTCATGCCGTCTGGCGGATGACCAGAGAGGGCAGGGTTCACGCTCTTTTAATTGAAGAGGGGTATGCGCCTGCGTATGGTATCAATCCCGATAATCCTGATGATATTATGAGAATAGATGATCCTGCGTTGGTGGCGAGTACCGAGGATTTTGTAAATTCAATGCTTGATTTGGTGATTCAAAAAGGAGGCACCGTTACCTTTTGTAAACCAGGTGAGCTTAAGGAGTTTGAACAGATAGCGGCAATTTTACGATATTAATTTTCTTAATAAAGAGGCAGCATTCATCGCTGCCTCTTTATCTTCATCCTAAAAATCGTTTGAAAAAGCCTGAAATAGTACCTTCCGAAGAGTTGTCGATTGAGGTACCAATTTGCTCAGAATAGGTCTTTAATGTTTTTTCAGCCTCTGTTGAGAGAGTTGTTGGAATGTGACAGGTGGTAGTGACGACGAGATCACCGCGGCCGCGACCTTTGAGGCGCGGGAAACCTTTCCCTTTGATGACAAGACGTTCACCGACTGCGCAGCCACGAGGAACTTTAAGTGTCTCTTTAGACTTATCGATGCTGGTGATTTCAACCTGGGCTCCAAAGACAAGTTGGGGATAGGTGAGGGTGACTGTGCACTCAAGATTATCATCAATCCTTTTAAATTTTTTATTTTGGGCGACAGAAATAACCAGAATTAGATCGCCAGCCTTCCCACCATAGACACCGGCGTCACCGCGTCCTGCAACGCGGAGTTCAATACCATCGGAGACGCCTGCTGGAATGGTGACAGCAAGAGTGTCGTATTGCTGAACGCGCGATTGTCCATTACAGGTCTTACATGGTTTTTTTATGATGTAGCCAAGTCCATCGCAAGTAGCACAGGGCTGGGAAAACATGAAAAAACCCTGCCGAATATGGATCTCACCATATCCTTGGCAACTACTGCATGTTTCAGCCGTTGTGCCCGCCTCCATGCCACTTCCCTTGCATGTTTCGCAGGCGACAAAGTGATAATAGGTAACATCTTTTTTAGTACCCGTAAACGCCTCTTCCAAGGTGATCGTAATAGGTCGCTCAAGGTCATGGCCACGTCGTGGCATTGGACCAGCACGTTTTGCTTTACGTTGTCGGCTTGTTCCGCCGCCGCCGAAGAGATCACTAAAGATGTCGCCAAATTGTTCAAAAATATCCTGCGCATCGCGGAAACCACCCGCTCCTGGACCGCCATTCATTCCCGGTGCTGCATGGCCGAATTGATCGTACTGCTTGCGTTTTTCTGGATTGGAAAGTATCTCATATGCTTCCGCAGCTTCTTTAAACTTCTCCTCCGCTTCTTTATTGTTCGGATTGCGGTCTGGGTGATATTTAAGCGCAAGCTTGCGGTATGCTTGTTTAATTTCGTCAAGCGAAGCCGTTTTAGAAACCCCTAAGACTTCGTAATAATCTCGTTTTGTTGTCATAGCCAATTCTATTTAAAATAATTCCTTACTGTGCCTACCAAAAAAGTATACGATAAAACCGCATTTTTGAGAATATTCCCCTATTGATTAGTCGTACGCGGGAATAAGTGTTATTTCTGAAACCTCAGGGATGAGTTCAATGCGGACGCGGAGAGGGACGGTGATAATGTCTCGGGGATAATCAGCGGGGGGCTGCGGTGGGTTTATGGAACGCAAAAGTCGTTCGATGTAGTTGTTAATAAGAGCCTGTGGTGATGGTTTGGTAAAGACAACGTTCGTGATATGTCGTGATTTATCCATACTTATCTCGACGATAATGACGTGGCGGTCAAGTCGGCGTCTTCCGGTTTGCATTGGTTGCATACGAGAGGCTTGGCATACTATTTCGACCAGGCGCATGAGAAAGAGCTCAAACCCAAGATGACGTGTTCGTGTCGTTGGATTGCTGGCGCCTACTGCCGGTCCAATACCTCCTTCTTCAAGGGCGTAAGTACGGCCAGCTTCCGCTTGTTCTTTCTGCCACTCAGCGAGATGATTAGCGAATGTGCTTGGCATAGCAGATTTGTGAGGTGCTACTTGATGATGTGGCACCGGTACTGATTTTTCTGTGGGTGGCTTGTCAACCGAATCTTTAAACCAGCGGGCACGCGATGTAGCGCGCGAGGGCAATGGTGGTTTGGGGGGCGAAGTGGCTGTTTGGTTCTGCGGTATTGGAGGCGTGGAAACACGTATCTGTTTTTGCGGTTTATGAGGTGCATCAACAACAGGGAGAGGTTCTGTTCGTTGTATCTGTTGCGTAGGCGTTTTCAACGGTGGAAGTTGAACCGGCTTGTGTTCCTTTGGTTTGGGCGTAATTTGGGGTGAGATTTTTCTTTGTGGTTGACGATCTTCTTTTTCCGGAAGCATTGGTTGTTGGGTTGGTGTAGGCGGTTTTGGTTGTTTAATCCATCGTACCGGTGAAGGTCGTGAATGAGCAAACGGTTTTCTTCCCTTCTTTTTAATCTGTGGTGCTATACCAAAAATAATGAGTGCAAGAATAAGCAGATAGAGGGTGCATGCACAGACAAGGGCAATAAGCACTTTGCTTAAATCATCATGACGTTCAAAGGTTATTGGAATATTCATTGGGCTCCTCTCGAAAAGTGCTTCATTACTTATGATATCGATCATACCATGCTGAAGGGAAGAAGCTGCCTGTTTTATTTACTGCCCGGTATCTGATTGGGTATATCAATTAGGAAGTTGTAGATGATTGTGCCGAGTATATGCTATTTCTGACTGATCACAGGGGAAGCAGATGAAAAGAATAATATTTTTACTTTTGACACTATCGTTTTTTGTGTGGACTGTTACGGTTGATGATCCAATAAAAAGTTTAGCGCGAGCACTGCAGCAACTTGCTGAGCTGCCGGAGAAAGAGGTAACTATTGAATGGCTGTATGAAAAGTATCCAAATTGGTTTTCCGGGAAACCCGTAAACGTTGGAACGGATGGCGGTAAAGTTTACACTATCAAGGTTCTTCGGCAAAGTGGTTCAACATGTGCGGCGAATTCATTTCGGAATCTAGCATTTTTCATAGAGATGCTGACACATGGTCGGGATGAGGTAGCAACAATTTATGACCGTCTTATTAATAAAACTGGAAGAAATTGTTTTATTGAAATGGTAAAAAAAATATTTCCAGAAAGCTGTTCTAAGGAAACAAGAGTATGTACCAGCGCGGCGTTAAGCCTTCTTTTAGGTGAAAAGGAAGAAGAGTTAAAAAAACGGTGTTCTTCAATGTGCTTCCCGGTTAATAATGAGAGGGGAAATCTGAATCAGTTGCGTAAGGTTATGATTAATTTTGAGATTCCTTGTCAAGATATAGTTAATTCTATCAATACATTTGTTGATAAAATCGAACAGAGGAAGCTTTCGTCAGATGATGCCTTTTTATCTTCTTGCTGTTTTAAATCAATTGAATTGAGTAATCTTGGACGAAGTGCAGGGTTAGCGCTTCCCGCGGTTCGTCAGTTCGTTGCGGGAAAAGATGGCTTGCTTGGTATTTGGTTGATTTTGGAGAATCGCTGGCATGCTGTTGCCCTGGTTGCGCAGAAGGTAGGGGGGAAGATTCTTTATTTATATGCTGATTCCTTAGGGGGAAAAGCTCCAATAGAAATCATAGAGAAATTGAATATGTTACTCTCTGACAAAAAATTGTTTGAGAAGCGTTTGATACGTGGGGTAATGTATGGACTAAACAACAATTTTTGGGGTGGTGACAAGAAAATGGGGTTTGATGTTTTAAATAATGTCTTCAAAGCCGATAACTATTATCGTTTATCTCGGTTGAAAGGCTTTAGAACTTACCGTAATTTTATTTGTAAGGAAAGAAAAAAAGTTGATGATTTGAAGAGGTTACTTGAAGCGTTGGAATTGGACTTCTCGAGAGATGATATTAAAATAATGTATCCTTATTATAATAAGGATACAATTCTTCGTTCCGATGCGAAAACTCAGAGAGCGTGGCGAGATGATCTTTTAGGTGAACGCGTAGTCGAACTCTTTCAGAAAATTGATGAATTTAAGTTATGTGAGAAAGCCTAAGCTCTCCATTCATCTTTTCCAATACCCACGTTTTACCCAATTGGTGTGATCGGCTTTTTTGGTTGTGAATAAAGCGGACGATTTCATCGAGAAAAGCAGTCGAGAGGGTAAATTGGATTTTATTGTCAATAAGCCACCGCGCAAGGAGAGCCTTTTGCATGAATGGATGTTCTCCGAACCATTTTTTAAGATTGAGTATTGGTGTTCCATTTTTTGTTTTAAGAATTTCAGATGCTCGTTCTTCTACTTTATCTTCGATATAGCTTTCCACTTCTCTGAGTCGTGCCATAGTGCTGAGTAAGCTTTGTTCGAATCGTTCATCGCAAGTACGACATGTGGGAAGAATATCGAGTCGAATACAATTTCGTAAAAAACGACGGTCGATATTGGTTGGATCTTTAAGAAACGGGATTTTAAGTTTGTTGAGTATCTCGACAATCTCTTCTTTTTTACAGATTAATAGAGGTCGGATGTAATCACCATCTTTGGGTTGCATGCCGCAGAGGCCGGGCAGCCCGGATCCGCGAAAGAGTCGGATGAAAAACGTTTCAATTTGATCATCCCGATGATGACCAAGTGCGATTTTATCTGCGTTAAATTCTTTTTTTACTTTTTCAAAAAAGAGACGTCGTATTGCCCGCCCTTCAGCTTCCTTGGAGCCGATGTTTTTTACCTGGCCAGAGTATTCTTGTGCATGTCCGGTAACGAATGGAACATTGTAGCGTGAAGCGTTCTCTCTGCAAAAGAGAACCTCCTGTGCGCTCTCCGGACGCCACCCATGATCGAGGTGTGCGACAATAAGATTAAGCCGATACTTTAGTTTTATGGTGGCTAATACATGAAGCAGAAATAGTGAGTCGGGGCCGCCAGAAACGCCGATGACGATAGTATCTCCCAAATTGAAAAGGTTTTCTTTTTGGGAGAATACTTCAACGTGCTCAATAAGCTGCTGCAAGATTTCCATATTTAAACATCGAGGTTTTTTGCAAAGATGCTGCGATCTTCGATGAAGGTTCGACGTCCTTCGACATCATCGCCCATCAGTGTGGTAAACCAGAAATCCGCTTTAACTACGTCATCAAGGGTGACTTGGAGAAGTGACCGTTTCGCGGGATCCATTGCCGTTTCGCCAAGTTGTTCAGGGTTCATTTCACCAAGCCCTTTATAGCGTTGAATTGACATGTACGGCTTGCTGAGGGTACGCAGCGCATCGCTAAACGCACTGATACCAGATCCTTTTGCTGAACGTTCATGTTGAGTTACTTCAAGTAGCCAGTCTCCTTGCAAAGGTTTGAGTGCCTGTGCATGCGCGATCAACTTTTGAACATCGGTGCGTTTGGTATACGGCGTTTCTTCACCTGAATCATTTTGTACGAGGTATGTAAGGTCCTCTGGCGTTAACTTCAAAAGATATACAAGATCGTGGAATAGTTTTTCATAAGCAACAAATTCGTGAAGCAGATTTTTCCAGTCAGCAGCAGCAACAGGTTTATCATTGAGATAGAGCTGAACCTCTGTTTCTGCCCAATCGGCAATGAATTGTTGGAATGCTCCCTCATCCTTGAGGTACTGTTCCTTCCTACCAATTTTAATTTTGTAGAGTGGTGGTTGTGCGATATACAGATACCCCTTTTCAATGACCGGCTTGAGGTAACGGAAAAAGAAGGTAAGTAGAAGACTACGAATATGTGAGCCGTCGACGTCAGCATCTGTCATGAGGATGATTTTGTGGTAGCGGGCCGCATCGATATTAAATCCTTCTTCACCTCCACGATCGATACCACATCCGATAGCAGATATAAGTGCCTTAATCTCTTCATTTGATAATGCTCGGTCAAGTCGTGCTTTTTCGACATTTAAAATTTTACCGCGAAGCGGCAGGATTGCCTGCGTAAAGCGATCACGCGCTCCCTTTGCAGAACCACCGGCCGAGTCACCCTCGACGATGAATAATTCGCATTGTGCAGGGTTTTCGAGAGAGCAGTCTGCTAATTTCCCAGGTAATACTGTTGCTTCAAGCTCACTTTTGCGGCGCGTGATTTCGCGTGCCCTGCGCGCTGCCTCACGAGCACGCATCGTGAGTTCTGATTTTTGAAAAATTTTACGAGCGATGGATGGATTTTCTTCAAAATAAGTATCCAAGAAATTAAAGACCCATGAACTAACAAGACCTTTGACTTCACTGTTGCCAAGCTTTGTCTTTGTTTGTCCTTCAAACTGTGGCTCTGGAACTTTGATACTAATAATGCAAACAAGTCCTTCTCGAACATCTTCGCTTGAAAAAGTGGTATCCCCTTTTAGAATACCCATTTCGAGTGCCCGCTTATTGCATGCTTTAGTAAGTGCTGCTTTAAAACCGGCGACATGAGTTCCGCCTTCGGTGGTGTTGATATTGTTTACGAATGAATAGAATTGTTCATCGTACCCATCATTGTATTGCAGAGCACACTCAAAGACATATTGCTCATCTTCATGATGGACATAAATGACCTCAGAAAAGAGCGGATTTTTCTTTTTGTTGATGTGCTCAACGAATGAAACGATACCCCCCTCAAAGTAGAATGATTCTTCCTGATTGCTTTGCTCATCGAGCAAGGAGATTCGAAGTCCTTTGTTTAAGAAAGCAAGTTCGCGAAGACGGGACGAGAGACGATCAAAACTAAATTCGGTTGTCTCAGTAAAAATAGTCGGATCTGGGGTAAATCTGATTAGCGTACCACGTTCAATTGTTGATCCAACGACCGCAAGAGGAGCTTCAGGTTTTCCTTTATGGAAAACCTGTTGGAAGATGCTTCCATCGCGGAAAATGGTGAGCTCAAGGGTTTTCGACAAAGCATTGACAACTGAGACCCCAACGCCATGGAGGCCACCAGAGAATTTATATGACTCTTTGTCAAACTTTCCGCCGGCATGGAGTTTAGTCATGACCACTTCGGCGGCAGAGATACCTGATTCTTTGTGGATTTCGGTTGGAATGCCACGGCCATTATCTCGGACTGAGCAGGACCCATCCTCGTGGATGGTGATTGCGATGTTGTTGCAAAAGCCGGCAAGCGCCTCGTCTACCGAATTGTCGACCACCTCGTATACAAGGTGATGAAGCCCGGATGGTCCCGTTGAGCCAATATACATGCCAGGACGTTTTCTGACCGCTTCCAATCCTTCCATTACGCGGATTGACTGGGCTGAGTAGGCAGATGAATCAGAGGGGCCTTGCGGTTTTTTTGCCATATAGAAGCCTTTCGGTGAAAAGTGATCTTTGGTAACACGCGAATAGGGGTTAAAAAAGTGGCGCAATGCTACCTCTTCAATTGTACAAAAAAAGTGCCTTTTTGCCAAGAGTTTGCATGGGGTTTCGCGCTTGAAGAAGTGACAGAATTTATCTTTTTAGATATACTTTTTATGCTTAGCTTTTCTAGTTCTTATAAATGGTATCTTTGTCCCACTTTGACTGGGTGAAATTTGGAGGTTTTTATGTTTGATGTAAAATTTTGCTCTATTAGGTTGACGCTTATTTTTAGCTTATTGCTTTCTGTTCCGCTCTTTTCAATGTCAGAAAATGTAGCTGCGCAGCCAGAAAAGAGTAAAGGAGGGATTCTGCAGGCTGCATGTGAAACTGTTTCTGAAGTGGCTTCAGAAACAGGGTCGGTATTGTTTGGCCTATGCGGCGGCCGTTACTTATACCAACGATATTGGTCTAGTGGGATCCTTCAGAAGTATCGGGAGTTGGTTAAACAGAAAAAATGGGAGCATGTTGAAAAACTTCTTAGACGCGATAGTGGAAGGATCGTTAAAGAAAATTCGCAACTTTTCTTTGAAGCCCTCGGGGAGAGACAGCCATTGTCAGCATTGAAGGAGCTTGTGGAAGCTTATGGAAGTTTGACTGGTACCGAAGGTGCTGGACCAGATGGCAAAAAAGCTGTTCCGGCATTTGAATATTGCTCACCTGATGGTCGGTCGGTCCTTGATGTTGCTTTAGAAACGAAAGATAAAGAGGTTATCGCATATGTGAAGGATGTTGGTTTTCGCTATGGGCTTTCTTGGGGTGAGGAAGATGTGGAAGGGCGTAGAAAAGCGCGCATTGAATTTAATAAAGAGCTTAAAAATGTCTTCTATTGTTTCACGGGTATTTTTATGGTTCCGTTTATTGTTGCCCGATGTTTAGGTTTTTGAAAAACCTGTACTCTGACAGCATCGTTTAGTACATTGGGCCCGGTGCCGGCTTAATCCTTTCAGAAGGGGAAGAGGAGAAATGGAAGACGATATCGGGTATATGGGACATGCGTTGGCACTTGCTGAGCAAGCTGCGGTGCGTGGCGAGATTCCTATTGGAGCTGTTGTGGTTTCACGATCAGGAGATATCATCGGTGAAGGATTTAATGAAACAGAAACGCAGCTGTGTCAGGATCAGCATGCGGAGATGAATGCAATTCGACAGGCTTGCATTTCTCTGCGCGATTGGCGCCTTGATGGGTGTACGATTTACGTTACTCTCGAACCTTGCCTCATGTGTGTTGGTTGTATTGTTTTGAGCCGTATTGAGCGAATTGTGTATGGTGCACCGTCACCACGTTTTGGCTTTTGTCAGGATAGAGAATGGGTGCATCGTTTATACGACCGCCCAATCAAGAACATTACGGGCGGGGTTGGCCACATCGAATCGCGTGAACTTCTGAAAAAGTTTTTTGAGGAGCGTCGCTTTGAGGGACGGAGTCAGGGCTGGTGAAACCGAAGATCTCAGTTGTCTAATCTCCTGGACGTGGTATGCTAAAAACAGGGTGCCGATGTAGCTCAGTTGGTAGAGCAATTGATTCGTAATCAATAGGTCGGCGGTTCAAGTCCGCTCATCGGCTCCAGTTCGTTTTAAATTGTTTTTTTTTGAAGGGATTGCACTTATTATGAACGCGGTAAGACAGACAGTTAAAGGAAAAGGATCAAAAGTGCGGGTTGACGCTGCTGGAGAAAAAAAGAAGCGTTTCGCGCCTCTTTCTCTTGCTACCGGTCGCCGTAAATCTGCAGTGGCGCGTGTTTTCTTGCGCCGCGGAAATGGCCAGGTTACGGTCAACGGGAGACCGTTTGCTCAGTATTTTGACACAGATGTTGCGCGTCTTGCGGTAAAGATTCCTGCGACCGTTGTTCCTGCTCTTGCGAATTATGACGTTGAAGTAAATGTTTCTGGCGGTGGCTTGCATGGACAGGCTGATGCGGTAAAACTTGGTATTGCCCGTGCTGCTGTTAAAGCTGACCCGGAACTTAAATCTGTTCTGCGTCAGTTTGGACTTCTCACCGTTGATGATCGCGTTAAAGAACGTAAAAAATACGGTAAAAAAGGAGCACGTCGTAGCTTCCAGTTTGTAAAACGTTAATTCTAAAGTTTGCGGGGGTG
Source organism: Candidatus Babeliaceae bacterium (assembly GCA_016933915.1). Taxonomy (GTDB): domain Bacteria; phylum Babelota; class Babeliae; order Babelales; family Babelaceae; genus JAFFZZ01. The sequence goes on from JAFFZZ010000055.1 coordinate 166,813, forward strand.
GGCGATGTGTGGCATCGTCGGCTATTTGGGACGTGGCAGTGCCCGAAATGCAGTGCTTGAGGGTTTGCGGCAGCTTGAGTATCGTGGATACGATTCTGCAGGTTTTGTCTGTTTCTGTCATCAGACCTCGCGATTACGTTGGGTTAAAGCGGTTGGCCCCTTTTCTGAGCTTGAGCGACGGTGTCAGACTGATCCGTTTGATGGTGTTGTTGGGATAGGGCATACGCGTTGGGCGACGCATGGAGCAGCTACTGAGGAAAATGCACACCCCCATTTTAACACGGAAAAAAGTATTGCCGTTGTTCATAATGGTATAATCGAGAATTTTTCTGAGCACCGTTATCGACTTTCTGCAGGGGGGTGTTCTTTTTCTTCTGAAACCGATACTGAGGTTATTGCGCATCTTTTTGGAGAAGCGTTGTCGCGGTATCCGGGTGATTTGAATAAGGCGCTTCGATTGCTTGCTTCGCAGCTTGAGGGTGCCTTTGCATGTGTCTTGATGTCCAGTTATTTTCCTGACAAACTTTTTCTTTTGCGTCGACGATCTCCTCTTTGTGTTGGAGTTGGTGAAGATGCCTTCTTTGTGGCTTCTGATCCTCTCGCTTTTGCCGAAAAGACCGCGCGAGTTGTTTTTTTGCCTGATGAAAGTTGCGCTGTGGTATCGGTGCGGGAAGGTCTTTCAATTTTTTCGCCGAATGGTACGGTTTTTGATGTTCCTGAGCAGCGTATCTCTTCAACTTGGCATGAAGTAGCGCGCGGTGGGTTTGATCATTTTATGCTCAAGGAGATTTATGAGCAGAAAAAGGTGGTTCAGGATACCGTCTCGTACTGTCGGAGTTTGACCAAGGAAGAGTGGGATAATGGTGGCTTTGCTCGTTCTGATGTTGAGCGTATTTGTGCTATTGGTTGTGGCACATCAGCGTATGCAGCATCAGTGGCGGCATATTTTTTTGAAGAAATAGCTCACTTGTCGATGTCGGTTTCTTTAGCGTCGGAATTTCGATATAAAACTTTTTTTGGATGCCAAGCAGACCTTTTCTGTTTTTTATCGCAGTCAGGCGAGACAGCGGATACCCTCGAGGCGTTGAGATTGGTGCAGAAAAAAGGTTTTTCCGCGACCGCTCTGGTGAATGTGCCGACGAGCAGTATGGTGCGTGAAGCTGATGGCGTTCTTTTGACGCAGGCTCGCCGTGAAGTTGCGGTTGCATCAACTAAATCATTTACCGCACAGGTAGCGCTTCTTTATTGGGTTGCGCATCGTATGGCTGTTCACCGTGGTTTGCTTGATCGAAAGATGCTTTTGCGAGCAGAGGATGATCTATTGTTGGCAGCAGAGGTTCTTGAGGAGGCGATGATTCGATATGAGCCTGAGATTGCGCTTCGTCTTTCGTCATATTATGCAGCGTATGAAAAATTCATTTTTTTAGGGCGTGGACAGGGTTTTGCGTTTGCCGGTGAGGCTGCCCTTAAATATAAGGAGATTGTCTATGCGTTTGTTGACTGCTATCCTGCGGGTGAACTTAAGCATGGGCCGATAGCTCTCATTGACGAGCGGACTCCGGTTTGTATCTTTTCTACTCTTGATTCAGTAGTCTACCGAAAATTGCTTGTTAATGCGCAAGAGGTTAAGGCACGAGGTGGACATCTTCTTGTTTTTTGTTTTGCAGAGCAAGAAGAGTTGCTTTCTTTGGCTGATGAGGCGTTTGTTTTTCCTCGCGTGGCACCGCTCTTGGCGTCGATTGCCATGGTTGGCGTTATGCAACTGTTAGTTTATCATTGTGCGGTAAAGCTTAATCGTCCGGTCGACAAACCCCGTAATTTAGCAAAATCAGTTACGGTTGAGTAAATTTGTCTGGCAAAGGCGTCACAAACCGGTTGTTGATGATGAAGTTGTTCCCAGTGATTTGAAGCTTCTGTATGTTTTGGGAAGAGGTAATTTTTTCTTTAAAGTTTTTAAAACCAAGCTTCATTTTTTGTTTCGGTGTTATCTTTTCAATTTCTCCGGTGCTATTGAGATACAAAAGCTCGAGTGCATGGGAAAGTACTGTTCGCTCAGGTGAGAACTTTGGATAGATCATCCAGTATTCGTCTTCTCCTTTGATTATCCATTCTTCTCCCGTTTTTTTCAAATCTTTAAAGCGAATTGTCTGATCTGTTGTCGAGTATGTCCAGAAATGGAGCAGCAAGTTGTTTGTGGTGTCAAGTGCAGCGGCGATGATTCTTTGGTTGCCTGGTGTTATCTGTTGCAGTTTTGTTTTTGGAAGGATGATTACGGTGCGATTAGAAAGTGGGAGTATGGATTCATTAGGTTCTATTTCATTCTTTGAGACGATGTTCCGGTTGTTTGGGTTTTCTTTTTTGAATGATGCGGTAATCTTATTATCCTTGTCGACAAATATTACGTTTTGTTTGTCGAAATATATGTTATGGTTTTGGTTTGCCAGGTTAATATTATCAACTTTGAATTTGCCTTTGTAATCGATAAACTTCTTATTATTTAAAACATGCAAATTGATGTAGAGATAATGGTTGCTTCCTTTCTCTTTATTATTCTTATCTATCGGTTCGAGTAAGGTGTACACGATGGCTACCTGATTTCCGTCCGGAGAAATGGCGAACCTTTTGTTTTCTGCTGTCTCGGGGTGAATAACTGTTAATCCTTTTGAGATACTGATCTTGTTGTTTTCAAATTTTACTTGGTGAAAAGATATTCCGTTACTCTTCGTGTCTTGGACGAGAAAAGCGTTGTCCTGGTTGTTGCCGATCAGCTTTTTATTTACGATTTCATTTTGGAGGTCATCTGTTACTAGTTTGAGGATTGGTTTTCCAAATTCGTTTTTACTGATTTGGACGCATTTTTGAATAATATTCTCAGTGGTGACGCACAAGCAATAGGAATTGTTGAGGGGGTGAAGTTTTGTTTCAACTCCCTCTGTGACCTCAAATTCGTCTAAGGCCAATGGTTGTGTATATGCGTTCCAGAGCATTGTGCTGATTTTGTATCCCCCTGCAATGAGGACAACAGCGCCAATTAATCCCAGTGTGCTTTTGAGAGTTATATTTCCCCAAATTATATTACCCAAGGAGGTTGCATTTTCTTTGACTCCGTTTCCGATGCTGGTACTGAGCCCAAGCAGTGACGGCAAGTACTTGTTAGCCAAATAAAGACCACCGATACCGAGGCCGCCAAGTACAAAGATGTGGGGAACTTCAAGCCCTGAAATAGCTCTAAAAGCAGTCTTTATAGCGTTTTTTGAATTTTGAAAGCCATACACGGTGGTGAGAGTACCAGCTCCCACAAGCGTGGCCGTTGCCCCAATGAGTGGATATTTGTACTGGTGGACCAGTTGATAGAGCGAACTCCATGAGAATTCTGCCGAAAGTGGTGAAGTGGCGAGGCATGAAAAAGATAAGAATAAAAGCAATTTACGCATTATTATTTTCTCCAAGGATTTTTATCTTTAATCTCAGGATAAATGCAATAAGAATAGTATGGCAGATCTGGCATGATTTGTCAATTAAGGCGGTGGTCCTATGGGAGCTGTTATTCAATCTATGGGAATGGCGAATAGACCTGTGTTAGGATACGGCAAGGGGAGGGAGAATTATGGTTAAGTTGTTTTTTAGGTCAATCTACCGTTACGTTCGTGTTGGGCTCGTTATGTTGGTAACGATTCCCCCGATTTTTTTCTTGTTGTTGGTGACACCAGATTTATGCAGGTGTAAGAATTGTTTTCTTTTTACGTTGCTTGACTGGTGGTACCGTGCCTTATTGTGGGCAATAGCGACACCGTTAAAAGTAGAGGGACTCAAAAATTTGCCACGAGGAAATGCTATTTTTGTAGCTAACCATCAATCGACTTTAGATCTTTTGATGGTTGGAAGTCTGATGCGAAAGCATCCGCATATTTGGTATGCTTTAACATATCACGCCAAAAAGCCAGTTTTAGGCTTTTTTATGCGCAAGCTTACAATACCTCTTGAGCGGGAGCGTGCGGCCGGTGCTGCCCGAGATTTTTTGAGAAGCATGCGTTCTCTAAGTTCATTGCCGTGTCATATTATTATTTTCCCTGAGGGGACTCGTTTTGCCGATGGAAAATTGCATACTTTTTTGCGCGGTTTTGCTATCTTGACCCGAAGGGCAGAGCGTCCGGTTATCCCGGTCTACATGCCATATAACAGTTTAGTGTATCCACCTCAGACTTTTTGGGTCTATGATCACCCACTGCGTATGATCGTTGGTGAGCCTATAAAATTGCGTGAAGGCGAGAGTGATAAAGAATTTACTGAGCGGGTACGGCAGTGGTTTTTAGATCAGGAGGCTCTAATACAAAAGACTGAAGGCTAAAAACCTGAGTAGTATCTAATGACAATATGGCGAAGAACTTTTTTATGGCGAATTATGACGCAGCCGGTTCAATTTGCGCGGCTATTCGTTGTCTTTTGTTTTTCTGGGGCTCTTTGGAGCTTTGTTTCTTATCAATTTTCGTGGCAGCGCTCTGGCCGGTTACTACAAGCGCGAAGTTTTCATCGGGTGCCGTCTCGGTCTCTGTCTCCCCAGCAGATTGATGAATTTAAACCGTCGGTTGACAGAACCCCGCAGTATCTAAAAACGGGTGCCAGGGTTCATGCACGTAAGAGTGGTATCGGAATAAGTGAGATTGATCGTCTTTATAGAAGTGCCCCCGACCGATTAGTTGGTTCTCCTCTACGAACCTCGCGAAGAAATGGGCAGAAGTCGCCTTCCCTGCTGCGGTATTTGCCAAAAGTTGCTGCGGCCAGACAGATGCAGTTTTATGAGGACACGTGGAGACCTCGGCTACGGATGCCAATAAATCGGAAGGATTGTTGGCTGAGCTCTCCGTGGGGGCCGCGGCGTCGTGCGAATGGGAAACGAGGGTTCCATTATGGCGTTGATTTTGCGGCACCAAAAGGAACCCCTATTCGTGCAGCACAGGGAGGTTTTGTAGTTTTTGCTGGCTGGCACGGGGGGTATGGAAAAGTTATCGTGATCGATCATGGGGATGGCTTGCTAACGCTTTATGCCCATTTGAGCAAGATCCTTATCTCGTGTGGTGACGAGGTGACGATTGGGAAATTAATTGGTAAAGTAGGGAATACGGGATCTGTGCGTGGACGTGGAGATGGGTCACATCTTCATCTTGGCGCGATTTACAAGGGTAGATATGTTAATCCGTTTTACTTTTTAACACCTTCGGCAGTGTAATTCGGAAACTTGCAAAAATTAACATTGATATAAATTAAGGAGTGCTTTTTATGTTTAAACGTATCAATGCGTGGCTTGATCAACGACACTTTGTCACCCAGATAGCTATATTGTTGCTTTTTGTCTTTGTTATTAGAACGTGCGTTTTTGGGCTTTATCAGGTACCATCCGGGTCGATGGAGACAACTATGTTGGTTGGCGAACGGTTTATTGCTGACAAGTTTACCCCATGGGTTCGTAAAATAAAGCGTGTTGCGGCCCGAATGTTTGGATGGGGGGGGGCGCGTGCTCCGCTTTTTAAAAGAGGGGATGTGATTGCTTTTAATGATCCGACTTTTGCGTATTCAAAAAATCCTTTGAAGTACTGGTGGCAGCGATATGTCTGGGGGCCAGGAAATTGGACTAAACGAGTTATCGGTGTGCCAGGTGACAGGGTGGAAGGTCGCATTGAGAATGGGAAACCGGTTGTCTACATTAATGGAGAGCTGCTTCATGAGCCGTATGTTAACAAGTATCCGCTTATTTATGTGCTTGGTTCTGAGCAGTGTGTTTTTCCGTCGCTTGGACATAAAAATGATTGCCTGAATGCTCGGTCTTATGATCCGAATAAGCCGCTGGATGAGCAGCCATTCTATAAAATGAGTGAGCGAGATCTTGTTAAACATCCTTATGTTCCCTCAGAATTGGTGCCAGGCACACCTCGAGACGCTTACTTTTCGTATCCATATTTTGGAACGTCGGGTAGTGATGTGTATGGTCCATTTGTGCTGGGTCCTAATGAGTATTGGGTAATGGGCGATAATCGCCTGGGAAGTTACGATGTGCGGTGTTGGGGTAAGCCGCTAAAAGAAGAGTTAATTCATGGAATTATTATCTGGCGACTTCTCTCTATTGATAGTTCGGAGGGATGGCTTATTTGGGATTTGGTTACTCATCCTATCTCATTTTGGTCAAAAGTGCGTTGGAATAGATGCTGTAACGTGGTTCGATAAAGGGTTGTGGCGATGAAAAGTGAGCTGTTGCTTGGTGTGTTAGGTATCGCTGTTGTGATGCTTGCCGGTTGTGGTTGGTTTGGGAAAAAAGGTGAAAAAAAGGCACCAAAGCTACGGATTGTGAATGTTCTCGACAAGAAATATTTCGATGATGCATCGATTAAAGGGGATGCTGCTTCGGGTGTCGTATCAATTAATGTACCATTCGAGAAGTTGAAAGACACGGCAAGGTCATGGGAGAAATCGGTTCCGGTGATTCTTTACTGTTCAAACTATCAGTGCTCTGGGAGTGGCGATGGCGCTCAGATGCTTACAGAGATGGGCTTTGATGCGCGGGCTTACGAAGGAGGTATGGCAGAGTGGTACCAGCTGAGCAAAGAATTCCCTGCAGATTTCGGGGTTGAGGGCTTGGCACAGGAAGCCTACCTTTCTCGAAAATATGAGCCAGTAGTTCCTCATGGAAATGTGCGAATTATTAGTGCGCAGGAGTTGCAGAAATTGATTAAACAAGTTAAGATGCAAGCGTAGGGGCTTTTAAATCGAAGCTTCTTAAGGTCTGGCGGCATAGCCAAGTGGTAAGGCAAGGGTCTGCAAAACCCTCATCCCCGGTTCGAGTCCGGGTGCCGCCTCCAATCTTTTAAAATCTTTTTTTGCCGAGGTGGCGGAATAGGTAGACGCAAAGGACTTAAAATCCTTCGGCTTTTTGGTCGTGCCGGTTCGAGTCCGGCCCTCGGCACCATCTATCCCAAATATGTAAAATATTTTTCTTTACAAAAAACAGGCGATTTAAGAAATTTAGGCTTGTTGGGTATGGGGCGGAGGAGCTAAGAAAACCTCTCATTTTTCGTCGTAATCAGAAATTGTGTTATAAAAAATTTGACAAAAATTTTTTGTTCAATAATGTACAGGTAGTGCTTGTTGTGTCCGTTTCGATAGAGTATGGAGCGGAGGAGTAGGGATAAACCGAAAAAAAGATTGAGGATTATGTTATGAATAAGGCACAATTGATAGAAAAAATGGCCAAAGAATCTCGCATGCCAAAATCGGCATGTAAGAACTGTTTAGAAAGCTTTATCCGCACTGTTCGCAAGGCATTGAAACAGGGTGATTCAGTTTCGTTGACCGGATTTGGTACTTTTGGGGTCATCAAGCGTAAAGAGCGTATTGGGGTAAATCCTTCGACTGGCCAAAAAATGAAAATTGCAGCAAAACGTGTTCCTAAATTCAAGCCAGGTCGTGCACTTCGTGAAACAGTGATGTAAAATTGTACCTGGTGTACGGTTGTATCATTGAGGTAGGTCGGGTTTCTGGCTTACAAATGAAATAAAGGTAGACGGCGTCTTTTCAGGGCGCCGTCTACTCTATAATCATCCGAAGGAGAAATGGAATGAATGCAGTTCGTGAAATGTGGGGAAGTGTAAAAGCTGCTTTTGCGGGATATCCCGAGTGGCTTATTGAAGGGGGCGCTGGCCTTTTCGTTGGTCTTGTTTTTGGTTTCTTGGCGCGTCTCATGGGACGTTACGCACTGATCGTCACTGTGGTGTTAGCGATCACTCTTTTTGTTCTTAACTATTTTGGAGTCATTACCTTCAATACCATACCGCTTGCACATCTTTTGGGTTTAAGTGATTTTCCTTCGCTCCAGACTTTTGGGGCAGATATCTTTGTGTGGCTTAAAGCTCATATTATTGCTTGGATAATGATTATTTTCGGTTTTATGCTTGGTTGGAAAATCGCCGGGTAATGACGATTTTATAAACTACTAGAGCGGTTACTTCTAATAAAAGTAACCGCTTTTTCTTGTTTTAACTCATTGATGCTGTCATATTTAAGTGGTTTCTGTAGAGAAATCTTACGTTTTGATGGTGGTGTTCAGTGAGGGGGATGTCAATTTTTACTTTTTTAGCACTTGGGTTTTGTTTGGGTCTGGTTGCGATGGACGATGAGTGGAGCAAAAAAGTATTTAATTTTACCAAAGAGGGGTGGGGGCAGGTAAAAAATGGTGTAGAGGTTGATGATGATCCATATGATCCATTCAAACTGTCTCCTTTAATTACCAATTCTGAAGTAGATAATCCATCACATTGGATTGATTTGTTGATTGACACATTTGAATCTCTAAAACAGAATCCGTCTTATTTTTCCGATGAAGGTTGTCTCGCCGTTGTTAAATGTTTGCAAGAAGATGAATGGTTACTTAATGTTTCGGGAGAACGGTGGTTTTATACATTATTTACCTATGCTCTTTCTAAAGGTTATGAAAAAACTGTTGATTGGTTTTTGGAACAGTGGAAGAGAAACCGTGAAAAGTCGCGATATGTAAATTTGGCCACCCCTCACCTGGTCGGAGGTGTAAGGTTTTACTGTTCTCCGCTTGATATCGCGGTAATTTGCGGTAAAGATTTTTTTGTTAGAAGGATAATTGAAGTATTAGGGGTGGAGGCTTTTAAGAGAGAGTCATCTCTTTTCTTAAAAGAAGAGCATACCGAAGGAGTTGAGTCGCCAACCGCTCTTCAGTGGCTGATCTATAGGGCTGCACAGAAGTGGCGTGATGTGCCAGTTGAGCAACGAACGTTCACGTTTTTATCTTCCCTTGTCAACAATAATGAATGTCCTTGTGGGAATTTCTCTGACGAACAGAATGCATATGCTGAGGTGAGTGCTTTGGTACGTTATGTGATTGAAAAACTTAAAAACAGTAGTTTTGGCCTCGACCAGGACCGTTCGGTGGATTTGCTTAGTTGGAGTTCTTCTCTTACTCTTGCCGCCAAAGAATCTCTTCCTGATATTATGTTTACCCTTCTTGTCGAAGGTGCATCTCCCGTTGATTGTGCTGGACGGTCATTTCTTTCATTTTTGTCAGACTCTAACAGAACAGTTTTCTTAGATTTTGCAATGCAACAAAACAAAGGGGCCAATGTTTATTGGCCGGTATATGAGGCCTTGGTGGCATTAGGAAACGAGGAGTTTCTGATCAAATTTCTTCGCAAAAATCCTCCATCTATACTTGGCAAAAGGGATACGTTGATTATTGAAGATCTTAAAGGGGGTGCCGGTACAGTGATTGCGCGGTTGCTCGGATATTCGGCTATTAATGTGAATTTTGATGAGGGAAACGCCGAAACGATAAAAATTCGGAATTTTTATAAGGAATTTTTTGCAAAACATCGCATTTTCGGTAATAAGATGGGTAATTACTTTAAAGACAAAATTCAATGTGGGCATGATTTGCCAGAACTTTTTTCTCTGGTGATTAATCAAGTTTCATTTGGGAAAAACAGGAAGTTGTTTGATGAATTGCATGAAACCATGAGAGTGTGTTGCGTTGATAAGCAGATTAATGTGAAGTTGCGAGAGATGTTCCCTATTATCGGAGCATCGCACGAGGAACTGATAAAAAGTGTGGAGACGAGAGGTTCTTTTGCGAAAGTCTTATTTGGGATTATGAAGCAGAAGTCGATTGAGGAAGGGTATACTCAAGCATTACTCAAACGACTTATAAAGCGGGAGTTTTTGCCACCGCAAGAACTGGATGTTGTGACGAAGAAATTAAGTAGGCCCCAAAATACAGTTGAATTTTTTGAGAAAAGGTTTACGCATAGCGAAAATAATAAGAAACGTAAGAGCGGATGTACTGATCGGTTACCGAGCAAAAAAACAAAAGAGTGATTCTTAAAAAAAAGAGTTGGGTATAGGTATACTATAAAATAGGGACTGATACAGCTTAAAAAGGAGAGGATCTGTGAAACGACAGTTTAGGGACGATTTCCCGCTATTAAAAGAGCATAGTTCGCTTGCGTATTGTGATAATGCCGCAACGGCTCAGAAGCCACAGTATGTTATTGATTGTGTAGATCAATTTTGTCGCAAAGAGAATGCGCCAGTTCACCGTGGTATTTATACTTTAGCTGAGACGGCGACAGTATTGTATGAGCGCGCTCGTGAAAACGTAAGAGCCTTTTTAAATGCCGAAGATATTTCTGAAATTGTTTTTACTCATGGGGCAACCGAAAGCCTAAACACAATTGCTGCGGGTTGGGCTCGATACAATTTGAAGGCCGGTGATGAGGTTGTGGTTACCGAAATGGAACATCATGCGAATCTTGTTCCTTGGCAGCGTTTAGAGAAAGAGATAGGGGTTGTCCTCAAATTTATTCCGATTACTGAGGAGGGTGACCTTGATTATGCAGCAGTTGATACCGTTATTACTCCTCGTACCAAGGTAGTTTCGGTTACTGGTGGCTCGAATGTAATTGGTATTGATATTCATCTTGACCGCATTGCAAAGCGAGCGCACGAAGTAGGAGCAGTATTTATTGTTGATGCCGCACAATCTGCACCCCGTTCTCGTATAGATGTGCGCGCGATTGGGTGTGACTGTCTTGTAATAGCGCCGCATAAACTGATGGCACCAACTGGCGTAGGTGCTTTCTATGTAAATAAAAAGTTGCACGAAACCTTTGAGCCTCTTATGGTTGGTGGGAGTATGGTGCTCTCCGTTGATTGGCACGACAGTATCTGGCGACCTGTGCCGCAGCGCCTTGAAGCAGGAACTCCTGCAATAGCTCAGGTTGTTGGGCTTGGAGCTGCCATTGAATATATTAATCAGAATGTTGATTTTGATTGGGTAGCTGAATTTGAAGCTGAACTCTGTCGACGTGTTGTTGATGGACTTTTGCCTCTTAATCAGGTGCGTATTTTAGGTCCAATTGAAAAACTGCGGTCAGAAGGTCATCTGGTTAGTTTTTCGGTAGAAGGTATGCATTCTCATGATGTAGCGGCATTTCTTGATTCTCGTGGCATTGCTGTGCGCGCAGGACATCATTGTGCACAACCATTGCATAATAAGTTAGGTGTGCCCAATTCGGTGCGAGCAAGCTTCTATATCTATAATAGTATTGAGGATGCTGAACGGTTGGTTAAAGCGATGCAAGAATTGCTGGGGGTATAATTATGGTATTCCAGCCATTGCCCTATGCGTTTGATGCTCTTGAGCCACAGATGGACGCGCGTACGGTTGAGATCCATTACACTAAGCATCATCGAGGATATTTTGACAAATTAGAGGCATCCCTGAAAGGGTACCCGGAATATTGGAAAAGACCTCTTATTGATCTTTTGACTAACCTTAACGATATTCCTGAGACAGTGCGGATGAGCGTAAGGAATAATGGTGGTGGGCTTTGGGTTCATGATTTCTTTTGGCGGAGTATGGCGCCTGGTGGCTTAAGTTTAAATAAGAGGAATGCATTTGCCGCAGCACTTGTTCGTGATTTTGGATCAATTGAAAAATTTGAAAAGGATTTCAAAGCGGCGGCAGCATCTTTTTTTGGGTCCGGATGGACATGGTTGGTGCGGGATACCGCAGGCAAACTGTGGATTCTTTCAACGCCGGGACATGACCTGCCTACAGCTGCGAAATATGTTCCTTTACTAGTGGTTGATGTGTGGGAGCATGCCTATTACCTTAAATATCAAAATCGTCGCGCCGAATTTCTTGATAATTGGTGGCAATTGATTGATTGGCAGAAGGTTGAGAAACGGTTTTTGGCGGAGAGCTGGCGTGAAGATTAGGTTGTCATTCTTTTTGAGCGTCCTGTTTATTGCCATTTTTATGGTCTGGTATCTGTGGGGTGAAACAGGGTTACGTGCGTTTTGGCAAGCGCGGAATGAGTATGAGAAATTATCGACAGTTGTGAACAAAGAGCGCCATGAGATTGCTCGTCTGGAGCGCGACATAGAGGCGTGGCAGCGCGATCTTTTTTATGTTGAGCGGCAAGCGCGAGAACATCTTGCTATGGGACGATCTGGAGAAAAAATTGTGGTGACTGGCGGTTAAGTGTCACGTAAGCCATTCGTAAATGTTACGTTTTAGTTGTGTTTTGAGTTGAGCAATAGCCGCCTCTGGTGTTCCATGCTTTCGATGAAATTCAACCATTTGGTCTATTGTGTTGATTATACGAGAAGCAGACGTTGCTAATAGATGCGTGTACTCCTCTCGGTTGCCGCCTCTGTATTTCTCTCGAAGTGAACGGTTGCAGAGATTGCAATGTTTACTGAGTTGATGTCGGTAGCATGCAGTGAGAGCGCGCCATTCACGTTGTGCTGCGGCCGGTAGATGAGCCACCTGCTTTCGGTCGATAATTTCATTCTGTTCGAGAGTGAGGACTGATTTTGCATAGGTAATATTTAATGTGATGGTGGTAAGCATTGCAAAATAGAAAAGCCTTTTCATAACACTCCTTTTGAATATGTCAGATCTTTTTTCTAGATCAAGCGTAGCATGTTCGAGGTAGAATCATGAAGGACTTGAAGAACGAGCTCGGGCGATACGATGATAGCTGATTGCCTGGTAATGAGTTTGGTTTCTGAGGCTAATGAGGAGTTTGCCGAGCGGGGTAGCAACATCGAGTTTGATACCGTCAGGGTGTTCTGCTGTTATTAGAGTTTCTTCCCGTTTGGCGAGACTGATGCATGGGGTGGGTGCGACAAGAGATTCGACCGCGTTGCGTTGTCCTTTACCACCATCGATTAGTATGATATCAGGGTGGTCTCCTTCACGATATCTTCGTGAGACTATCTCCTGTAAAGCTGCGTAATCGTCTTGTCGGTTGAGTGTTTTAATTCTGAATCTTCGGTATTTATCTGGAGCTGGTACACCATTTACAAAACGGACACAGGCACCAACGAGAGCATGACTCTGAAAGTGCGAGACGTCAAAGCAGTCAATAGATTGAGGAAGAGTTTTGAGGTGAAGAAGTTTTTTTAGTTCATTTGCCGCCTCTTCATATTCTTTGCGATTAGGAAGTGTGGGGCTGAGAACGGCTTGAGTAAAGCGAGCATAGCGTGCGGTCGAAAAGCCACTTTCGAGGGTGGTGAAGAGGAATTCTGTTTGCTGTAATAATTCATGAAGATGTTGTGACTGTTCAAAATCAAGGCGTGCGTTAGCGGCGGAGATCTCTTTTTCAACCTCTTTAACAAATGTTTTTCGATCTCCCTGAAGCAGCGCTTGGGCAAGCGAGAGATGACGTTCATATACCTCGCGATTAAAATCGGGACGGCAGGTGCCAGCACAGCGGCCAAGGTGATAATCGAGACATCCTTGTGCAACCTGCTTGCCACAGAGAAGAAGGTGAAAAGTACGGATAAGATGTTCGTACAGAACTCGAACCTCGCGTTTGTGAGTAAAGGGCCCAAATATAATTCCCGTTTTTGGCTTTTGACGCATAATGATTAGTTCAGGTAATTTTTTTGGATCTTTTGGTTTGGTAAAGACAAGATAGAGAAATGGTTGGCCGCTTTTGAGTAGAACATTTAGTGGCGGCTGATAGATTTTGATAAGGTGTGCTTCGAGAAGAAGCGCTTCAATTTCATTTCTCGTCGGAATGTAACCAATGGAGTCATGTGCCGCAATAAGTTGCGCAGTCTTTTCATCTCCGGTTTTTTGAAAATAACTGCGGATACGATTATGAAGATTTTTTGCTTTTCCGATGTACAAAATAGTTCCATCAGCAGCTTTAAAAACATAAACGCCAGGAATCGGAGGAAATGATGAGGGTTCTACATTTTTCATGGTATTTGTAACTCTGTTACCGATTGAATTACACGATTGCAGCTTACCACGACTACTGAGCATTCGACAATTATCTACAACTGGAAGCGACAGAGGGCGAGTCTTACAAAAAAGATTTACCGTATTATTTTTTCATAACTTTTTTAACAAGACCAATTATTGTTTGCATCGTTCGACAGCTTCCTCCGAGACTTGTTCCAAGAATGTTTCCGGTAAAAAAGGCTGTTCGCCAAGCCGCGCTTATTGAACGATTTTGTGTAAGTTCTTGCGAAAGACCAAGGTGCAATAGGTCGACAATTATATTGTCGATGTGACTTCCTGAGAAAAGATAAACAGAGCCGAAGTGTAGTGCGTGTATGCTTTGTTCCCAGTTTTGGAAAAGCAAGAGGGATATAATTGCTGTTGCGCCAGATATTGGAAAACTGGAGGCGAAGCGCTTCCACAGTGGTATTTGCCAAGGGGTGTATTTTTGTAATTTTGTGCTTGCTAAGAGTGGCATGTAGAGTCCCATGAAAAATGAGATTACGCAACCTGGTGAATATGGGAATTCGGGATGCCATTGAACGTGAGTTTGTTGCCGTTGATTTTCTCTTTCACCAATTTCGTAACTATTTTCTTGATGCCTCTGTTCTTCTTCCCTGGAATCTAGATTGGGTTGATGGTTGTCGTTTTCATCCATTTCTTCTATAGAGGGAGCAGAGGGATGGATATCGTCTTGTTGATTAATGTCTGAACTGCTTCCAGAAAAGGTTAATGGACGAGGTGGTGGTCCTTCTTCCTCATCCTCGCTTTCATCAAAAAAAGAGAGGAATTGCCTTCCTTCTTCTTCCTCACATTTTTTACAGAGCGATGCATTTCCGTATTTGTGTAAATGGTACTTGATCGTCAATTTTTTACATTTATCGCATTTGCTCAGTTCGACGAGGTGTTCCTTGTTTAGAAAGTCGACACTAAATTTCTTGCGACAAAGTGGGCATTCTGGATATTTTTTACTATCCACATTGTATTTGACTGCTTCTTTAAGGCATTCGGCACAAAAGTTTTGTTTACACGGTGTTGTGATTTTGTTCGTGCACGGGTATTGACATATGGGACATACGGGAGCGATTGTTTTTTGAACAAATTCATCGCTGAATTTTTCTTTACATTGGGGGCATTTCGGCGGTTTGCTGATATTATGAGCTTTTGAAATTTCTCCTGCAAGACATTCTTTACAAAAAGAGAGTTTGCAACAAGGAGTAATTATTTTCTCAAATTTTTCTTTACAGACATTGCAGATAGGGACTTGTTTTTCACTTCCAGAAAGATGAATAGGAAGAGCAACAAGGATGACCACTATAAACACAGAAAAAAAGACAGAACGCATTTTGCCCCTTCCGCCTTCCAAAATTACTTTTTTAAGTTTTCAACTATAAAATATATAATATCATGATTGATGTTTTTGTCAAGTTGTTTTTCGCATTTACGTATGGTCAATAAGTCGGTATTTTGAATGGGTAGATGCGTGAATTGTGAAAATTCAGAGGAAGTAAAAAAGGTATGGAAAAAAAACAGTATTTTTTGTTGGTACTTGGGTTTCTTTGTCTCGGGTGGGGTGGGGTGCGTGTCGCGCATTATTTCCTCGATAAAACACCCCCGACTATTGAATTAAGAGGGATGGAGATTAATGGGGTTTATGCCGGTGATATTGCGTGCACCTTGACAGGGTATGACGGCTACAAGATTGATTCAGTTTCATTGCTGCTTGATGGTGAGCCTCTTGTTGAGGAGTATGCTGTATGTCGCAAACAGTTTGCCTATCCATTTGTTTTGAGTACTGATGCCTTTGCTGATGGTGAACATACGCTTAAAGTAATCGTTGTTGATGGTTCCTATCGACGTAATGAATCGGTGTTAGAAATTCCCTTTTTTGTGGATAATGTGCCGCTCAATCTGGCATGGGTAACGCGAGAAAAGGTCTTTCGGGTTTTTCAAGGAAAGACGCTTCATGTCCAGTTTCAGGCGAGCAAACCATTGGGCGAGGCAACCGCAGAGTTTCTTAATGGGCGTTACCCTTGTTTCCAAGAGCGAGAAGATGCCTGCATTTATGAGGCATTTATTCCCGTCAAAAGCGATGAACGCCCCAGTGAATATCCTTTGTCGATTCGTGCTATTGATCGGGTTGGCGTGAAAGGAGTTTTGGAAGGGCGTGTTCAAGTTGTGTCATTCCCCTTTAAAAGTAAAAAATGTGAATTAGGACGTTCGCTTACTGCGGCTGAGCGCGGGGCTCTCGAACCAGAACTTGCACAGGATTTGCAAATTGTTTTTGCACAGTCACATAGGGTGAAAAGATGGAAAGGATTATTTGAGTCTCCATGTCACGTAAATGAGCAGGAGTTGTTGTTTGGAACGGCCTGCTTTTCTCCAGAGAAAGGATACGGGCGCGCCGAATTGGTTGATTTAATTGGAGATTCTAATGGGGCCGTTTGGGCATCACAGGATGGTGTTATTGCCCTTAAAAAGACGTATCCAAAGAGTGGCAATATAATTGCCATTGATCATGGTTTCGGTATTGTTTCTTTATATCTTAACCTGGGCAGTTTCAGCTCGTGTACCGAAGGTGATTCTGTTACCAAAGGAACTGTGATTGGACGCTTGCAAAAGATTGCAGGTAGACCACAGTTTTCTTGGGGGATACGAGTGAATGATATTGCTGTAGATCCAGTTCAATGGACACATCAGGGGTTTTGAGTAGTAAAAAAAAGAAAAAAGCCCTCCAACTTTTGGGAAAAAGTTGAAGGGTTAGGGGGGTGAACAATACAAAGTATTGTTCGTTTAGGGACATTTTAAATCGAGTATCGAAGAGAAATCTAACACCCTGGTAATAGCATGTCAAGGTACTGCGGTTGAATTGCGCGTGATTACATCGACCATCACTGCAAATGCCACTTTTCTCGCAATTTTTTTACGGATCCATCTGCAATGAGTTCATTAATAATGCGATTAACGTCTTTAACAAGATTTGGATAGCGTGGCGAGATAGCAAGTGCGATATTTTCATCTACGTCATTGATAATAAAAAATGAGAATGCAGTGTTGCCAAACTGGTCCAGAAGCGGTTTTAACGTTGAAAGCGTGGTGATAAATAAATCACCTTTTTTTGAGATTAGTTTCTTCGCAGCTTCGGTGATTGTTGGTATCCGTTCAAGAGTGATGTTAGGGATTTGCATAAAGTAATTTTCAGCGGTGTAACCGGGATTAACAATTATTGTTTTTCCTGAGAGATCTTTTACGGAGTTTATGCGAGGGCTATCTGTGCGGTATACGACTACAAGCGGATCTTTGGTAATGTATGGTTGCGTGAAAGTAACAAGTGTTTCTCGTTGTGGCGTTGAAGATATTCCGGCGGCGATAAGTTGAATCCCTCCTTCTTGTGCTTGCGTGATAAGAAGCTGAAATGGCATCTCTTTAAATTCTATTTCTTTGCCCAATTGTTTTGCTACTTCGCGAGCTAAATCGATGTCGAAGCCAACGATTTCATTTCCTTTTTTGAAGGTGAATGGCGCATAATCTGGAGTAGTACCGACGATAAGTTTCGGAGGGGTTGGCAGGCCGGGTGCTCGATACCAGTTTCGTAACCAAAACATTACCGTAACTACAGCGACAATGGTGATGATTGTCCAAAAGCGGTTTTTCATTTTCTACGTCTCCTTTTGATAAAAAATAGGAACTGGTTGCCTTAGCATATCACGACTCTTATACTTTAACTTTGCACTTCTTGAGATAGGGAGATATCCGTTATGATTAGTCTACAAAGGATTTTTGGGATAGTCGTTTTCTTGTGCAGCCTCCTGACCGCTGAATTTAATGGAAAGTATGTTGTATTGCATGAGATTTTATCTGAAACAGGTGATTTTTCTGGTTATCATCTGCAAACACCGTATGGAGAGTTGTTTTTTGATGAACCGGTGCTTTGTGCATTAATTCGATCACATAGTTTTGAACGATTGAAGTATGTGCGTCAGTATGGACCATATCATTTTTGCGTGAAGCCGAGTGAATACACCCGTTACGATCATTCACTTGGTGCTTTTGCATTGGTTCGTCTCCACGGCGGCGATCTTAAGAAACAGATTGCTGCACTTAAGCACGATATTTCACACACCGTGTTTTCACATGCTGGTGGGTATTTCTTTTTTTCTGACAGTAAAAAAGCTGAATATGCACAAGATGCAATGGATGCGGAATATCTCTCTGAATCGGGTGTCGCACAACTGTTGTTGGAGTTTGGGTTCTCCCCAGAGAATGTCTCCCATGAGGGCGTTGGCTTTGGGCAAGTAAAAAAACCCGCTCCTGATCTGTGTGCTGATAATATTGAGTATATTTTACAGGGTGCTTTGCATGATGGTTGCTGTGGCCTTGAGGAGGTTCACGACATAGTATCACATTTACATTTCAATGGAACCGATTGGTATTTTGATGACATTACATCGGCTCTTTCTGTTGCACGATTCTGTTTGCGTATGATGATTGATAATTGGTCAACGCCTTATAACTTAATGGTTTGTAGAATTTTGGGGCAAGCACTTTGTCGTGCTGTCGACCTCGGCATTATCTCGCAAAAAGATATTGTTTTTGGAACAGACGATCTTGTATGGCAACGTCTACAACAATGTAATGATGCACAAATTAATAAGTTTCTGTTTACCGTGCGGCACGGACTCGATTTATTTGTAATTCATAAATATGATGAGCCAAATGTGACAGGTGTATTTGTTCGTCAAGGGAAATTTCGAGGTGTTGACCCATTAGTGTTAGAATTTGATGGAAAACTCGAGCGGTTGACGAAGCTTAATTTGGAGTTTGAAAAAGAGTTCGAATCGGTAAAAACAATGTTTGAGAAGGGATGGATAGTTGAGGTTAATTCTTAAAAAAAACGAGTTTTGTCTTTAGGGAGTTGATGTGTGCTTGTATCGTAGATTTTTTTTAATTTTAGCAATGGTCTTTTTTGCAACCTTGGAGTTGGATGGTCGGGCTCTTGTTACCATTGAAGAGGTTAAGGGTGATCAAATAGGCTATATTGTTCATTCTTTATACGGTGATTTTTTTGTGAATGAACCCGTTCTCTGTGCTATTTTACGGTCATCAGCTTTTTCACGTTTAGAGGATGTCCGGCAATATGGTGTTTGCCATTATTGTGCTGGTCCCCACTATTACACTCGTCATGGCCATTCTCTTGGAGTTTTTTCATTGGTCAGGCTTTTTGGCGGTAGCCTTGCTCAGCAGATAAGTGGTTTGACTCATGATTTTTCACATACTCCATTTTCCCATTCAACCGGCTATGGTTTGGCAAAAGATGTCAGTCGAGCAGATTACTTACAAGATGATATTCATAGGCAGTATCTCAAAGATAGTGGCGTGGCATATTTATTAGCAAATTTTGAATATTCATTATTTGACATAGATCTTCATCGAACTGATTTTATGATAGTCAAAAGGAGTCCTCCCGATTTGTGTGCTGATAATATTGATTACATCTTGCAAGGTGCGGTGTATGATGGTGTACTTTCATACAATGATGTCAAAAGAATTTTCTTTAACCTTAAGCACAATGGGACTGACTGGTATTTTGATGATGAAAGTTCGGCGAACAGCTTTGCTCGCGCGGCATTAAAAATGATGTTAGAAATTTGGTCTTCTCCGGGAACGCAAATGCGTGATCGCTTGTTTGGAGAAATTCTGCGTCGTGCCTTTAAAATAGGGTTGTTAACGCGTGATATGATTGTGTTTGGTACTGATGATGCTATCTGGGGAATATTGCAAGCGAGCAGTGATCCTGAAATTGTGGGAAACATGTATACAATTTTGCACTGGCGTGATCTCTTTGTAATCAATGAGGCTGGTACACATGGTGCGGTTGGTATGTTTGTGCAGCCAGGAAAATTTCGAGGCATTGATCCGTTAGTATTGCAATCCGATGGTTCATTAGAACGCCTTTCAAAAATTGATCAAGAATTTGCTGCTGAATTTGAACAGGCACGGATTACATTTAAAAAAGGATGGCTCGTTGAGATTCGCAAACTACCTTTTTCTTTCAAGAAAGCGAAACAAGAATAGCGGTGAAATTCATAAACAGAATAAAAAAGTGGGACGGAAAATCCGTCCCACTTTTTTATTGCTTGCATTTATTGTTTTATCTTAAATCCGGAAAGAACTGTCCCAGTTCTAATGTTGCTGTTTCCGGAGCGTCAGAGCCATGTACTGCGTTGTTGCCGATATTTTCTCCGAACATTTTACGGAGTGTCCCGACTGCTGCTTTTGACGGATCAGTTGCGCCCATGAGGTTGCGCCATTCAGTGATGGCGTTTTCACGTTCAAGCGCCATGATTATCACTGGACCAGAAGTGATGTACTCAACAAGTTCGCCGAAGAATGGTTTGCTTTGATGTACGGCGTAAAAACGCTCTGCATCCTGTTTAGAGAGCTGACGTTTTTCCATGCGAATTATGTTGAAACCATTGAGTTCAATAAGCCGAATAACTTCGCCTGCTTCTTTTGCTGCAATAGGTCCCGGTTTAATCATACCGAATGTCTTTTGCATCATGCCTCTTCCTCGTTTACTTCGACTTCTTCTTCGGTTGTTGTGGATTCATTGTTTTTAGCTACGTGTTTTTCAAGTTCAAGTTGAAGAAGTGACTTCATACGAGGTTGATCTGAAGCTGTTTTGGTTGGGCGAGCGGAGCCACGTGAAGATGTTCCTTCTGCTGGTGCTCGGCGCTTAGTTTTTTCCGTCTTAGCTTTTAGGCTGAGGCCAAGTTTATGTTCCTCTTGGTTGACTTTAATAACACGGAATGTGCGTTTATCGCCAACTTTGAGAATGTCGCCAACATTTTCGACATTGTCACCAGAAAGTTCAGAGATATGTACGAGTCCTTCAATACCGCTTGGCAGCTTAACGAAAGCGCCAAAGTCAGTGATTTTTGAGACTTCGCCTTCAACGGTTGAGTCAATCGGATATTTTGCTTCAAGATTTTCCCAAGGATTCTCTTCAAGCTGTTTGATGCCGAGTGAAATCTTACGTTTTTCTTTGTTGATCTCGGTAATAACCGCCTTTACCGTGTCGCCACGTTTATAGAGATCTGCAGGATGTTTTACATGCTCTGTCCACGATAGGTCAGAGATATGTACGAGGCCGTCGAGTCCTGGTGCAAGTTGTACAAAAATACCAAAATCGGTGATGTTACGGACAGTTCCGGAGACGACTTGTCCCACCTCAAAAGTATTAACAACAGCATCCCAAGGGTTTTCTTTAAGCTGTTTGATGCTCAAGGACATGCGACGATTTTCTTTGTCGATCGAAACAACAAGGGCTTCCACTTCTTGTCCGACTTTGAAATGTTTGTGAAGGTCGTTGATGCGGTCGGTCCATGAGATTTCAGAAATATGAACAAGCCCTTCAACACCTTTGGCTACTTCTACAAAGAGCCCGTAATCTGTGATGCTTGAGATAATACCTTTAATACGATCGCCAACCTTAATTTGATCACCAAGTCCACCCCATGGATTATCGGTAAGCTGTTTCATGCCGAGCGAGATCTTCTCGTTGACCTCATCGATTGAAAGAACGACAACGGTAACTACGTCGCCAATCTTTACTACCTCGCTTGGGTGAGCTATGCGCCCCCAGGTCATATCGGTAATATGGAGAAGCCCATCAACACCGCCGATGTCGATGAAGACACCATAATTGGTGATATTTTTGACGGTACCTTGAATAATTTGACCAACTTTGAGGGTTTCCAATACCTTCTTGCGAACCTCGGAGCGTTGCTCATTGAGGTATTTGCGACGTGAAATGATAACATTGCCGCGCTTCTGGTTGACCTTAATAATGTACGCAGTGACTTTTTGCCCAACATATTGGTCAAAGTCCGCGACACGTTGAATATCGACCTGAGATCCCGGCAGGAACGCAGGAATGCCGATATCAACATTAAGTCCACCTTTAACTTTGTGGGTAACGATACCTTCGACCGGCTTACCTTCTTGAAAGAGGTCCATGACCTCTTTCCAGGCAGCGCGAGCTTTGGCTTTTTCGTACGAAAGGACAATATCACCCTCAAGATTTTCGAGTTCTTCGATGACAACTTTTATACTGTCATCTTTTTTGAGAGTTTTGAGTTCGTGCTCGTTGAATTCATATAATGGGATAAGTCCATTTGACTTATAGTGAATATCGACGAGAACGCCATTATCAATAATATCGAGAATAACGCCATCGACGATAGAATCAACCTTAAATA
The DNA here is from genome assembly GCA_016933915.1 of Candidatus Babeliaceae bacterium. GTDB lineage: Bacteria > Babelota > Babeliae > Babelales > Babelaceae > JAFFZZ01. The sequence continues at coordinate 188,887 of JAFFZZ010000055.1, forward strand.
CATTCAAGGTTCCCGAATAGAGCTCTGCAAGATCACTGCGTCCCTGTTCGCCTAATTGAAGACCTTCGTCCTCTTGTGCAACGAGCGGGGCTGCGCGAAATTGTGAAGGTTTCAACAGCTCTTTTGACATATTATCTCCTCAGATTGTGACATAAAAATGTCTCATCTGGAGTTAAAAAGGGATTAAACATACAAACAATACTCATTTAATTCTATTGTAACAGATTGATTAAAAAGAACTAGTGAAGTTTTCGACTCTTTTTAATTAGGGAAACCCACACCTTTTTTCTGTTGTGTTTTATAGAGCTGGTGCTACTGCAGTTTTTCCGATTTTATGGATTGTTTTGTCTTTTTGACAAAGATGAATGTTTTTGCTATGTTTATGGCGTTAGAGAGGTCTTTTTTGGAGGTGTGTTGTAGTGTTTATAAAAAAAACAATAGCCTTTCTTCTGCTTATAATTTTTTCTCAAGGTGCTTTCGATGTCGTAGCTGCTGAAAAAGCAGTGATTCGTTCTTGCACCTGTTATCAAAGTGGCCTGGTCGAAGAGCCGTTGAGGGGTATCGTGCGGGTACCTGCCAACAAGGGGATAGGGACTTCGGGTAAGGTTGCTATAGCTGCATTGATAGTAAGTGCTGTCAGCTTTGTAGGAATATGGCTATTTTCTTTTTTGAGGAAAGATGGGCTTCCGTTCGAGGTGAAGGGCCAACCGAATATTCTTGCTGGCTGGAAGGGTTCGGAGTGTCGGTACAAAATCAATGAAAATCCTCTATCCGTTTATTTCTTGTGTCCCGATGGTAATTTATCTGGAACAAAAGAATTTGCTGGTTCATGTATTGTAGTGGTCGTTCGGCCGTCATCTATGTCTGACAAAATGATGTTTGAAGATAAGGCAGTGACGAACTTTTTTAAAGATAGGCTTGATATAAGCAAAGGTACATGGGATAGTGTTGATGGATTTGCTATTGTGCAGGCTGAAAAAGAATTTATTGTTAAAGCTTTCCCAGGAAAAAATGCCACAGAACAAGCAAAAAAAAGTTTACAAAATATAGAGCAGTCGTTAATGATCAACGGGGAAACTGTTTGTTTAGGTGCAAAAGAATAGGTTTTCAGTACCATGAAAAATGATTGTTGTTACGCTTGCGGCTTTTGTTCGTTGACGTCTTCATACTCTCTGTTATTCTAATAAAAAAACGCCGGGGTGGCGAAATTGGCAGACGCACGGGACTCAAAATCCCGCGGTAGCGATACCATGTCGGTTCGAGTCCGACTCCCGGCACCAGGTCTTGTTGATTCGTCGAGGTGTTCAGTGGAAAAAACAATTTTTTCACGAATTATTGACCGAGAAATTCCAGCGAAAATCATTGCTGAAAATAATGATGTTGTTGTTATCGAGGATATTGCCCCTAAAGCTCCCATTCATTATCTTATTATTCCTAAAAATCCTATTCGCGACATTCAATCGATGACCGAGTCTGACTTTAAACTTGCTAATGCTCTCTTTCGTATGGCGCAGCAGCTTTCTCGAGAGATTTCGGGTGCTGAGCATTTCAGGGTTCTCATTAACAGTGGTACTGGGGTTGGGCAGAGTGTTCCCCACCTACATCTCCATTTTCTTGCAGGTAAAACTTTTTCTGACTTTTAATACATTTGCCCCTTTTTTCATTCAGTTTTGGTCTCGCTTGTCCCGGAGGAAGCGGATTCGAACAGTTTATAGTTGTCCCCGTTCGTTCTGAGTAAGGTAAGCGTGGCGAACGACATTGAATGGGTACGAACAGCCTTAACGAAAATCATTGACTAAAAGTATTTAAAAAATGTAGTGTATGGATAGGGATAATTGAAAGGGGAATATCATGGAATATCTAATATATCGCCAGGAATGTGGCTTTATGGCACGATTCTTGGGAGTTTTTTTTCTGGTCTTTCTTTTATTACGCAGTTTTGGGTTGCATGCGGTGCATTATCCTGAGCGGCATTTGTCACGACCAATAGTTCCGGAATATTTTTTTGATACCCGTACGCCGTTTAAAGAGAAGAGTTTTTGGCTTGATTATGATGCAGAGGGAAATCTTTTGGTTTGCAGTAAGCCGCTCTTTATTCAACCTTTTTCATATCTTGAGCCGCCGATTAGATGTGAGCGAGTACGAAAAGTTACATTGCTTCCGCATAAACAGCTGCGCAATCGTATGAAACAGACTTGTTATTATGCAAATGATTTTTTCTTCTGCTTGACTGTGCTCGATGATATTCGAGATCAGCAGCCAGCAAAACTGGTAAAATCGAATGTGGCACCAGCGAATGCTTTCGGAACAGTGACTGATGAGGAAGGCGAACTATGTTACGTTTGTTCCGTGTCGTGATTTTTCTGTAGTGCAAACCAGCGTTCACGGAGTTCAATAGCACGTTCAAAATCAAGTCCAGCGGCGGCATCGGCCATCTCCTTTTCAAGGGTTGCAAGTTGAACCAATGGGTCGGATGATGGTGTCGCTTCTTCTTTGATAACGGCTTTTTTTCGTCCTTTTTGAGCAGCTGCGATTGCTTGCTGCAATTTTGAGATGCTTTTAGTAACTTCGCGAGTAACGGTTTGCGGAATAATGCCATGTTCTTCATTGTAGGCTATCTGAAGTGCGCGGCGTCTTCCCGTTTCGTTGATGGCGCCCTGCATGGATCGTGTCATGGTGTCCGCGTAGAAAATGACCCGAGAATTGCTATTACGCGCAGCGCGGCCGGTGGTCTGGATGAGTGATCGCTTATCGCGGAGGAAACTTTCGATGTCAGCGTCCATAATAGCGACAAGAGCGACTTCTGGAAGGTCGAGACCTTCTCGCAGAAGGTTAACCCCAACAAGACATTCAAATACACCAAGCCGCAATTTATGCAATAATTCGGTGCGTTGTGGTGTTTTCAGGTCATGGTGGAGATAGCAGACACGGAGCTTTCGTTCTTGAAGATAGCGTGCAAGTTCTTCGGCGGATTTTTTGGTGAGGACGGTAATGAGTGTTCTGAAACCCTTCTCACTTGTTGCTTTAATTTGATCAACGAGATGCGTTAACTGTCCTTCTCTTCCATGAATTTCAATTTCTGGATCGACCAGACCGGTTGGTCGAATAATTTGTTCAACGATGGTGCTGCTCTGTTCAAGTTCATAATCGCCCGGTGTTGCCGAGACAAAAATAACATCGTTAAAATATCGCTCAGTCTCAGAAAATTTCAGAGGTCGGTTATCTCGTGCAGAGGGTAATCTAAACCCAAAGTCAATAAGTGTTTTTTTGCGAGCCATGTCACCATTGTACATGCCGCGGAGTTGTGGAATTGCGACATGTGATTCATCAATGACGAGGAGGAAATCTTTGGGGAAGAAGTCAAAGAGGCAGAATGGAGGGTTTCCGGTACCACGGCCATCGAAGTAAACAGAATAATTTTCAATGCCGGAACAATATCCTTGTTCTTCAATAAGCTCAAGATCATGTTCAACGCGCATTCGTAAACGTTCGCGGTAGAGTGGATTTTCTATCTTTGGTAAATATTCTTCAAGTTCGGTACGGATGCCGGTGATAGCAGCATTTTTCTTCTCTTCTGTGGCGACAAAATGACGTGCAGGAAAGATGGAAATAGCATCAATTGAGCCGATGACATGCCCATCTTGACGACTAATGTAGGAGAGTCGACTAATGACCGGTCCCTCGAGTTCAATGCGCAATTTCTCGCGTTGGTAGGGAAGTTGTACTTCGACAATGGGACCTTTTGCCTGAATGGTGCCAGGGCCTTTTTCAATTTCATTCCGTTCATACTGAATGAATATTAAGCGTCGCAAGAGTTCAGATCGACTGATCTCCTGACCTTTTTGTAATGAAAGTGCGAGTTGACGATAGTCGTGAGGATTGCCAAGTGAATAGATGCACGAGACAGAAGCAATAACAATGGTGTCTGGTCTCTGAACAAGTGATGCTGTGGCTTCAACGCGAAGCCGCTCAATTTCAGCGTTTACTTTTGTCTCTTTAGGAATATAAAGATCTTGTGCGGGTAAGTATATCTCTGGTTGGTAATAATCATAGTAGCTGACAAAATAACCAACTCGGTTTTCCGGAAAAAAGAGTGAAAACTCCTCGTAAAGCTGTGCTGCCAATGTTTTATTTGGTGATAAGACAAGTACGGGTTTGTCTTGCTGAGCAATTACTTGCGCGATGGTGTAGGTTTTTCCCGATCCTGTTACGCCGAGAAGTGTTGATTTTCCTGGTCGTGCCCGAAGAAGTTTTGGAATTGCTTTAACCTGATCCCCGGCCGGCGGGAATGGTGCGTGCAATTTAAACAGAGAGGACATCAGCTTCCTAATGTACGACAAAGTTAATTAACTTTAATGGAACAAAGACAACCTTTACGACCTCTTTGCCCCGCAGCCATTTCTCTTCTACAAGATCACGTGCCATTTTTTCAATAAGTGCACGATCCGTTGTAGGAGGCACCGTGATAGTTCCACGTACTTTTCCATTTACTTCGATTGTGATAGTAATTTCATCTTGTGCAGTAAGAGTGGCATCGTATGTTGGCCAACTCATATCCTCAAGTTTCTTACCAAATAGTTTTTCAAGAAGCTCCGCTGCCATGCAAGGTGCCATTATCGAATAGATGATAAGGAGCATTTCAGCACTTGCATGAGATAATTTACGTTTGTTGGCAATGGCATCATTAAGCCATTCCATAAACGCTGAGATTGCAGTGTTTGGTTTAAAGAGGTCTAATCGCTCCATAAATGTTTTGAGCAAACGATTAACCCGTTTTTTGGTTTCGAGTGTTTCTTCGCTATTGCCGACAATAACTCCCTCTTCCGTAAAATAGGTATAAAACCGTTGTGCAAAACGTTTAACCCCTTCAAGACCAGTATCTTGCCATTCGCAATCAAGTTCTGGTGGGCCCATAAAGAGAATATACATACGTAAGACATCAGTACCATATTCGGCAACCATCTCGTCTGGGTTGACGACATTGCCTTTTGATTTTGACATCTTTTCTACTTGCCCGGTTTTTTCAGAATAACGATTTATCATGCCCTGATTAAAGAGGCGCTTGAATGGCTCATCAAAAGGGAGGTGTCCGAGATCATAGAGGACTTTTACATAAAATCGTGAATACAGGAGATGTAAGATTGCATGTTCAACGCCCCCAACATAGAGATCAACAGGGAGCCAGTAACGCATATCTTTCTGATCCCATGGTTTATCAGCAAGTGCGGGATTTGGATATCGTAAAAAGTACCAGCATGATCCCGCCCATTGCGGCATCGTATTGGTTTCTCTTTTTGCGGGTCCTTGACATGCCGGACAGGTGGTATTTACCCACTCAGCGATTCCTGCCAAAGGAGATTCACCAGTGCCTGTTGGTTCATATTCCTCCACGTCTGGTAAAACGACGGGAAGCTCATCTTCGGGGACCGGCACGACACCACAGCGTTCGCAGTGAACCAAAGGAATTGGCTCGCCCCAGTAGCGCTGACGTGAGAAAATCCAGTCGCGGAGTCGATAATGCGTTTCCTGTTTTGCAATACCGCGACTAACGAGATATGCCGTTATTCTTTCTTTACCTTCACCAAATGCGTTCATTCCGTCAAAAGGTCCGCTGTTGATGAGAATACCATTCCCTGTGTAAGCTCCATCACTTTGTCCTTCGGGATTTTGGATTACCGTGCGAATGGGAAGGTCGTATTTTTTGGCGAATTCGTAATCACGTTCATCATGATTTGGAACTGCCATGACAACACCGGTGCCGTATTCTTTGAGGACGAAATTTGCGATGTAGATAGGAATTCGTTCATGGTTAACTGGGTTAATTGCATAACTACCGGTAAAGACTCCTGATTTTTCTAGAGTCCAGGTAGCACCAACTTCTTTTATGAGTTGTTTACAGTATTCATCTACCTCTGTTCGCTGCTCAGGGGTGATAAGTCTATCAGTGAGTTCGTGATTGTGAGCAATAAGAAGCGCGCTTACTCCGTAAATAGTTTCTACGGTAGTGGTGAAGATGGTGAGGCTAAATAACTCTTCATTATCATTGGCTACGGGAACAAGAAATTGGACTGCAACTCCCTCGCTTTTTCCGATCCAGTTGCGCTGCATAAGCTTAACCTTTTCAGGCCAGTCGAGTCGGCCAAGTCCCTCGAGAAGTTTTTCCGCGTACCTGGTTATGCGTAGCATCCATTGCCGCACTTTTTTCTTGATGACTTTGGCTCCCGATCGTTCACAGACACCGTTGATGACTTCTTCGTTAGCAACGACCGTTTTTAATACGGGACACCAGTTGACCTCTATCTCGTCTTCATATGCAAGTCCTGCTTTGAACATCTGCAGAAAGATCCACTGGGTCCATTTGTAGTAGAATGGATCCGTTGTATTTAATTCCTTCGACCAATCATAAATAGCACAAAGATCTTCCAACTGTTTTTTGAAGTTGGCTATATTTTGTGCTGTGCTAACAGTTGGGTGAACTTTATTTTGTAACGCGTAGACTTCAGCGGGCAAACCAAATGCGTCCCATCCCATAGGGTGTAGCACATTGTATCCCTGTAACCATTTCATGCGGCCATAAACGTCAGAGAGTACATAGCCTCGCCAATGTCCTACATGTAGCCCAGAACCCGATGGATAGGGAAACATGTCAAGGCAGTAAAATTTTTTTCCTGATCCTGTTGGCTTTGCGCGAGCAATTGGCTCAATGCGCCAGCTATCTTTCCACTTTTTTTCAATAGAACGAAAGTCATAACTCATTTCTGTCCTTTACTTCTGCGAAAATGTAGCTGCCGCAGTACTTTTTACCAGAGATTGCACATTTTTCCGAGCAGCTGTACGGCAGACCCGAGTGCCGTAATCATAACGGGAATTTTGACAAAGTCGAACCTTTTACCTGAAAGTTTATACAGCAAGTTGCAGATAGTGAGCACGATAAGTGCGGGATAAAGAGCTAAAATAAAAGGCTCTGACCTTGCGAGAATTTTTTCTATGCCAAAATTGGCAATTATTGCACAGATGAGCAAAACGATACCGACTGCTGAAGCATGAGAAATACGCCGGAGAAGATGCTTCCTGATGTAGTCGGCAATTACCACCGTAATTGAAACGAGTGTGGTAAGGCCTGCTAAGAATACGATGATGCCAATTAATAGTGTGCCATGGCTTCCTAAAACCCGACTTGTAACGATACGAAAGGTATGTGCTGCATCGCAGGTGCCAAGATCTGAGCCGAATGAATTACCAAGAAAGATCATACCGCAGTAGACTACACCGAGAAGTACGCCAGCCAAAATGCTTGAGATCCCAGTAATAGTCATAGCTCGTGAAATATCTATTTTCTCATCGGGGCGCGCGTAAGCGGTAAGGAGCCGTACGACGATAGAACCAAAGAAGATGGCGCCGATAAGATCGAGCGTTAGGTAGCCAGTATCAAATGATGTGATGAAGAGCTTGGAGAGGCTGACCGGTGCGCAGCAGGGGATAATCCCTGATGCAAACCAGAATCCGGCGCCGAGAAGGAGTGTTAATCCGAGAATTTTGAGAGGACTCAAAATACGACCAATAACATCGAGAACTTTGCCAAGGCGATACGTAGAAACAAACGCGATGAGCGAGAAAATAAAGGCGAAAAGTGCACGGCCGGTTATCTCATGCGAAAATAGGCTGAACTGGGAGAGTGTTGGTTCAAGCATGGTGTAGGAGAGCCCAACAATACGAGGCATAACAATAAATGGTCCCATAGTCATCATGCAGAAAAAGACAAGCATGCCACCGGGAATACTGCCTAACCTTCCAAAAAACTCATCGCTGTCGCCACCAAATGCTACGATCGCAAGTAACCCGATAATAGGTAGAATTACTCCGGTCAATGCGAATCCAAAAAAGCTGAGCAGGATATGTCCGCACGACTGAACCCCCATAGCCATAGGGAAGATAAGGTTTCCTGCGCCAAAGAGCATGGCAAAAATAGTCAAGCTGGTCGTTAAGGTACGAATACTGAAGACAGTACGCAACATAAAAAAGATCCCTTCGGATCGGGCTAAGCTTTTCTCTTCTTACAAAAAGTAAACACAAGCGCATGGTGTTTTTTCTTTTCGGCGTTTATAGCGTGCGCATACTCATTAGTGTCGCAAAAACGCTGTTTTTTGCAAGAGGATGCGATCATTCGATCTTTTTGTTGTGATTGGTACTTCTTCTTATTGTTATTAACGAATGTCCAAAGATCTTTTCGAAATTTTTGGACAAAACAGTAGTTAGTAGCTCTTCAGGTTTTTTGGAAAACGTGAAGAGTTTGTCTCCAATGTGTATGGTATGTTCATATTTAGATATGAGGGGGCTTATCGGGCATAGTGTTTGGATAAGTACGAAATTTTTTTGGTCTAAGATTGTAGAAAATTGTATTTTTAAATGTTCTATGAGTGCGGACAGTTTTGTGGATGCAGATGCATCACTTGCGACGTTTAAATTTTTCATAGAGTCTAGTTGCTTCTTAAATCTGTCTTCCTCCAACATTTTCTCCCAGACATCTTTCGAGCAATACTTTTTAAGGCAATTAATGCACAGTATTTTATTTAGAATATCATTATTAATTTTAATGAGTGTCATCTTATCAACTGCAAGTTCCAGGGGTTCAGAGTTATCTTTTTCTAGATAATTCAAATTTATGGTTTTCCATTTTTTATCATCCTTTCCTTTCATTAGACCGTTTTCAGTGATCTCTTTTTCTAGGCTGTACTTGGTAAAGATATCTATATAAGATTTGATTTCGCTGCGTAATGTTTCTGATGACCCGAGTCTTTCGGTTATTACTTGTTGGAGCTCTTGTGTGTTATCAGCGTCTGTTACATAGCAAAGAGAATGTTTGAGTGCGTGATCAATGTAATAAAGCGCCAATTTTTCACCAGCATTTAGATTTTTAATGTTTTTGAAATATTTCAGTAGAGTGCATATTTTTGGGATCGGTAATTTTGACATAACTTGTTTGAATGTGAGGTCTTTGGCATCGTTGCTGGGGCAGATGAGAGAGGCGCAGGGGAGTAAGTTTTCCCTAAGAGCATTGGTAATTTTATATACAAAGGTTGTATTAATAAAATTGGTTTCGTCATCAACCCATTTTTTCCCCTCTTGAGAAAACTTAAGATACAGTTCCTCTATTTCGTTTCTCAGCTGGGCTATTTTTTGTACATTTTTGATGAGGTCATCATCAGAGACAGGTTGCGCATCTTTTTTGAATTTGTGAAGAATGTTTTTAGCACATTCTGAGAACTCTTGTGTGAGTTTGCTGA
>JAFFZZ010000056.1 GCA_016933915.1 Candidatus Babeliaceae bacterium
ATGGTTCAACACTAAAAGGTATCATAGAGGGATCAAAGCCATACCAGCATCACTTTATACCGGGTAGTTTCAAAGTTTACTTAACAGACATTTAAGCCGTTACTTTCTGGTGCTGATGTGAGCCGTTACATGATTGACTGGAAAAGTGGAGAATGGATCAATTATGGGAATTGGTTAGGTGCACCGCGTGAGCAGCGATTCTTTACCCAGCCACGGATAATAGTTCGCCAAATTATTAGTGGAGAACCGCCACAGATTTTTGCCGGTTACACCGAGCAAGAGTTTTACAATGCCCAGATTGGATTTAATTTACTGTTGAAGCCAGAAGTTAACGTCTCACTGAAATTTCTCCTTGCGCTTATCAACTCAAGACTGATGACATTCTACCATCGCAATAGATTTCTTGATCAATCTAAGCGGGTATTTCAGAAAATTCTCATTCAAGATGCAAAGAATTTCCCAATCCGCACGATAGACTTCTCAAATCCTCAAGAAAAAACCCAGCACGATAAACTCGTTTCTCTCGTTGAGCAGATGCTCGAACTTCAGAAGAAATATCACGAGACGAGAATGGAACGAGACAAAGAGCTGTACGAACGCCAAATAAGAATCGTTGATGCGCAGATTGACAAGTTGGTTTATGAGTTGTACGGGCTGACGGAGGAGGAAGTGAAGGTGGTGGAGGGGACGATATAAATGGAAATATTGCCCTATCTAAGTCAATATGCGAATTTAATTTTGATTGCAATTACTGCAATTTATGCCACTTTAACTTGGATGATGTTAAAGGAAATGCGAGAAGCAAGAAAAACTGAATTGAGACCTTGCATTAAAGCAGCTTTGGAATCTTATAGTGAATCTACAATCGTTTTAAAGATTCAAAACATTGGGAAAGGAGCAGCAATAGATGTTAATGTAGAATACGCTCTAAACCCAGTTGAAGATGTAAAACCAGTATGGAAGTATCCTTTACTAAGTTCAGGAGAGTTGAAAAAAATTCGTCTCCCTGAGCTAAACAAAGAAAAACCGAGGATGCTTAAAGAAGCAATCGAAAAATACAAAGAAGTTGTCGTAAAAATTAGCTATAACGATGTTTTCAACGAAAGGCATGAAAAAGTATCCCATATTAACCTAAAAGAATTTGAGGAGGGGTTGTCAGGAACAATAAAAGAATTATCCGTAGAAGAAAATATAGACTGGATCAGAAACTATGTTAGGGATATTAAAAAATATATTAGAGTGCTATCAGCAAGCCTTGAGGAGATCTGCAATCAAATGGGGAGAGATAAGGGGGGTAAAAGATGAAAGATAAGGAGATACAAATAAAAATATTGGAAACGCTTAGAGAAGAATATAACAAGAATGCGCGGGGTGAAGTAGTGAAAGATAAACTTCTGTCAGAATTAAATATTTCAGAGATTGAGCTAAAGAGGAATATAAACTATTTGACTGAAAAAGGATTGATAGATGTTGTAAAATTTTCTGGTGGAGCATTTTTTGCTAAAATAAACAGTTATGGTATTGACTGGTCAGAACAGTCAATTGGAGAGATAACAGAAACAGAAGGACAGGTACTAGAGCATATATTTGATGAAACAAAAGAATTCGTAGATGTAAAATTAGGAGAAATCTGTTCAGATGCTCTAGAAAAATTAAATTTCTGTTATAAGGACATGATTTCTGATTCACACCCCCATAGAAATGCACGTATAGCCTATGACTGCAGGGAGATTTTAAAAGATTTTACAGATGCTATTTTTAAAGAGTAATATTTACGAAATGAGGAGAGTAAACCAAGCAGGAATCAAACAAAAAATAAATTACGTTATACTTTGAGAGCAATAAAAACCGAAAGTGAAACTACAAGAAAAATGTTAGAGACACAAATAGAATATCTATCAAATTATTTTGACAATTTAGATAGCTTCATTCAAAAAAATACCCATCCTGATAGATTCGAAGTAACAGAAGAGGACGCTAAACGATGCCTGATTTATACCTATCTGGTTATTGCCGATATACTTAAACTGTTGGACAAAAGCGATAATTTAGGTTTTTCTCAAGGGGCGTAAAAATGCTTACACTCAACAAACTGTTTAACCAACTAAACATTGACTTCTCAAATCCTCAAGAAAAAGCGCAGCACGATAAACTCGTTTCCTTAGTTGAGAGCATGCTTGAACTGCAGAAGAAACACCACGATGCGAAAATGGAGCGCGATAAAGAGCTTTACGAACGGCGGATCAAGATTGTGGACGCGCAGATCGATAAGCTGGTTTATGAGTTGTATGGGCTGACGGAGGAGGAGGTGAAGGTGGTGGAGGGTAAAACAGCATAAATGAGCTTAAAATGCACGAAAAGGACTTGTATCCTGCCATCGAAAAATTCTTAACGAGTAATAGGAACTGTCTTCCAGAATACGTCGGAACTGAATTAGCTTTGAAGATAGGGAAAACCAACCTCAGAGCAGATGTGGTTGGAGTATTAAATCAAGGTGAAAAAACCACAGGTACTTAAGAGATCAGAGATGAGAAAGCAGCGTCACCTCGCAGTAACCTTTTTCTTCTTTAATGCCTGATATGTTTATGTAGGTGCAGTAAACTACTGCCACCTCAACGGGAGGTATGTGATGCTAACAGAGTATATCGAAGCAGCGATGTCGAAAGCGAAGTATGAAATCATCAGCGATGAAGAGCCGTATTATGGCGAAGTACCTGAGTTGGAAGGCGTATGGGCGACCGGAAAAACGCTGGAAGAATGCCGTAAGAATTTGGCTGAGGTTATCGATGGGTGGATCGTTGTACGACTGAAAAAGGGTTTACCAATTCCACCGATAGGTGACTATAAAATAGAGGAACTGACAAAGGTGGAGGTCAGTGTCTGAATCGAAATTATCCCCCGTCTCATGGACAGAGTTGGTGAAACGACTTCGCAAACTTGGTTTTGAAGGGCCTTATCAAGGCGGGAAGCACCCCTATATGATAAACGATAATCTGGTTCTCACCATTCCAAATCCGCATCGTGGCGATATCAGCATTGATCTTCTCTCGCGAATCTTGAAACAGGCTGGAATTACAAGAGAAGAATGGTTTAAATCCCGTTAACTGTTAAATCTGTTTTACAGGCAAGGGAATGCAAAAGGGGAAGAGCCCGATACTCTTAAAGTGAAGAAATACTACGATGCAACGATGGAGCGCGATAAAGAGCTTTACGAACGGCAGGTAAAGATTGTTGATAAGCAGATTGATAAACTGGTTTACGCGTTGTACGGGCTGACAGAGGAGAGAGATGAGGCTCTCTTCTTGCGACGAACGCTACCGTGTCATCAAAACGGTAACGCTTGCAACAGCAAAGATAGCCGACGACTACGGACGATTGCGGTGCGCCCCCACACCGGCGTTGCAAAAAATCCATCCAGGTGAGAGAGTAAATCGCTTCGTTCGCGTCCAACCACTGAATCACACCATCTGTGATGCCATCACCTTTTCGTCAAAGGTACCCCAACAAGTTTGAAGCTATAAGGAACATCGCATGAGACCATACCAGGGGGCAAACGGATATCTGCAGCTCATTCTCAAAGATCTGTTCAGGTATGTAGCCCGTCTCATCCACCCTATCTAAAACCCACGTATAATATCTTTCTGCATTAGTTCTATCGCCCTTGAGAGCATAGTAAATGGCCATCCAGAAATTCAGTAAGGGCCACGCACCTGCGCCTTTATTTCTTTGCACACTCTCATGCATCCAACCATAATAATCGTCGTGTTCATACCGGTGCAGACCGCCATTGATGACGAGCCTCTTTTCAATTTCGGTTACTGTTGCAATAATCCTTGGATCCTTTGGTTCGTAAATCGGGAAGGGATAAACAAGCCCGAGCAGAGATGCATCGAGCCGCTTATCAATCAATTGACCGTACGACCTGACGAAGAGCCCCTCCACGAGATGCTTCTCCAATTGCGCTCTCATCTGGTGGGCCACTGCAGACCACTTTTCAGTTGGAATGATTTCCATGGCGCATTCGAGGCCTCTAATGCACGCAGCCAAGGAATAGGTGAAGTTCTCATTCAAATCTGGGAAGGTGAGTCTCTCTTCCCAGAGGTCGTTAGCAACCATGGTGAAATGAGTCCTATCCCATGTATCACATAGCCCATCGGCAGCGTTTACGATCAAATCCTCGAATTGGCGGGCTTTATCTACATCGTCGCGATAGTGATGCCAGACGGCGAACAAGAGGGTTCCTGTTTGATCTGGCTGGAATCGCCCTAGCGCCTTTAACCCATTCACATAGTATTTCTCAAAAAATAACCCCGTCTCCTCAAAGCCCTCTGCCCGCTTTAAACACCAGTTGAAGAAGTTTTCCTGTAGATCTTCGATGCCTGAGAGATCTGCTGCCACGCAGATATACGAAGCGTCCCGCGGCCACACATAGAAGTAATGCTTCGCTTGTGCCGGATAATAGCTCCTTGTGGCGTTGGCTGCGACGATTGCGCCATTTTCCATTGCGCTGTCCTGGATTATCTCTTTGCTTCTTGTTATCATCCGTTCGATTTTTTGTGAGTTCCTTGCCGACTCAGCATCCATAACTCTCATGCATCTACCTCATTCGTTCGATTCCGTGCGTGGAACTCCAAGGTATCCTGCTCTTCTTATAAGCGCTATCATGCCTACCATTCCTTTATTTGATTTTCTTTTTAGGGCGTAAAGAGGAAGGGGTCCACCCACTGTGACCAGAACTGCACCGGGTTCTTCACCGGCACCACTGCACCATTATCCGGACTGAACAACTCGCTGTTGTAAAAGACAAAGCCTTCGTTCATCTGGTGGTCTAAGTTGCTCTTTAGTATGCCCTCGACCGTCTCTCTTTCGCGCTCACCGCGATATCGGAGCAGTCTTATAAGGTACGGCGTATCGCGTGGCCAGACCATCGCCTCGTGATAGTCCTCATCGCCATAGTAAATCCGCTTGGACGACCGCTTCACAACGATCCCAAAAGGAAGCCCATTCCGCGCTACGAGCAGATTCTGCTTCACGTTCTTGATAAAGTTCTCCAATTCGTCGTTGGTAAAAACCGCTTCATCCGCCAGTAAAGAGAACGCAACGACAGCAGGTGATCCGGGCGTTATATCCTTTTCCCCGGCCAATGTCACGATATTGTATAAATTATTCTCTCTTGCATCCCAGAATACCGCTTTAAAGTTCTCAATCGCTTTTTCTAAGAGCGAGGCAAACGTCTCCGTTGTATTCCCACACTTCGTGGCGAGTCGCACACAATGACTCAACATTGTTAGCCATTGCGCGTTGATCTCCGGCAGAAGATACGTTGGCTTATCCAGGTCGTTTTCGTCTTTCAGTTCTTCTAACCACAAGTCAGGTAGTCGTACCGAGACCTCCTTCTTCCCACCCGCGAGTTCTACGGTGCGTTTCGAATCGATCCACGAATGCCACGGGACAACGGAAACAAGCCCATTTTCATGAAGAACCGGTGCGCCGTTTATCGTGGCCACGTCGTTCATTTCGAATCGTGAGATGGTGAATGCCGCCCGTTCTAAAACCAATGCGGCGAAATCAGCATCCCAGTGTCGCGCTAAAAGTTCACCGGCAGCAATGAATGCGAGAAACGTTGCATCTGCATTGTTATAATCCAAGACCTCGGATCGCCGTTCAGGGAATCGGTTGGGGATTCTCCCATATCTGTCTTGATACTCAAACGAATGCAGAATGATCTTCTTGATCTTTTCAGCATCTCCCAGACGTGTTAACGTCTCGATGTTGTTGATAATCCCTTCAAACAGGTCTCGGAACCATGGTGTTCGGAACCAGAAATCGCCCGCTTCGTAAAAGAAATTCTCACTTAGATACATGCCAAATTTAGAAAGTGCAAGTGCTCTGAACGCAATCGCCGCATCCTTTGCACCAATACCAAGGGATTTCACTAGTTCCGCTGCGCTCTTTTGCTCCGCTGCTTCATCCCTCATCCAGCCTTTCCCGTGTTCGTGTAGCCCTTCAAGCGCTGCTTCTGAATTGCTGCACGCAATGACGAGCAACGCAGAAGGGGTGGTAGTATCAAGGGAAATCTCCAGTTCACCCAACGATACGGGCTTCTTTCGTTCTCCCCTGAATGCCACACCGCCCTCTGTTTTCTCCCTGAATCCCGAACCGAGTTTATACCACCACTCAATCTCCTTCTTCCACGTTCTCACTTCACAATCATTCGCCGTTCGAAGCGAGATGCACTTTTCACCCCTCCGGATAAGCATTCCATCAGGCAAGACCCGACAAGAATGCTCTTCGGGCGATGAATGCGCATACATGTGCCGTATATCTATCAACGGCTCGATTACCACCGACGATGCATTAGTAGTTTCGAGTATAACAGAAGCAGTAATGCCATTTTGCCATTTTCCCCGATTCATTAAATAGTAACTGGTAGTGAGATTTACTCCTTCTCCGTCATTCTCGTAAGAATAGATCATTTTCCAAGGCGAAATGGTCACCTGCTTTGGCGCAAGCTTAACGTAGTCCCCTCCCTTCCTCACGCCCACTGCTATCCCGTCGAGGAAATGAATATTTTCACCATCGAGCAAGACGGAGAGTCCCTCGTAGGGATAGTCACGGTTTGGGATGATCTTGCTTGCAAAAGGAACCGAGTAAACGGATTGAGACCAGGAGGCCTGGGGTCGTTTCAATATGACCTGCTTGGTTCTCGCTGGGTTTATCTCTTCTATCGGCAAGATCTCGATGTTAAAATCCATTTTTCCTCTCTCTTTATCCCTTTATAGTGGTGGTCAAGTACTTATGTAAGGTTACCCAAACTGTTGAGTCTCATAGTATCTCGCTTACTATCTATCCAAAAGAGAGTGCCCCTTCATAAATAAACTCACCTCCCTTTCTTTCGTTCCACTTGAGGAACATCCCAGGTAAGGATTCTCCCGGTACTCCTGGAACCACCCACTGCACGAAACAGCACCTTGGTGCGGGATCGCTTTGACGTGGTGCCCCATTTCCTTCAGAATTTTATGTGTCTGATAATAAACCGCAACACTTTTAAGCGGACCGGGCAATACTATAAAAGTAACTGTTGGGCCACCAATTGAAAAAGAGGTTGAAAATGGAGCTATGGAAATTTTTTGATATTACACACTGGGAACACGTTTTTTGCAACCCAATGAGTGTTGAAAAGTTCGAGGAATTGATCGCACTACTGCGATTAGAGCCTGAAGATCGCGTGC
>JAFFZZ010000057.1 GCA_016933915.1 Candidatus Babeliaceae bacterium
ACTGTATTTTTTTCTTATTGCAGCAGGTATTACTACCTGGCCCTTGGCCAAAACTTTAACGGATTGCATGCGATACTCCTATTTGTTGGTTAAACATTTCATTAAATCGTATAACTTTTGGATTTAAGTGTCAATGAGGAAAATGAAATTCTGTTGAATTTTAACCAACAAATGGACGCATGTGGTCTAAACACGGGATGTCTTTAGGGCTATCCCAACCTTGATTATAAAATTTCGAGATTTTATAGCAAATTAACAAAATAAATGTTAAAATCTATATAACTGGTTTAAAGTTCAATGGTTCACGCCTGCCCTCCCCGTCCCGAGACCGGGACGGGAACGGGAGGCGCGACTTGATATGCATTCTTGAAACGATCGCACTGAATTCTACTCAAGGCGTTTCTACGCAACGGGAGAGGAAAGCCAGGTCTGGGCCAGAGGTTCAAGGTTAACTGATAAAAAATGCACGGTTTTCAGATATTGAGGGGTGGCACATTGCGCGTAACTGCTGCCGTTCATAGGTTCATCAACTATGTCAAGCAATATGAAAAATGCGACCCCGCCGCTCGAAGATGCCGCTTGCGATGCGGTGAGGCTAAATCCCGCTTTCAGTCCCGCTTTTAGCGGGAAACTGTGAACCTGACAACCTGAGTTACGACAAATCTTATTTCACAGATTAGGAGGTTAGTATGAACCCTGTCACAATCGATAGTATTGAAGATAAATTTTCAACACTGTCAACAGAAGAAAAGATTTCTGTTATTAGTCACGGAGTTGCATTGCGTCTGTCTAACTGGAGGAAACGGCTTTTTCTGGCTCAGAGCAAGGTCAGATTTTTCGAGGAAAAGTATCATACGTCTTTGCCTGAACTTGAAGCAGAAGGGTTACCCAATGATGCTGATCGTGAAATGCATGAAGAATACATCCTGTGGCATCACTGGACAGAGGCAGTTGAGAAGGCCAGAAATCAGATCATAGATCTTCAGGCGATAGCAGCACATGGGCTTTATAGGTGAGCAGTCTAATGCTGGCAACTGACCGATTATTTGAAGTTATTGAGAAGTTTGGCGAATCGTTACAGCGCGTTGTTCCTGTTGAGCTCGATGATGAGACAATCCAAGTGGTTCTGTATCTAAATGATGGTACCAATTTAATGGTTAAAGATGCGGATTAAAAAATTCCCCATTACAGGAGGAACGTCATCTGATCGGAATAGAAACGATCAGGCCGCCAAATGTGGCCGGAGAACATCTACCTCGCGCTCTAATCGCGTCACGCGCTTCTCCATCTTTCCGTGTTCATATTTGGTAACGGCAGCCTGTCTAGCTTTCTCCCACTTTTTGGAAAGCCCATGATTGCTGATGTATTTTTTAATATCGTCTCTGAGCTCAGAAATAACAGGCATTTTAATCTATCGATACACCAATGATTTGTTCAATCCTTCTTCCAGATCCTTCAGAAAACCATCCCCATACAAGTCTTTTGCCGCAAAGTCAGCCAAAATAGCGCCAATTTTAGGTTAAGGCAAAAGACGCAAGATAGAAGGTAAAACAGATTGGAAGTCAGGAGCCAGGGGCCGGAAGCGAAGTGGAATATTCAGTAAACAGTCAACTATGCCAAAGTGACAAATCGCACGCCATTTTGGCATGCAGCGATTAACGTGCTGAAATACTGCATAGATGGTGACAAATGGCCATATAATGGCAGGTCATCATGGCGCAGCATGAAGAGAAACATGCAATCCTGCTTCGGGAGCTCACTCCAGCACCTTCAGGATAAACCTTAACCAGAGGCTTGTAAGCTCAAGCTGACGCCTTGAATTCGAGACAGTATTTTTGGTCT
>JAFFZZ010000058.1 GCA_016933915.1 Candidatus Babeliaceae bacterium
TGAAGCTGTAGTTGCCTACCGCGAACCCTCGATAACGCAGGAGATGCGGTATCCTCGGCTTTCCCGAAGGGTAAAAAACATGGCATATTTTTATGTATCCCCTGAATGCACCATTTGTTTCATCCAGAAAGGATGTTAGCTCTTCCCGAAAGTCTTGCTATTATTGCTTTTTGCAAACCCTTGTCATGCTTTTTATGCAATGTTGGGGTTTACTTCCCACGGCGATACTGTTTGTCCACTCATCTTGTATTTTGTACTTCCTGAAAATGTTTTATAGCTTCTTTCAGCAGCAGATTCAACATTAATTTTAACTTACTAAAAAAATCATGAGTGTTTAGACAAACATCGTTTTCGAAACCTTGCTAAACAAAGGTATTTGAAACATAACGCCTAAATAAATATGCTCGGTTTAGTATATCTAACACTTACTAAGCGGAGCATAAATGTTTTGATATCTTCTTCGCCCTGTCTACTCTTTCCTGCTAACAATTGGATGCATTATCCTGGATACAAAATAGCATTTCCAACGATTAAAATATTCCCCTGATTTAATCGGTTATATGTGTATTAGCAATTAGTTGGCTTGGTCCGAACCCACATGAATGATGAACGCAGCATTGACATGGTCAAATGTCGCTGCTATTAGCTCAAGGTGATTTGTTTGTATCGTTACAGATTCGAATTGATTCATGCTGTGTGATTATTTATGACTGATAACGCCTGAATTGAGGGGCTGAGACATTAGGAGCGGGCCCTCTCAAATGATTGGGTGGATCTTTACTTGATGTAGTAACCAGATACTCTCCACATCCCATCTAAGTCCATCTTAGGAGTGACTGTTTCAATTCCAGAATTTTTCTTCTCAAACGAGGTATTAAATTGGATTACAACATACTCCCCATCGGGTGCTCCCGGGAGAGACGTTGTGTATGATGCGCTCATCAATTTCCTTGAAACCAGTTTGCCAAGGGGCTTACGTGCGGATTGAAGTGCTTGTTCCCACTGATCCTGTTTGATTGCTTGCTTGAAGTTGTCAGACGATGCCTTCCAACTCTCAATATATTTTCCTTCATCAACTATACTAAGCCATTTCTCAGCTGATGTTATTGCAGCCTTTTCCTTTTCAGATTCATTAGCCATGACATTAGTACCAAGGGTGAGTCCAATGACAACAAAACATACTATCCCTCTCAACATTTTCTCACCTCCTTTGTTAGAACGACGGAACTCAGCAGACGCAAGACTGCGTAACGGTGGAGCGATGGGATGGAGCGCGTGGTGTACGCCCGGCATGGGCGTGATCTTATGGGGCGGAAGTCCTTTGTGTGGTGTCCTCAGGGGTCGGACCAAGTCAACTTATTGAAATCTGTTGGCTACCACTCCAAAGATAGGCATTTTCCGGCCGATATTGCCCATTTTACCTGCAAAAAAGGCCATATAGGCCCGTTTTCAGGGTTGATTTTACACATATCCATTATTCTTACAGTATGTTAGCTTGGTCCAACTCCATCCCGTGTATATAGTTAATCGTAACTTGCTCGGGTCACATCATCACTCATGGTCGGCGCGATAAGTGGCTTCCATGCGGCGCTCTCCCACGTCCCAAGATGAGTATGCATATCAAGATATTTTTTCGGTATCGGGTGCGTGCCCACAACGACATTGACTTTATAGCGTTTTTCAAGAAAGGCTTTGAACGTATCGATATAGGGACAGGGGGGATAACCAACCACCAGGCCGGTAGCTAAATGAATAACCTCTGCGCCATTTTTCAGCATCTCTTCGCCAGCATATTCGATGTTGCCGCCAGGACAACCATCGCACGTTGTAAAACCAACCAGCTCAACTTCGGTGTCCTTGTATATGCTGAAAGCACCCTCCTTATTCCTCATCGCTCGGAAACATTTTCCGCCCGCACAGCGGCGATAGCGATCGCAGATAACTATTCCAATCTTTATTTTTGATTTCATTTCAATTCCTTTCAACTTTTAAGCGACAATTTTCATGGCACACGACCGGGTCATAAAGTAGGACAGTGCCCTGATCAGCGGCAAGGAAGCCTGGTGCGCTGAATAAGTTTCCATCATTAAACAAATGGAAGGGTTCAGCTATGAGGACCTCGCCTTTCATCTTCTCGATTCGCTCTCCTATCGAGGCTTCTGTCGAA
>JAFFZZ010000059.1 GCA_016933915.1 Candidatus Babeliaceae bacterium
GCTGAAGAATAAGGAGCTCGACTGCGGCCTGCTGAATATTGGCACGGTGCTGCGCATCCCGCCGCCCGCACCAACGGAAGCGCCGGCGGATAGCACGCCGGCGCCGTAAGTCTTGTCTTTCACTAAACACGTGGTGCACTTAAGTAGGTGAAAGAAAGGAGGCAAAATGGATATCCAGAACATCACTTTGTTGGTTCCCAAAAAAAGTTTAATCGAAGTTCAAGGAGATCGCATTTCGCCGGCAGAAGTCCATCAGCGGGTTAATGGTAGAACTGATCGAGGAAGCTGTTAACCAGGAAGAGGGCTATTGGGTGGCTCGCGAACGCCATTTGCGCCGTATGTCAAATGGTATGGATCTGAAAAAGGGAGGCAAAAAGCGCTGAACACGGGATGATCTCCATGAGCGATAACGAAGGTCTGGAATTTGTAGATACAAACCTTCTCGTACCTCACGTTTTACAGTTTCGTAGCGAAGAATCCTGGTGCCTCTAATTCCCTGAGGCGTAGCTTCTCAAAGGATAATGATATCGAGTGTTTTAATGTCCACGGTAATACCGGATTAATGGAGGATTCTCCGAATCATCAGGAGTCATATGCCGAGCACAAAAATCAATATTCACGTTTTCTGCTGGAGGATAGAATTCTTTATCAATCAAGATAAACTGTGTGCCAGTAAGTTCTGTTTCAGCAAGTTCATATAACATCTGATGAAACCCTTCAAACTGCTCTTGATTCTCCCGTTCGCTAATATTTTTCATAGGTGAGTCAATAATCATAAAAGTTGGCAATACCGCATTAGTGGCCACAGCCAAACGATGAAATGCAATAGCAAAACAAGCTTTAAAGAGCGATTTCTTGCCGCCACTACTCAGATTTGAGAATGAGGTTATAGACAATTCTCCGACATCAGGAGAGATAACTTGAGGCAGAAAATTCGGTGGTTCTATAGCAACATGGTCACCCTGTGTAAAGCCGGAAATTTTAGCCCTAATAAGACAATCAAGGAATAATACTTCAAGCCTTCTTAGGTTGATGGGATCTTCCTCAGCGGCCGCTCTCATCTCTTTTAAACTTCGCCGAAGGCCAATCTCGTGTGCTTCAAGTTCTTCCACGGTTTTTTTTAGATCACCGACCCTACTTGATAATCTACAATAATCCCTCAATTTGAGAATTGTCTGCTCCAATTCGGCCTTGCGGCGTTCGCATTCCAATGTACTTGACAAATACGAAGAATCATATAGATTCAGAGCCTCATCAATAAGCTTATCTGTTTTTTGCTTTTCCTCGGACAACTCTTTCTGTCGAATCCTGAGTTTTTTTAGCTGGGTAGAGTGAAGGCTAATAATTTCTTTCAGTTCATTGATTCGGTTTGTGGCATCAGTATCAATAACTTCCTCCTTTATTTCATACTGTGGTTCAACAGGTTCAGGCTGTCCACAAACAGGACAATCTTCAGGTTGATGAACCGGTAAGGTTTGGGAACACCTTGGGCAAGTTTTGAAATCAACGCCAATAAGAATTGCTTTTGCAGATGAAATTCGCTTGAATTTCACTTTGAGCATTGTGAGTTCGTTCAGGTGTCTTTTATCGTCTTCAATCGTGCTATCTACCGAAGAAATAGCATCTTCGACAGATTCTAGTTCCGAAACAAGCTGCCGTGCTTTCTGACGATAGGTATCAACAATATGGGGAACATTTTGCAGGCGTTCTTTCCGAGATGCTGTAATAACTTCCTGTACCTTAGTCAATTCCTCTTGAAGATCAATAATGGTCGCCTCAATGTCTTTTTTATCAGCAATTCCTTCACTCTCTAGCGCCTTTTTTAACGACTCCGCACCTGCTTGTACTGCCATCCGTTCTTCGTGAACACGTTGTAGTTCTGTCTCCAGCTCTGCTACCTGTTCTTGATGAAAGCCAATCACATACCGTAAAACATCTTTACTAGCATTACGATTGTAGAACGCTGCTTCAGGATCAAGATAAAAAAAACTACTATCCATGCTATCCTGATCCAAATAGCAATACCAGAGCAAGTTACGAATACTCAGCCTTTCTAATTCATATTCTTCTTTTTGTTTACTTCGTCTGACTTTTGGTGGTTGAATATCAGCCAAATAAAATAAAAGATCAGATAAGATTTCAATCCCGCTTCCGGGTATTACTTCGCCCTCTGCCCGTCTTGCCGGTATTACGATCTCAATTTTTTCTTCGCCTTTTGTCCAAGAAGCAACAACCTTTTCGGAATCCCGTACTCGCTCAAGTGAGAGGGGATTGCCATTTACGGAAAGATTAAGCTTTGCCGCAACAAATTCGCTTTGCAGAGCTGGGGAAAAATCGAGAGTACCACCTAAACAATAATCAATTAAACGAGCAATACTTGTTTTTCCGGCACCCATCTTCCCGTAAAAATAGGTAATATCGTGAAAGGGAATAACATCATTTTCTTGTTTGGATTGCAGCTCAAGGGACGAAAGATAAAGTTTCATAGCAGGATATCCTCCCCCCATTTCATCGTTTCAAGCTCAGGAAATACTCGGTAAACGAAGTCCTTGATTGCCGTGGCTGACATACTGCCAAACATTCTTATAACTAAATGGCTTCTAGCATGGATATCGCTATATGCTGGGCTTGCAGAAAATTGTCCGGCAACTTCCTGGCCTTTACTAGTAATCTCTATATAGACGGTTCTGCCCCTTGCCTCAATCGTGATAAGGTCATAGGATGCTAATAGACTAAGCCAGCGTCGATATCGGGCATCCCACGGTCCATATTTGAAACGGATCATTTTCGCCTCAATAGTGGTCCGCTCGTAACTCTGCACGTTTGCAAGTTCGGTATTTTTATTAACTGCTACAAGTGCTCTTTCAAGACAATTTGGATACCGAAGAAGAAAATCCAACTTGGCTAATTTGGTTATTCCCTCAATAGCCTTATTCCTGGAATTTCGGTTACTCGCCTCAAAAAGCAATAAAAGCAAGCGACCAAGATGTACATCATCATTGTTTTCAGCTCTAGCAACAGCGCGAATCAGGTTGAGGCTCATTCTGCACCTTCCAAATCAAAATGTTCGCTCCACCAGACCGTACATTCACCTGATAATAATCCCGCTACACCAATAAGTAGCTCATAAGGTTGTCGTAAAACAAGGTCGCAATGCAATTCTGCTTTCTGTCTTAACCGATTATAAACATCATCAAGCATTTGAGGACCATTGATTTTTCCGCTTAAACCTGCATGGAGGTAGGCTTCATCGCACTCGCCTTGAACGACACCCTCCAATTGGGTGAGATATGCCTCGATTTCACCCGGTTTTTTATGTGCATATTCCATTAATTTACTTTCAGCTGCAATGCTTCTATGCTCCATTGTTGGTATTTGACTATTGAGATCGCCTCTTCTCATTTTCTTTTGCAGTTTCCAGAGATTTCCTTTCCCACTTCCAAGCTGAATGGTTGACTCGCCATAAAACCGAAGAGGCGGTTCCGCTTTATCTCGTACTGTTTGTAAAACTATATCTACTGGCACCCGTTTGGCTGTAATACGTGGGTTATCGAATGAAACTTTACCAATTGGATACCAGTATTTACTGGGATCATTGATAATATGCGAAGCAAGCCATACTTTATGGGTAATTTCATCACGAATTGCATTTAGCACCGACACAGAATATGACGAACATTCAGACAGCGCTGGTAAATATTTCTCCGTAATTATTGAGTCAAAGCCATCACGATCTGGTCCATCGATAAGTTCAACCTTATGAAGTGTCGAAAATAATTCTTCAGGAGAACATCCGCAATAGCCCAGTAATTCGCGGAAAGTTTCTGCAAAAGGTTCCGCAATATCTTCAAAACGACTGCACCTTTTTGCTACTTCTAAGAATTTTATTGGACTTCGCCGTAATCTTGTTTTATCTTGAATCTCATATCCGGGATTCGAATAACCAACGTTTGAAACAAAGTTGAAGGAGCACATAAATTCTGGAAAACCATTATTTAGCTGGACAAACCGTTTTATGCTTTTCTTTACAGCATCATCATTTGAATCCCAAACACCGAGATCAGGATCACGGGTTTTTATTTGATAGGCATCCACTAACTCATCGGATCGTTCACACAGTAAATCCTCATGATGTTCTGCATAAATAGAAATATAAGGAAGGTTTCCATAAGCTGCTGCTATAAGAAGAATAGTGCCATATGCGTGCTGATAATGATAAAAAAGTTCTGTATCTTCACCACTGGTATTTTCTGGTTCGACTTCAAGAGGACTATGATGTGTTTCAAAAGTAGTCATTTTTGAGCTGATCCCATGAGTAAACGCTAAGGCTTTTCCTGGTTTAAATTTATCAGGCTTATTTCCCCACCACCTTAATCGTTATGGAAAAGTTTTTTTGAAAAGCGGTATTTATATTATATAACTCAAGTTGCCACCTAGAGAGGTGAAGAAAGGGAAGTCCATGCGAACTCTGGTAAAGTAAAGGTGCTCAACCCAAACCGA
>JAFFZZ010000060.1 GCA_016933915.1 Candidatus Babeliaceae bacterium
AACTTGTGTGGATGGCGTGTGCCTGCCCTGCGGCGGAAACCCTAATAAGTGCTGTATAAATGGCGTGTGTGTGGATAAGTGCGGGGAGGAGTGTTGTGACCCTTGCAATTGTGAGAGCTGCGTGGATGGCGAATGCAAAGTGTGTGGCGGAGACCCTAACATGGTATGTTGTAACGGCGATTGCTGCGACAAAAGCGGCTGCTTTGACTGTAATAGCACCACTGGAGAATGCGAATACCAATGCGACCTTGAAAACGAGAGGTGCTGCAATGGTACATGCGTAGACAGATGTTTTGAATATGACTATCCAGATGAGTGTAGCACGTCAAAAAACATTGATACATGCGTGGAGTGTCGACTGGACTCATGTTCTTGCGATTGTGGATACAAGTATGTTTATACAGGCGCATCCCAAATTTCATGCTTTGAATCTTGCCCCGGTGATTGTCATGAAACGGTCCAAGTTTCCTGTTCCACATATTATGAGTGCCAACATAAATGGAATATACCTTTCTCCAAGTGTGAGATTGTATATGGTACATCGACACCTGCTTGTAATTTTCTGGGTTTCGATTGGCCAGGCATTTGTGGTAAGTGTGGGCTTTCGACAGAAGGAGAACAAGATTATGTGCCCCAAACTCGTTGCAAAGAGTATTATTGAGATATGAATTGTACTTAAAGGAAAGTAAATTTTTCAATAAGGAGTTAAACTATGAATGTTAGGATTACCTCAAATAGAATATACATATATATAATTATTCTTGTTGTGTTTCTCAACTGTGCCAGTTCTGAAAACTTAAAAGGTAAGACCACCAATGAATTCCATCCAGTCGAACCAAACCAGATACCAGAGATATTAACCATGATATCGGAGAAGATTCGTGGCAATTATGAGCGTATTGAGACCTGGCAGGGTGAGGCCGATATCATATTTGAAAGAATATTTGAAGGCGAAAGGGCTGAGCGTATATTTAATACATATGTAGACAACGCAGGAAAAACTCCGAAGATATTAAAAAGGCATCAAGAGCATAAAATTAAATTTGCCATAGATATGGAAAAAGACCTTTTGTGCGTAAATAGTTACCGTGATAAGCCATCTAAGTATACAGATTTTGAAACTGGTAAGGTCCTTGGAACAAAGTCTAAACCGTGGTACGAAACTTCAATTGTTACGCCTGAATATTATTTACATTTGAGGCCACATGCTTTCCAAAAAGATGTTGTTATACGTCATATGGCATCTAAAGAAGCAAATGAAAAAAACTCGACATGTAATCGTCCACCCTTTTTTGATCCTAGGGAAAATTTTCTGCGTGGAATGCCCATTTGGGAAATTTTTCGTCTTCTCACTCAATATATCTATAAACATGGAGAGTGGAATGTTGATGGACATACCTTGAAGGTGGAAAAATGCACAGATGCTAACAATACAAAATACCGTATAATACAACCAACTATTGTGAGCCCCGGGAACTATATCTTTCTTGCAAAGACTTTTTCCAGTGAGGTAGGTTTTAATATGATCTTAGAAGAAAATACCAATCAGGAGGGAAGATTGCTTAATAAAGTAATATTGGATTACGAGTTAGTAAATGGTATTTATTTGCCGAGTAAAACAACCGAGCAGAATTATGAGCGGGAGAATGGTGGATTAAGCTATGAGGCAAAGCACACTTTCAAAAATCAAAAAGTAAACATGCCCATACCCGAAGAAACATTTACCTACAAAAATCTCGGCTTAAAGAACGGCGATATATTCGAAGACAAAATTGAAGGCAAAGAATACAAATATCAGGATGCAAATCTTGTCTTCGTCAAAGACTTGCCTGCTCCAGCAAGTAGTAAACAAGGAACCGCCGTGGCCGAGCCGAATCAATAGTTAACCTCCAGCGAACTATGTTTTGAACGCACCCGTGGTGAATGGTGTTAAGGCAATCCATATTTGATGGCGGCGTTCTTTTTGGCCTGACGAGTTGTGTTATAAAGGGGGAATGGAAGCCATACCAGCTCTTTGACAAGTTCAAATAGTCTCGATACTTGATGCTGGATACTTCCGCCTTCGTCCCTCAGGGACTACGGCGGACAAGCGATGCTCGTAATATGATTGTAAGGCCGCCAAATGTCAAGATTGTTTGCCTATAGGTGGCGGCAGAAAGGCATGCCTGCCGTGCGGCGGCGACCCGACCAAATGCTGTGTGAATGGCAAGTGTGGAGATAAGTGCGGGGAGGAGTGTTGTGACCCTTGCGATTGTGAAACCTGTGTGGATGGCGAGTGTAAAGTTTGCGGTGGAGACCCGAAAAAGTGCTGTCTTAATGGGGAATGCAAGTTGTGTTGCAAGCGGTCTACAACTGGCAATTGCGAAGCGTGGAATAATGAATGCGGGTGTGATCCGCCTGGCCCTACGGCGGGTTGCGCAGATAAAATGAAAACGTGGACGGTTGGAGTGACTCACTTTTGCTGGTCTGAGTGTGGTGGTATGCCCTGTTATGATCTGGCTGAGGTTCCCTGCTATGCGTGGCGGAGATGTAAAGAGGATGCTAAACATTGGTTTCAAGAGTGTAGCCCAGGCGAAGAATTTACCTATGATAGTTGTATAAGTTGTGCTCCGCTCCCGCTGTATTGTCAGGATTGTGTACCATATGGCGATGCTGAAGTCGAGAAACAATTGGATTGTCAATGCGATTGATTATCTTAATAAAATCTAATGCAACCATAATAATATTTCAAAAGAGGTGATAAGATGAAGATTAAATTCAAGGTCACATTGTTCTGCGTTATAACTTTTCTTTTTTCTCCGATAATTTCACGAAGAGTTATTGTGGCGGAAGAGCAGCAATGGCAGCCAGTACCAGAAGCAAATTATGCTGATGTTCTTGAGCTGATTGCGTTTAGGGCGAAGGCAAACTACGATGAGATTGTTTCCTGGCAGGGACAAATGAATATACTCGAAACGAGCCATGATTATGGGCCAGATGCCGCCGAAAAATCACACGCTGTAGATACTACAAACAGTATCGCGCGTAATTCACAACATATATGTAGAGTAGGCAAAACTATTGCCAAATTTGCCGTCGATATGCGCAACGACAAACTATATTCCAGTGTCGAACCGAACGTGCAGTATAAAGCCGTTGATTTGGACCAATATGTCCCAATTCGCAAAAGTACAAGCACTCCCAAGGTAAAAACCATTCTGTCTCCTGAGGGCTATATGTGGTATATGCCGGAAGAAAAATTCAATCCAATGTTTCACAAAGGGCGACTCGGGAAAACAGTCTTTATCGAATCACCCCAGAATGAGAATGTAAAAGGATTTGTTCGCGACCCTCGAATATTTTTTGATTCCAGTGGGGAAGGCGGCATAAAACTTTGGGAATCGCTCTTGAAAAATTTAAGAATAAGCGTTACAGAGCATATAAATACCCGTATAGCGGGTTACCCTCATATAGAGATAAGTTCTTTAAATACTGAGAATGGTGTTAAATATCGTATTCTAACTACATGGCAGGGTGAAAAAAATTCCATGACAAATTACATTCGCTGCCTGCTTGAGGTAGATGAAGCGGTTAGCTTTAATGCGATAAGAACAGAGACGACCAACTCTGAGGGTATAAGGACAGATTTGAAGGAATATACTTACAAGAAAATCGGAGAAATATACATCCCCAAGGCTGTTAAGAAAGAGCAACGAAATGATAAAGGTGAAATTGCAATCATATCGGAAATAGCTATTGAGACCACCGGCTTAAATAAGCCGCTTCCGGAAGATACGTTTACAATCAAAAACCTTGGCATTGAAGAAGATACGCTTGTCAGCGACAAAATAAAAAAGGCCGAGTTTCGGTTCCGCAAAGGCGAGCTTGTACCGATTGCAGAGCCAAATAAGTAGTTCATTTTAAAAAACCACAGTCGTTTTACGTTTTTGCTACAATAGTTCCTGAACCGGTAGCGATTCAGGATGGGGGGAATGGAAGCCACACCTGTTCTTTGAAAAGTTCAAAAA
>JAFFZZ010000061.1 GCA_016933915.1 Candidatus Babeliaceae bacterium
GGAAATGATAAGAGCTCCCATAGTCGACCACAAACCAAAATGTGATTCACATGGAAACTTTTTAGTAAATGCAACAGAAAGGGGATCCGGTCTGGTGTTAAAATAATGCATGATCCACCGGTATTGTAGCGCTTGAACTGCCGAGAAGGAGACACCCAGCTTCTTGCATTTTCCCATTTCCTTGTAAATGCCATCTATTAATCCAATAATAGCAAAAGGAATGAAGATAATTTGAATCGGTATATAAAGAATGATTTGAAAAAGCTTAATTAAGAAATGTAATATTCCTGGAAGCTGTTTTTTTATGTTTTTATCTGTCATAAGATTCTCCACATATGGACTTTCAAGTCTTTTTCGTGCTATGGAAGGCAAGAAAAACGTCATAGATAAACTCAGCAAAGCTATTGCGCCTAACGATTTAAGGATTGATGTGGCGGAGAGAACCTATGCCGAAGCCCAGTTCAACGCGTGCGCCACGTCAATCCAAGTTGAACTAAGCCGACTTACAACCATGCTAGTCTATTTGGAATAATTGTACACCTGGATGGCTGAATTTTGGAAATCCATACAATTCGTAAAACAAAACACACCCGATTAGGTGCGATGGAGGACAGCGACTGAAGCCATCCCAGTATTCAGCCATCCTACCCAAAACAATGCCAGGGTGATCTAATCCTTACCAGGACTGGACTTTCACCAGCAAGCAGACGGTGACTTCCAGGATACACCACGTTATGTTAGGTGCTATGTTACAGACCTTTTTTGTTTAGCATTTTTTATATGTTCCGGAATCTCCTCTACCCAGTGATTATCTTCACGGTAAGGACCAACTACAAAAACGTGTTTCTGGATAAATTCGTCAAGTTCTGGGTTTGCTTCGATTTGAGCCACTTTTAAAACTTGTGGATAAATAGATGCAGATGGGAAGTGTTCCATTACCGTGTAATGGTAGATATTGTATATATAGGGCGAATCATTTGGATCATGTCGTACAACATCCATGCCAGGAGAAGGGTTATAGATACCACTGCCAGCGGTCATTATATGTGCTGATACGGAAACTAAGCCTGAAAGAGCAGGGGGAACGCTCTCAATTCTTATAGGTTCTCCACTTTCATCAACCATGCGCTCCCATTCCGTACGATCGACAATAAAAACCGAATTCCCTGCGACATGCTCAAGAGCAAACTTGAATCGATTTTCGTCTATTATAATGGTCTCTCTATATCAAGAACGATATAAGTAATTTTGCAAAAAGCCAAGCGCCTAACGGTTTGCGTTACCTGCGTGTGCGCGGGCGTGGATTCTGCTTGGGAGCAGAAAAAACTCGAAGCCAGAAAAATGCTTGAAAATGCCGCAGAATCCCACACGTCAGGTGCACGCTGTGTTGGGCGCTTTTGAACTACAACGAACACCTAGTCTTACTGGCACTTTTTTCGATTGTTACCTAAACATGCGTGACTATATTTGCGATGATTTGGATAACAAAAACAACAAGCAGGATGATCCCACTTCTCACGGAATAATATTTCCAAGACATTACCACAAACCCATAATTCATTGAGATATAGAGTGCGACATATGGAACCAATAATCTCCAATCCATTGTCTCTCGGAACGGAATCTTCAATATCCAGTCATACAGAGCTTCAACCGCCAGAAATGCCAAGAAGATCACCAAAAAGATGGTGTATCGTGGTGTATCCTTCTCCTTCTGGACGAGGAAAATGGCATAGATGGCTGGAATCGCTAATAAGAAATATACCCATCCGATTCTTTGCAGAAGAGCAAGATGATTCTCGCGAATCAAAAAGATAGAAATCAGAAACACACTGTTCACAAGACCTAGCGTGAAAAAGAATGGTTTAAGCATTTTGAAGCTCCTTCTGTCCTAATCTCCATTTGACTTGATTGTGCAGGGGTGCTCCCAACAATTGATTCTACTACATATTCGCAGTATATTATGACTATTAGGGCGATTTAACCGCTTCACTATAATCGTCCGAGATGCGAAAATTGATAACCAAAAGGAGATATCTCATCAGCGCCTTCTCTTTTCCCTGGCGGTATTATACTATCCTCAAACCAGGGATTTCGAACAGGCAGCGGCCATATTCGGATCAAGTCTTTTCTTGGACAAGCCAAAGCCAGCGTGTTCACAGGCTGCAAGCTAGTGTCAATATATATAATCTCACACCTGGCTGGAAACAGAATCTCTATTTTGGGTA
>JAFFZZ010000062.1 GCA_016933915.1 Candidatus Babeliaceae bacterium
ACTAAATTAGCTATGTCAATCTATAATGAAGTATTTATCTAAATCAAGAAAAAAATGACTTCATACAACGAGGAAGTTAAAGGGAAGGTCATAAGGTGTCGGGGTAGGTTCCTTCCATTGAAATTACCTATACCTTGCCTAAAACCAACTATTTAAAATCACAACGTATTTGCATATATGTTCCGAATATCTCAGGATTTCGAAGACCCTGATATTTGCTGAAACATAGCAGCTATCAAAGGCCCGCATAAAATCAGGCACGGGCCAAGAGACTTGCCGCGTCAGCGCCGGGGCACTTTTACCCGTCGCCTGAATTTTATTGTTGGGCGATTGTCTTGGTGAGTTAAAGTCATCTTTTTTCTCCCCAAAAGGGTCAATTAAGCCACAAAATCGGCTTATCCTGAAACTTTTTCTCTGATTATTTATTCAGCATATTAGCTTGGTCCGACCTCGAACTCAAAACCGAATTCACGAACTCGACCTCTATATGCAGTGGAGAATTTACTCGTCCCTGGTGTGCGTTTGTCGTATTCTTCATTCTACCGCTGTCTTTTTGTTGTCCTTTTGTTACTGTTCCTGTTTTTCCGAGGCCGAATCGTAAACGAGCCCTTCTTTTTGCCTTGGTTTGATTGCGACAGTTTTTTCCTTCGTGTGATTTGATAAGTCTTGATCTCTTCCGCCAATGGATGGAGAGGATCGACTATTAAGTGCGTGAGTGATATGATGAAGACACTTGCACTCTTTCTCAACGATTCGATTTGACAACTAATTCCTGCTTCATCGCCCATATAAACTACATCGCTAATTTGCCAGCTTTGTTCCATATTTCTCAAACCCTGCTTACTCAGAGATATTTTTGTGTCAGGAGTTGGAGATGCCGGTATGGGAAGATCCGCTTTCATTTTGTTGATCAGTTCCGCGACCTGCAGATAGTTATCGATTTTCAGCCCCATATTGTTCAGCGGCATTTGAACGATTTCGTTTATATCGATTCGTTGAAACTCATCCGGGTCGATTTCAATTAAGCTGGATACAAGTCGCCTCTGTTCATTATCACGTGCAAAAGCGATAATATGTGTTCCCGCAAGGACATGACGATACTGCTTCTCCAAAACTGCCTGGCTCCTTGAAGACATTTCCGCTTTAAACTCGTGGTACGGATAAGCATATATCTGTTGCTCCTGAACATCGAATAGAAGAATAGGTTTTTCGTCTTGCAACGTTTTATGCAGTTTAAGAAAATTTATTCGATGTTCTCCGAAAACATAATCCAAGGGATTGCTCATTCAATTCTCCTCATCGCAGCCAAAGTACCTCAGTCCAAGGACTGATGCACTACCTCAATAAAAAGGTCATCATCTCCGACCGTTACAGCCGCCCAACGTATTGTATTAAGCTGAAAAATTTCTGTATATTAACACTATATATTTTCTGTATTATATCGTATTACATCAGCAAATACTGCTTTCTATATTTTGCCGTTCACAATTCCTGCAAGCGCTTTTTGAGGGCTATGATACTTGCATGATCCTTCAATTGACCTGAAACGCAATTCATTCAAGTATTGATTTGGTAGTCAAAACCTTTGGATTGCAGATATCTAAATAGGGTTTTATCTATAGTCCCGCGTAAAAGCAAGTAGCCGAATGC
>JAFFZZ010000063.1 GCA_016933915.1 Candidatus Babeliaceae bacterium
AGAATTTACCAGAAATTTTTATCTGAGGCCGGAGGGAAAAGAGGGGGAAACACTAATGCAGATCAATGTTAGCTTAAGTTATTGTTTTTAATGCGTAAAAAGGTGTGGTATTTTGATAACATACGTCTTCTCTTAACCATATTTGTAGTGATGTGGCATGCTGCGAATGCCTATATTGGGTCAGGGAATTGGCCTGTTGTCGAAGCACAGACGAGTATTATCGTGTATGGGATCAAAACCATACTTGATGCGATCACCATGCCTTTGTTTTTTTATATTGCAGGGTTTTTCGCATTGCCGTCACTCAAAAAACGTGGGGCATTTGTGTTTATGAAAGCCAAGATTGCCACGATTCTCGTGCCTTGGATTCTTGTCCTTGTGTTCATCATTCCCGTGATTGAAATGATCGGCAAAATCACTCGGCAGACATTGGATGGTGGATACTTTGACGTCTGGATATGGCAAATGCGTCGGATGTTTGACGTCTACTTTGGCATTATTAGCGGTGGTTTTTATCAACGGTATATGTGGTTTTTGTCGGTGTTATTCACTTTCTTTGTCTTCTTGGGAGTAGCCTATAGGATCCGCCCACATTGGTTCAATACCGATACTTCATACTTACTCAAAAACCTGTTCACCAAGCGATCTCTCTTGAAGCTTGTGGCAACCGTTGTGTGTGTCACAAGCGTTCCAATGCTCGGCGTGATTCTTTCCCTGATGATTTTTGCAGATTCCCCTGAGCCAGAACCCTTTTTCTCCGTGTTCAATCTCCTTCAGTTTCAATCGTCCAGATTTCTCATTTATCTGACGTACTTTCTGCTGGGAATTCTCACCTATAGAAACAAGTGGATCGAGAGAGGGCTTCTCACGCACAGAACCGTCTGGAATATCGTATTTGCCATCACAGGTATTGCCTATTTCAGCCTCACCAATATCATGGTGTCGTTCATGCCTGCTGAAGTCTTTGTAAATTTCAGTTGAAAACTATACCACATTTCAGTTGAAAAGTGTACCACCTGAAGCAGACATGCTTTCTTGTATCTATTAATG
>JAFFZZ010000064.1 GCA_016933915.1 Candidatus Babeliaceae bacterium
ACTCGAGTTGCTTCTTTGAAATCACTTCCTTGAAAACCTTTCGTTCTTCCTCCTATCAAGTCATGGAACCATAATTACTCCGAATATACGTATGATGATAATTTTCAGCCCACGTTGGGCATTTCGGAGTAACTCCAACGCGCACTCCCCGTTTCATTGCCCATCTTTTCCAAATCCCATAGGCAAGACAAACGATCCCGAAAAAGCCATGTATGACACGTCCAGCACGATTCTGACATTTTCCTATCCCAAAGTGCTGCTTCAAGTCACGATGGGCTTCTTCAATGCGCCATCGGGACTGATAATCACGATAAACAGTTTTGGGGGAAGGAGGATGGAGTCTTTTAGCAGGTGTCAAGATAAACTTCACTGATGAGCTCTGTTCCCGATAAAACGCATATACACGCGCTCTACCACTGGTTTTGAGTGTTACAATCACTGTTTTGTAAAATACCCGTTGATTCTTCTCTGAATCGGTGAAATAATGCCATTGTGACGGATGTCCTAAATACGTCTCGAGGGCCGTCCATTTAACGAATTTCTTACGTTTACGGCCTCGACGGCGCTCGTTGCGCTTTCTAATGGCTTCATGATCTGGTTCCTGCACCCGATAATTCTTTTTGCTATCGATTCGACAATTCAGCTGTTCAAGCTTCAAAAACGCCATCATAGTCTTACTACTAAACCACGCATCCGCCATCACCACGACCTTGCTTATCGGAATATCTATGGCTTCAAACCATCGAATAAACCCTTGAATAAGAAGTATTCCCGCATTCGTTTTGCCATCTTGTTCATTTCGCACAGTTCTTCCGAATAGTGCCCAATTTTGTGTTTTCAGCAGTAACCAAGGTAATATAAAAAGCACTTGATCATTAATGACAACTGCAACGTTGACTAAGCAAATACTCTGAATCTGACGCCCTTGAGCATGATCAAACCACTTATTTGAGCCGAAAATCTGAGAACCACGCTTTTTAATCAACGTATCATCCAGAAGAACGAAGATTTTACTGACTTTTCGAAAGTCATCTTGGAACTCGTTTAAAGTGACTTGTACCAGCTTATCTTGGGCAGTAGCATACTTCACCAAGGTTTTCGCCAGAAAATTACGACTAAACTTCTTGTCAGAACGACGGGCTACCTTCCGTAGGCTAAACGACGCACTTCCGATTAAAGCTCGTGTAATTGCTAGTAGCGCTTTAATCTCGCTTGGAGAAAAACACAAAGATTTATTAAGCACTTCTGATAAAATAATTTCGAAAGAGGGGTTCTCGTTGGTCATTTTTGCTCAAATTACCGACTAAACCTCGCTTTCACTATCAAGCTAGATATTCCCGAGGTATTCCCTCGAGAACACAAGTCGAGTAATTATGGATTAGTTTTTATAAGAAAATGTATTA
>JAFFZZ010000065.1 GCA_016933915.1 Candidatus Babeliaceae bacterium
AAAGTACAGATTATTTTATTATTTTCTTTATCTTTTTGCGTCCTGATTCCATAAACACCTACAAATCATAACTTTCGGTCGCCCTGGTTGCTAGGGCCTTCTTAATGAGGTCGGTGTTTGTGAAGATCGACTCAACGAGAACACCTAAATCCTCTCTTAGTGCATGCGAATGGCCTACACCATTCAATTGATTCTGCCATGACTGATTATCCTTTTTGATAAACTCCTGGTACGCCACCTCTATCATGCCTTCAACATATTTTCGGCCGATTCCAATGCCTGCAAGCTAATCTATAGCAACTGCGTGTATTTCCGAAACATCGAGAAGACAATGGACGCGGCCGATTCCAAACAGGTAACCGTGCAGAGTGAAGCCTAAGACCTGACACATCTGCTCGTCCTGGAGGTTCCATCGAGAATCAGATAGAATTCGGCGAACGAAAGCCTCTGATTTGTTTTTCAGGTGTTGTGTTGGTTCCATTTTTTGTTTCTGCCTAACGTGAGAGTGTGGCGCGGCGCGAAGCAACGTTGCCTGAGCCGTCTGGTTCTGCTGTGTGGGTTAAGTATTGAATCATGTCGTCAATAACTACCATCGCTTTCGCGTCTTTTTCTTTGATTGATATTTGAAACTCAACTTCAACAGACAGAATAACTTCAACCGATTCAAGATCATACATTTTTAGATCCCTTTGAAATCTGCTTCTTGGAGTGCAATAGTCGATCGATACATTCACTTGGCATGATAATATCTCAATAAAACGCTTGGCAATATTCTTTTCTTTCTCGCTCGTGTTTCCGTAGTATTTTTCCGCCCAGAACTCCGCGCTTTCTCCATCTAGAGGAGGGGGCGGAATGATGTGAAGCCAAATGGCAAGTGTTTTTAGGAAACGCATTTTGTCTGCCTAACGTCGAGGTTTATCACAAAGTGGAGCGCGCAGCGCGGAACGTAGTTGATACCACCGGCTCGTTCGATAGTACTGTTATTATGCTGTGAAGGAGCTTAGAATGATAAGCAGTATGGCAATACCAACCCCCGCAGCAATTCCGATTACAATAAACTGCCATGCGATTGCCATGACTGGGAATGCCGCGAATGCCACTAGATTAAGGGGCTAAAGGCAAGAAAAAGTCCTGAAAATATACGGACGAACGAAATAGTGCTCGACC
>JAFFZZ010000066.1 GCA_016933915.1 Candidatus Babeliaceae bacterium
ATGGTTCTTAAATATGAAAATCGGTGCTAAGTTGATATTAGGATTTATCATGGTTGCTTTGATTGCAGGTGCAATTGGTGTGGTAGGAGCAGTCAGTATCAATCAGGTCGGTGAAGCGGATGAACGTTTATATACGACGATGACGGAGCCCCTCGGCGAGTTAGCTAGTTTTGTTGAAGCTTATCAGCGTATGAGAGGAAATGTAAAAGACCTTCTTTTGGCGGAATCAGAAGCGGAGATTCTAGATGCCGAAGAACGAATTAAAACCAGAAATGAGGAATTTTCATCGAGTTTCACAGAGTTTGGAAAAACCTTATTTACAGAAGAAGGTAAAGTCTTAGTTGCCGATGTAACAGAAAAAAAAGCGGAATACGATGCCTTAGTTGAAGACGTGATTTTATTGGTTCGTGATGGCGACTTATCAGCAGCCAAGGCCATTGTCAGTGGCAAGGGAAATGAAATCAGAACTGAAATCGAAAAGGATTATCGACGGTTGATGGAATTAAAGTTAATTGCGGCGGATGAAACGTCAATAGAAAACCATGATACCGTATCAAGCGCAATTACAACCATGATGATTTTAATCGTTGGTGGTGTACTGATCTCCTTCTTATTAGGATTTTATATTAGCAATATTATTAAGAAACCTCTTCAAAAAATGGTTAGCGCTGCGCAACAGATTGCCGACGGTGATTTGGATGTTTATTTGGATGTGGATACCAAAGATGAAATAGGTGACTTAGCAAAAGCCTTTCGCAATATGACCGATAACATCAACGAAGTTATGGTGAATATTAATTCGGCTTCTGAGCAGGTGGCCTCAGGATCAAGACAGGTGTCGGATTCGAGCATGTCATTATCCCAAGGAACTACGGAGCAAGCTAGTTCAATAGAAGAATTAACAGCCTCTATTGAAGAAATTTCAGCCCAAACCAGACTGAATGCTGAAAACGCTGAAAAAGCCAAAGAAGTGGCAACGAGTGCACAAAAGTATGCTGCACAAGGTAATTTGCAAATGAAAGATATGCTTGGTGCTATGTCGGAAATCAATGAGTCTTCGAATAATATCAGCAAGATTATTAAAGTCATCGATGACATTGCGTTCCAAACCAATATTTTAGCCTTAAATGCTGCTGTAGAAGCGGCAAGGGCCGGACAACATGGTAAAGGATTTGCAGTGGTTGCTGAAGAGGTAAGAAATCTTGCGGCTCGTTCGGCAAACGCTGCGAAGGAGACTACCGATCTCATTGAAGGTTCGATTAAAAAGGTAGAAGGCGGAACTAAGATTGCCAATGAAACCGCCGAGGCTTTGAACAAAATTGTGGATGGCGTCGGAAAAGCGAGTGATTTAGTCGGACAAATAGCAGTGGCTTCTTCAGAACAGGCAATTGGAGTTGACCAAGTTAATCAAGGAATCATGCAAATTTCCGATGTGGTTCAGACGACGAGTGCAACAGCTCAAGAGACCGCTGCAGCTAGTGAGGAATTGTCCGGACAAGCAGATCTATTGAAAACTCAAGTCGCTACATTTAAACTCAAAAGTAACAAGCGCTCAAGAAGTTATCATCGTGAACAAATGAATCCTGAAGTAATGAAAATGCTTGACGATATGAGTACTTCAGTTAATCCGAAAAAAGGTAGTAAAAAAATATCCTTAAGTGATGATGATTTTGACAAATATTGATGGGTGGTATGAGGAATGCTAAAA
>JAFFZZ010000067.1 GCA_016933915.1 Candidatus Babeliaceae bacterium
ACTCAAAAAGGCGGCGGGGAAAATTGGTCGTTGTTTTTTGGGGTTCGGTGGCCGCCGCCTTTTTGCGCCGGTTACGCCGGGCGTTAGGCCACTATACAGAAATAATATCAACAAGACAGTCGCGTAACAGGGGTACAGATGAGTACCTAATACGAGAATCATTGCATGTCATTCGTAGACGTAAAAGAATATCCAGACACGCTGGATCAATCCTACGAACACGGACAACACGATTCACATGAAAAAAGATGGACAAAAAGAGCGCATACTCTCATGAGTATGTTGTTCCGTGAAACGCCGTCAAGAACTCAGGAAAACGCGATCCCGTATCGGCAACAAACATCATACATGAGGAATAATAATGTCAATTCTTCTTCCACAGCGAGAACCGTGCCCATTATGTGAAAATATTCAAGGACATCATCCGTGTGCCTTCCTGGCGCGCGATCACGTGTTGTCATCATTTATCAACCCTCGACAATATGGCAAAGGGGGGATACTGATTGTCCCGAACCGACATGCAGCGACGATCCTCGATTTGGATCCACATGAAATCGCCGCGATTTATCTGCATGCCCAAGAGATTACGCGGGCCTTGCTTGAGACCTATGCGCTGAGTGGGTGTAATATTTTTCAAAATAATGGAGTCTCAGCAGGGCAAACCGTCCCCCATTTTCATGTCCATGTCGTCCCTCGCTATCCAGGTGAAGAAGCCGCTCGAATTTTTGGCGAACACCATTTTCCAAAGATCCCCATGGAAGAACGCCTTCGGCTTGCAGAAGAGATTCGGCACGCTCTGAGGCATGAAGAATTGCCGAGCATGAAGCATGATCCTGTCTGATAGAAAAGAGGGGATAATACTGGGTGTCCTAACGATGCGCATGAACGGCGACCAGGTCGAGCGGGCGGGAAAATTGGTTGCCGAACTTCAAGTGTGGTCGCGCCCGCTCGTCCTGGCGCGTTATGCGCGGCGTTAGGCATCCTTGTTTATGTTCGTTCTATTTTTCGCTATTTTTGCCTTTACGGAAAATGTGCTTTCTGATAATAGTTATCCAACATAATGCTCTGAATGGTATCAAAGATCAGCACACGATAAGGAGGTGAGTAGCTTGAGCGAAAGAACAGCCAAAACAGAAAAACGGTTGGAGAAATCCGGGAAGTCCGCACATGAGATGAACAAGGAGCAGATTGCGAACTTACACCACGACATGAGTGAATGTGACCAGGCGGAAACATCGCCGATGCTGAATCAGATTTTGTTGAATGCGCTTATGGATGCGCTCCCTGACCATGTCTATTTTAAAGATACGAAGGGTCGGTTTATCAAACTCAACGAAGCTGTGGCTACCTGGATAAACATTAATGGAGGGCCCGGAAGTGCGGTAGGGAAAACGGATTTTGATATTTTTACTGAAGAACATGCTCAACAAGCCTATCTGGATGAGCAGGAGATCATTAAAACTGGTCAACCGATGATCGCAAAGGAAGAAAAAGAAACATGGGCTGATGGCAAAGAGACATGGGTAGCAACCACGAAAGCCCCACTTCGCGATCAGCATGGGCGTATTATTGGAACGGTTGGATTTTCGAGAGATATTACCAAACGGAAACGGATCGAACAGGAGTTACAACAATATCGCAAACATCTTGAGGAACTTGTAAAAGAACGTACCTCCGAACTTACCAGCGCGAATGAACAACTGAGACGAGAAATTGATGAGCGTAAACAGATGGAAAAAGCGTTAGCAGAAGAACGAAACCTGTTACGCACACTGATCGATAATCTTCCCGATTTGATTTATGTGAAAGATACCCAAAATAGATTTCTTCTCGGAAACACTGCGACGATGAATTCTGTCGGAGTGGCATCGATAGAAAATTTGAACGGGAAAACAGATTTTGACTTGCATTCAAAGGAAGCCGCGACAAGATATTATGCGGATGAACAGGAGATTTTCGAGTCAGGCCACCCGTTGCTTAATCGTGAGGAAACCATTTTTGATCAAAGAACAAATAGGGCCACTTGGCTGCTGACAACCAAAATTCCGTTTTGGGATAGCCAGCATAACCTGGTAGGGCTTGTGGGTATTGGGCGGGATATTACGAATCTCAAGCAAGCTGAGGAAGAGTTGCGGAAACACCGTGATCACCTTGAAGAGCTTGTAAAAGACCGAACGGCAGAACTCCTCTGTACCAATACGACATTGCAAGAGACAATAGAACATTTGCAGAAGACCCAAACGCAACTGATTCAAGCTGAAAAAATGGCCGCATTAGGCCAACTAGTCGCTAACATTGCTCATGAGATCAATAATCCTTTGGGGGTCATCCGTGCCTCAACTGAGAATATCACAACGGCTCTTCATGAAACGACAGTGCAACTCCCGCAGATATTTCGCTGTCTGTCTCCAGAACAACAGGATCTATTCGTATCACTCGTCAATCGGGCATTGCAGCCAATAGATGTCCTCACTACCAGAGAACGACGTCAAAAACGACAAGTGTTGTGTGATACTTTCGATGGACATCATATCGAACACGCTGACGACCTTGCTGATACCCTCTGCGATATGGGGATTTATGCCGAGATTGAGCTATTTATTCCCCTTTTTCAGATAGAACATCCCCACTATCCAGAATTATCTGCCTTGATTTTGCAAACTGCCTACAATCTTGCCATGCAACATCAGCATATTGTCCATATCTTAATGGCTGTGAATCGAGCTGCAAAAGTGATCTTTGCCCTGAAAAGTTATGCCCACTATGATCATTCTGGTACAATAATCGAAGCGCACATCACACAAAGCATTGAGACGGTGCTGACACTGTATGAGAACCAACTCCGACAAGGGGTTGAGGTTATTAAGCGGTATGATGTGATACCTCCGATTCGTTGTTACCCCGATGAGTTGCATCAGGTGT
Source organism: Candidatus Babeliaceae bacterium (assembly GCA_016933915.1). Classification (GTDB taxonomy): domain Bacteria; phylum Babelota; class Babeliae; order Babelales; family Babelaceae; genus JAFFZZ01. The sequence goes on from JAFFZZ010000067.1 coordinate 2,923, forward strand.
GGGTAAACTTAATTTTCAATGCGATCCAGGCGATGGAAAATAAGGGCAGATTGGAGATTGCGATCTCCCAGCACCAACAGCATATTGTCGTCTGTATTACAGATTCTGGGTGTGGCGTTCCTGAAGAATATAAAGATCGTATTTTTGAACCGTTTTTCACCACGAAACCGGCAGGTGAAGGGAGCGGGTTGGGACTGGATATTGCGCGTAAGGTTGTTCAGAAGCATCAGGGAAGGATCGAAATGGAAAGCCGACCGGGAAGGACAACTTTTTGCATATGGCTGCCAATCATTCCACCTATGAACAATAAAGGGGAAAGAGGATGATTTTGCCAGTGATTCTGTGTGTTGATGATGAAATTGCCGTTCTTGATAATCTCAGAGATCAGCTTAAAAAGCATTTTGGAAAGAGCTATCGGTACGAGTTTGCCCAGAGTGCAAAGGAAGCCTGGGAAGTAATTGAAGAAATCTTTGCCAACGGACAAAAAATTGTTCTCATCATCGCAGATTGGCTCATGCCCGATGTAAAAGGAGATATGTTTCTCATTGAAGTTCATAAGCGCTATCCGAAGATTATCAATGTAATGCTGACTGGTCTTACGAAAGATGATGCGGTTGAACATGCTCAGAAATATGCTGATCTGTTTCATCGTTTACATAAGCCGTGGCATGAAAAAGAATTAATTAATACCGTTCATGCGGCTTTAGAGAAATCTTCTCATAAAGAAGAGGCTGGACAGGAATGGTCATTTTGAGGAGTAAAAGTTCTCGAACATACTGAAAATAAAGGGGTTCAGCCTAACGATCTGCTTGCACCGGAGCGCAAAGGGCGGGCGGAAAAATGGGTTGCTCAACCCGGCGAGTTGTTGCGCCCGCCCTTTGCGCCCGGTGAAGCAGGGCGTTAGATTTACTGCTGTTAAAAGGATAGTAAAATAGTATGCAGTTGGATCGAGGAATTTATCAAAGATTCGAGCAATTGAAAAAAGATTTGTATACATTAGGACTTTTACCTTACTTCATTTCTCGAATCCCAGAATTCGGAGGGTGGGCAAACGAAGTGAGTGTGTTTTTGGATTGTACTTTTGGAGAGGATCTCTCCGTTTGTCAGAAATTTTCTAAATCTTTTGAAGATTATTGCTTGACACCCAATAATCAATTGGCTATGAAATGTGTCGCAATATTTAACGAAACTAAAAAGGAGTATGAAAGTGGTATGCTAAAACCTAAAAAAGAAAATAGCGAGTCGAATACAGTAGTAAATCAAGAGGTTGAATCCTCACCGGATACCAAGGATCACCAAGCTGGAAGCCAATCGCCAGAAGGTGGAAACCAAGAGTCGTCATTAATCCCCGCTTTTCTGATTTTCTTTTTTCTCTTAGGGGCATTGGTTGGGATCGGTTTTCTCATAAGAGAATCGCTGTTCATTTTCCTTCAAAGGTATTTGAAAGATGTCGGAATATTTATTATTTACACAGGATTTGTTGGTGTTAGCTTAATTGCCGCTGTCGTAATGTTTGGAATTATGCGAAGTACTGGAACGTTGAAAGGAAAAAGCAAACAGAATCAGTACGAATTTGCCGGAGCAATGGCAGGTTTCTTTGTTCTCTTGTTTTTTCTTATTATTACTTACAATCGTTACACACCACAAACGGTAGCACTAAAAATAAATGGAAATGTTCGCTTTATAGAAGATGGTAGAGTTGTAGGAAGCGTTAATGGCGCTAAAATTGCGCTTTCACAATTTTCTGGCTTTGAAACGGAGACAGATCGAAATGGGAATTTTGAACTTAAATTGCCAGAAAATCAAGCAATTCAAGTATTAGAATTACAGATAACGTATAAGGGAAAGACTTCTTTTCATAAATTTGAACGAACAAAATTGGAGAACATGGAAATTGAAATAGAAAAAGGAAGTGGCGAGGTCTTAGAAAAAGACTCTCAGGCAATGACTCCGCTTCCAACAACACCTCCTGGTGATAAGGTACAATACAAAGTTACATTAGTTGTGCCAGCTTCTATGGATAATGGAAATGTTTTTGTTGATGGGAATGAAGCGAAGAAAATCCCTCCCTTTAGAGCAACAGAGATAACTGTCCTGGTAGATAAAAAAAATTCTAATCATAAATTTACGGTAACCAAAGAAGGTAAAATTTGTGAAGAAAAGGCTTTTATTCAAAATGATGCGACATTATATTTTTCCTGTTCATATTGAAGCTGGTAGTTTTTTGAAGAGTAAGGAGCCAATATTATCCTTCAGGTTTTTATTGATTTTGATCAGTTTAATATCCTTAAATGTAGTTACATCAGCAGCCTTCGCCGAATCTAAATCATTACGTGGTTTAAAAGTTTATATAGCAAAATTCACCACACTAGATTATGATCTCTCTGAGGCAGATACTAAACAATATTTTACTTTTGTAGCAGAAACATTTAAACGAGAGTTGACAGAAGAATTAGCAGAGTATTGTCGTATAATAGGGAGAGATAATCGAAATGAAATTCTCTGGTTGAATGAGCTTGAACGGCAAATAAGAATAAAAAATGGCACTCTAACAGATGATAATGAGATTAACAAAGAAGAAGAAATTGATGCATCTGTATGGGGAAGTCTCTCGAAAGATCTTCAAGGTAATGGACACTGGATCAGTGTATGGGCTCAGGATTTAAAAACAGAAAAAATTTCTTCTGCAAGGGTACATGTTGAGCAAATAACGAATCCTGCAATACAATTAGCAGCTCAGGAAATAGCTAAACAATTGTGTGATATACATGAAATTCAGTTAAGTATGCCATTTGAACGAAGAAAGTTACAAGTAATGGTTAATGGCAAACCTACCAAGTTGCAAGAAGTAATTCCATTTAAAATAAAAATAATTACGACCTGTACAAATGAATGTATAGCGCAAAAAAGAATGGACATCATACAGACAATGAAGTATCTGAGACGGGAATCCATAGGGAACC
>JAFFZZ010000068.1 GCA_016933915.1 Candidatus Babeliaceae bacterium
CTGCCGGTAGTAATAAATTTTTCCATCACGGCGTGGAAAAAAGAACAAAGTATGCCTCCTGGGTCTTTGGTGAAAGATGAACACCTCAGCGTTTGGATTTTGCTCCGCCACCCTTATTGCTCCAAATAGAGCCTCCTCATCTGCTTTGTGCGCATGACCGAGGACATCGTGATAGAGGTAGTCACCATCGCCATGGATGATAAATACCATTGAGTAGTGTGGCGGCAATGCACTTTCCTTCTCCAACGCATTTTCCCGCTGGATCAGAGGAACGGAGCTACACGAAAATAGAAATAATTTGAGCACCACGCAACTGATGCCCCCAAAGAAAATAGAGTGCGTACACATGGCGCTCGTGAAAGATTGGCTGCGAACACTCTGAATGGTGAAAGCCGAGAATGTTCTTTTCATAAGAAATCCTACAGCAGGAGTACCAAAATGATGACGATCAAAAGCGCCGCAACCAGGCTGATGGTTATTGTCTGGGCAGCCTGCTCCATATCCTGCACAACGTAATTAGAGAAGGCATTGAGTTGCGCATCGGCTACGCGCTCGTAGCCATTACTGCCCATCAACTCATCTTGTTTCTCTTGAAGCGTAGTTTTGAAGCGATCGATGCCAGCGCGCTCGTCTTCAGGAATCAGTCCAGAACTTTCGACTCTCTCCAGAGCCTGGGACATCGTTTGCAATGATTTGTTGAGTATTTCACGCTTCTGAACTGGGTCATCCGTTGCCTTCACTTTGCATGCGGTATCGTTGAAGTATTTTTGAATATCGTCTTTTCCTCCGGCAGTTACCGCTTGAACCAGAACAAACATCATGATTATGACTAGAAAAACTGTTATTGCTTTCATGGTTATTTCCTCCAAAAAATTAAAATGAAATGAATTGACTACCTCCACCGTAACAACGAATTGTCCGGTGTGGTATTATTTAATTGATTGCTTGTCACCTGCCAATTTTGATGCTGGATAAAGAATCGAATAATCCAAAAACACTCAACAGCCACAAAATTACCGCAATGATGACAACACCATTCAAAATCGATTTGATCTTTTTATCCATCGGTATAAATTGATTAACCAACCATAAGAGTACACCGACCACGATCAGGGCTATTACCACTTGAATTAAAGGCATTTTGACCACCTTCTTGTTATTGATTAATAAAATTTAGATAACCACTCAGGTTGTCAGGTTCATTGTTCAAGGTTCACAATTGGCACTTTTTAGAGCTCCGCACTTCGGTACGACATCCACTGGCAAGAATATCGCTTCATTTGACTCAGAATTACAACCTTGAACTGGGAACTTTTGAACTGTGAACCTGAGCAGTCACAAATTTAGTATTTTTTTCATCGGAACGTGCTTCGTTTAACTTGAAAACCTCGTACGGCTTTACTTGCAGGGGCCTTTCTTTCCACCCTTGCGCTGACCGACACCCTTGCCCGGTGCTCGGCCTTTGCCTTTACCATTGCCTTGACCATTGCGAGGCCCTTTCGTCCCACCTGGTGGTCCCTTCCTATCTTGCCTTGGCATACGGATCACCTCCTTCCCAAAGGTGCTTAATAATCAAATCGCCTTAACGATTTTAGGATTGTGAATTAATTAAGTTACTAATTTGATAACGCAATCTTGCCTTTCTATGTTATATGAGCAAGGATCATTCGTAAATGAGACAGTTATTTAATTCACGTTCATTAGCTCGAGTTAGTTAAGTTTGCCGTCCTCGGCAGCTTTCTTTAATTTGTCGTTTGCGAAAATAGCAACTTCCACGCGTCGGTTTTGCTGACGACCATAATCCGTATCATTCGAAGCGATCGGATTCAACTCGCCGAGTCCTACCGTGGAAATTCTTGAGCCGTCA
>JAFFZZ010000069.1 GCA_016933915.1 Candidatus Babeliaceae bacterium
AATTTTGGGGGCGTGAACTGTTTTAATTACGTTACAAATGTGGTCGGTGATAACCACGTTGTCAGCATATTGTTTGAGTATCTTTTCCAGATTTTCCAATGAATAGTGCGCAAGTTCCTTGGTACATTCTTTTTTTTCACGAAAATTAGCAAATGAAGTAAGCCAAGTATCGCCTAAATTTTTTGCGAGAATATTGATAGTTCGTATTTTTTCTATATCGGGGTCATCGAGGGAACGAACCTTCTGTTCAAAAGGTGTGTTGCGGTAAATTTTGTCGAAGAGATCGATCTTGGGGGTGTGAATTTTTTCAATCTTTTTAGCGAGGTGTTCTGAAGCTGCTACTTCTTTGCGTTTATATATGTTTATATTGTTGCCAGAACAGGAGGCCAGCATAATCCCATCTAAATTAAAGGAAATGATTGTGTTGATGTAGTTGTCGATGGTTTTAATTTTTTCGAATGTGTCTGATTTAGGATTATGTGTATGGATAATTATTCTGTCAAAAGAGCAAGAGGCGAGCATTTTCCCATCAGAGCTCCAGGAGATGCCTTTGACCCAATCTGTATGATCGGAGAGGGTTTGAATGTTTTTAAATGTATGTGATTGAGGGTCATACGCATAGATAATAACGGTTTTGTCGTTAGAGCAAGAGGCGAGTTTGGTCCCATCAGGGCTCCAGGAGATGCCTTTGACCGAATCTGTATGACCGGAGAGGGTTTTAATTTTTTCGAATGTGTCTGATTTAGGATTATGTGTATGGATAATTATTCCGTCTAAAGAGCAAGAGGCGAGCATTTTCCCATCAGGGCTCCAGGAGATGCTGTTGACCCAATCTGTATGATCGGAAAAGATGGAGACTTTTTCAGCAGAGAAGTCGGAGGAAACGACTTTGATACTGCTTAGAACTGAATGTTCTAAAATACTTTTTTTGGTAATCTTGCCGTCTGCTATTGATTTGCAAAGGTTTGGCTCCAGTGCTTCAGCAATGCAACGATTGCGTAGCATATTATCTGGGGTGTTTATATTTTTTTCGCCAACGATCATGAGGTGATGATCGAGCATATCGAGCAACTTGTCTGCTGTTGACCGTTTATTATCAGATGGTAGCAGGGTGAGTTCTTTGACCAATCTGAGATAATTACCTTTATTTTTCATGTTTAACTCTTTGCGCAGACGAGCAAATAATTCAACCCAGTCTTTTCCGTAATCGTTAATAAGATTTTCAATATGTTCTTTTTTCTTCGCGCCAAGGTCCTCCGGCTTGTATTCTCGCAACAATCCCTCCTCAAAAAATGTTCCTTTATGTATGTCGTCGAAAAGTATAATGCTAGGATCGGTGGGAGTTACGGTGGGCTTTGGAGGCGGAGATATAAATGCAACCAACTGCTTTGGCGCCTTCAATACCTTGGCAACCTCGGCAATTTGTTCTCGTGAAATACGAGATGTGGTTACCATTGCGTCTATGGAGGCATTGATTTGTTTGCTGTTTTTCTCAAGTCGATCTGCAAGGTCTTTTTCGGTAGTGATTTTTCTGTATGCAACGGTAGCGCGGAGTTTTTTAAACTGTTCTAGAAGAGACGGGATCTGCTTCTGTGGATCGCTGAAGGAGGTGATGTTAGTTATTTTTTTGACGAGATATTCCGTAACATTACGTTTTTTAACAACTTCTTGTTTACTTCCAATTTTTTCCGTTACGGTATTTGTGTGAGTGAGGTTATAGTGCATGAATTCAATAGTGCCCTCAAAATCATCAAGAGGCTTCTTACTATTCATGGCGCAGAGAGCCTGCGGAATGCCGAACATAACTACGGCAATGAGCAGGGAGAATGTGCGCAGGTGAATTGTTTTATTCATGAAAATTCCTATTGTTTTTTGCAAGTGCGCTGATTTTCTAAAAGTAAACTATATTAATAAATGTACCGAAAATATAATGTTTTGTCAGTGTCGGTTTGCTGCGCATTATTACTACCCGTTTGCGCTTTTTGAGGTGTACGTGGTGCCTGTTGCTGCTGTAGGCACCTTTGTTTCTACTGTTGGGTATTAAAGTAGTTGTCCTTGAGCTTTGTTGTTATCTCCTCTATTATTAAAAGATAATCAAAAACGGATTTTTTCAGGAAAATTTTTCTATGGCTTCAGAACACGATCATTGTGAATGTTGCGGGCACCATTCAAATTCGCTTTATCAAGAACTTATTTGTCACGTTCCCTATGCGGCCTTTTCTTTGGCTGTTGGCTTTATTATTCTCAGCCTTATCAATTTTTGGGCTTCGCTTTCCCTTGCCGCACCGCGGAGTCTTCATACAAGTTATCTCGTTCTTTTTCATTCTTTTCATTATCTGCATGTGATGATAGCAGTTACAGGATCGGTCATTACATTCTTTAGATTTTCTAACCGCCTTATTGTTGGAGTTCTTGTTTCAATTATTTCACCTACCTTTTTCTGTGTGCTTTCTGATATTATGTTGCCGACGCTTGCCGGGAATTTGCTTGGGGTGCCTATGAAGATGCACGTCTGTTTTTTCACCCCGCATGATACATTGAACGTTATCTCGTTTATGTTGGTTGGATTTTTGTGTGGGCTTGCCATTTTGGCGCATGGTACATGGTTAAGGCCTATAGCCATCACCTCACATTTTTTGCATGTCCTTGCCGGTGCATGTGCTTCAATGTTTTATATGGTAGCCAATGGTCTGTATGAATGGTTCCGTGTTATGGGGCCTATGCTTTTCTTTTTATTTTTGGCGGTGTTGCTTCCGTGTACTATGTCCGATCTGGTAGTCCCAATCTTTTGTGCTCGGTTCAATAGAAAAAAAGATCGAACCTGATCTCTTATATCTCTTTCTGCCCTTATTTTCGGTAATTGCGCTATACTGCCGTCTTGATAAAAAGACGGGCGTGAGCAAAACGTTCTATTGGTTTCTTGTTGACTTTTATCATGGAATGAAATAAGACTTGGAATTTGAGATCTTTACATTTTTTTCCTTGACGAAAGGAAGGGTGAAGAACGCGTCTGGGAGAGGTTTTTGAGGTTCATTTTTTTAAAAAAGGAAGAGGGTATGAAGCAACATGTTCCCATAAAATTTTTGTGGGCTCTTGTCATTGTTGGCATAATGTCGTGTCCCACGGCATTTGCGGTGACAAACTGGGGGGCCGCGGTTACGCCGGCTAATAGTGTAGTTAACGATGATGTTAACATCACGGCGGCCGCAGTTACTTTCGGTACTGCAGGGGGCCGTGTTTCGATTACGGTTAATGACGCAAGTACTCGTACGGTGACTATTACCGCTGGTGCAGATGTTACATTTACGGCAAACGATCTTGCTGGGGCAGGGAACGATACGGTTTTCGATCTGATTACCACTCCTGGGTCGACCATTGTATTCAACTTACCGTATACGCTTGACTTAGTAGGAAATAACCATCCGCTTCTCATTACTCATAGTGGGGGAGGTGAAGTTCGCTTTAATATTGCTGGAAATGAGCGCCTTGGGTTGATTAATGCGTGGTATATTGAAGATATGACATCAGCGGCAGCCTCGTATAGCACGACATTTGCGCGTCTTGCTGATGATGATAATGATGCAGCTGTCTATGTAGGGGCTTCTTCGATTGTTGGATTTGTGGGAACAGACACCACTTTTGCGACAGAGAGTTCAGCGATAGCTTTTGAAGGTTCAAATGCGCTTGGTAATACGGGTCGTCTTGCTCTTCAAATTGCTGATACTGGTGCTTACATGACTCAGGGGCATTTGTTGACTGTCGCCGGTATGCCATTTGTTTATACCGATATTGACTTTACGGCACTTGCTGGTGCGTCAGCTTATACCGTTGTTACAAGTCGTGGTACGCCTGCTCCAGCGGGGGATTGGAGCTCGTTGCTTGTTATTAACCGTAACAATACGATGTCACTTATCCGACATAATCCGTGGATGACGGCTGCTCCTGTTGTTGGTGTTCAGTATGGCTTCTTTGTCGGTAGCAATGGTGTGCTTCAGACGAACGATCAGACCTATTTTGACTATATTGGTGCACAGCCAAATGTAACCGTTATTCCTGTTATTCCGGGCGCTATTCTTGAGCGGTTTAACGTTAACGGTGTTATTCCCGCTGTTACCTCGCTTGTCAAAATGCGTAATCCATCGGCCTGTATGTTTGACGATGCTAACCAGCTTCAGTTTGGTACCCCAACATACCCTCGTCCAACTATGATTATGCTTGGTACTTCAAAACTTTACTTCCGCTCAATAGTTGATATAGATGGAGCCTCAGCAGCTGCCAATTATACCGTTGATCCTGAGCGTCAGTATGTTCGAGAAGATGGTTTTGGTTCAATTGTGTTCGACGTCGAAGGAAGCTGCACAACGATTGGTGCTGCTTCAACAACAAATGCCATTAACCTTCTCTCTATTTATGAGGCTGATCAGGGTGGCTCAGCGTTTATCACTGGATCGGAGACTAACTTTAAGCTTCGTACTTATGCTCGCGATGGAAATAACATTTACCTTCAGTATGGTAAAGGTTGCTTCATGATCAACGGTCTCTGGAGCTTGCTCGATGTAGCGCTTCAGCATACTGATGATATTCACCGTGTTTACGAGCATAATTATCCTCAAGAATCTGAGACCTGTTACGTTGGTGGTGAAACGTACGTTCTTGATCCAACGCAATTCAGGCCAACTATAGCATTCTACAACTCGCGTTTCCTTGCCCATACTAGTTTTGCTTATACCGGTGTTGATTTCTTGACACCAAGTTATATGACTGGTGCTGGCGTAGCAAGTGCTAACAATAGCTATTTCATCTTCCATCATAACGGCTGGGTAATCGATTCAGGTACCGGACGTAATGGTATCTGCGGATCCAATGTTGGTGCCACTGCTGCTGATGGTGGTACCATTATTGACAATGGTAATGGCAACTGCGGACATTTTGATTCACGCCAGCTTTTTGCGCATGCAACCGCAACAATTTCGATGAGTGTTTTGACGGCACCGAATAACGCTAAAGTGGTAGAAAATTGTCCATCTAGTGGAATTGATGCTCAATATTCAAATCATTCGCTCTGCCTAGCACATGGTACTAACTTGTCACTCGGAACATTTGCTGCGCAAGGTACTGATCCAGATGGTTCGACCTTCGCTATCACGTCTCGTGGTACTGTTGGAATTAATGGTGACTTTATTTCGATTGATTCACTCGGCGGTTATTCCGGCGATCCAAAATTGAGTGTTGAAATTGGTCAGGGTGGTATCTTTGTTGATAATGGCGGCCGCTTCGAAGTTGGTTCAAGTTATCGTGCGAAGATCAATGCAATGCTCGGAACTTCATATGGCGATCAGACACTTTATCCAAATTCCTACAGCCAGGTTTCTATTCCATCAACGGCGGTAATCTTTGGTGATGGTGTTGGCATTACACCTTCGAATCTTGACATGTCGGTTGCAAATCAGCGCGTTATTGTCGCAGCCGGTTCAACCTACACTGATTTCTCGTACAATGCGAAGTATGTAACCTATGATCCAAGCTACGTTCGCTTTGTATTGCCAAATACACCGGCGCCAGGTGATATTCCATTGCCAACGGCAGCAAGCATTACGACATTGCCGCGTATTGAGGGAACGGTAAAAGAGTTCCAGATGCAGAACTCACGGTTTGGCGATCCTGCAAGCATCTGGGTCCATGGTGGTACCATTCGCGAATTCCTCTTCCTTAGAACAGGGGAGACAGGAGAAGCTTCTGTTGCAAACATTGTTCTTGATAGTGACGCACGAGTAGGACTTGGTACTGCAAATCTCAGTTATGAGTCTTTTGCCGGTGCGATGGTTCTTGGTATTAACGGCGTAACTCTTATTCCGGATGGCGATGCGGAAGTTATGTTGAACCAAGATGTACTCATTGACAATGTGTGCCATATTGTTCCTGGCCCTAACTTTGGTTCTTCTGTTGTCAATAAGTTGGTTATTTCGTCGTCAGTGCCTCGTGAGATTCGCGTTAAACGTGGCGGTACTCTCGATTTCAGTCTTTTCAACACCGTAAACAAACAACTCGTTCTTGCCGGTCAAACGCGTCTTGTTATTGAACCAGGAGGCCGTGTTCTGGGTAATGGTGGTGTTCTCAACGTTATCGATGATGCTGGAATTATTCTCCAAATTCCTGCTGGTGACAGCCTCCCTGTTGGAGCAGCACTTACTGATTACGATGATTGGCGTGTCAAGTTCAATGGAACATTCGATTTGATCTTGCAAGAAAACAGTTTCATGCAAATTCACCGTGGTACTATTCTCTCTATTGAAAATGGTGGCAATGCTATCGGTGGTGGTACTCCTCTTCAGTTAACAACGGATATAACATTCAAACTTGAAGATGCAGCAAATATTCAGCTTGGCACCTTAAGTGATTATGGTGGAGGACTTGAGGTTGGTAACTCTACGGATATGGGAGGTGGTTCGGTAGCATTTACCCTTGAGCTTGCTGGAACTGAAGCATCGTTTGAGATGGATAGTCAAGCATTTGCAGGATGGGGTGTTGGTCTTGTTAACAAACCAGAGACAGCGCCAAATACCTGGCTCGTACAACCTAAGTATAATGTTACCGCAATTACCTTTAACATGACCGAAGGTACGTTCCGTCACAATCAGATCTATACCGGTTCACATCAATATGCATCGCTTATGGCATTTGCGGCGGTATCGACCGGATTTAACTTCAACATGGCTGCACCAGCTGATATGGAAATCCTTGGCGGTGGCAACGTTGCGGTTGTAAGCGGTACGACACCAGTTGCACCAACAGTCTTGACGACCGATAGCTCAACAGCAGGCATCATGGCATCAAAAGCAACGATGCTCGATCAAAGCCATCCACAACCAGCAAATCCAGCAACAGTTGCTCAGATCTTCACCTGGTTCAAGGCAAACCCATATGTCGATGCAGCTGCGGCAAATCCACAGATTGGTAAACATGGTCAGATTATGCGCGATACTCTTGGCACATTGATAATGGGATATGTAAATGGTACTACCATTTATAGAACGCCGATTACTGCAATTCGCGGAACAAGCGGTTCGTTTGCAGATCCAGACAGGTCGTTGAGTGTTGGTTTCGTTGGTATGGCATTGACGGATGCTGGACGGGTAACTGCTTATGAGGTAGCGGCTGATTAACGAAAAAATGAAGAGCGGTAGCGAGGCTGCCGCTCTCTACAAAGCTGTAAAAGCAGAGGAATGAGTTATGAAACAATTACGACTTCCGGTGATACTAATCCTCGGGCTCATGAGCATGGGAGTGCTCAGTGCTCGTGAGATTCGCACCCCACTACCGCTTCAGACGGGGTGGTATATGTATTATCCTGTCTCATATCATTGGGAACGAGAGCGTTGTGAAGGCGACTGCTGGAGTTGGGAGACGCTTGTCGAGGGTATGGGATACTATCGTTCATCTGACGTAGCATTCTCCACCTGCGATGGTACCAACAAGGTACCATGGGTAAATCTTATCTTTGGAAAATCAGACTTTACGTTAGCCGAAGCATTTCCTAATGCAACCGTTCCGGTAACTGCTCTCCCGAACAATCCGTGGGTAAGTATATCAACAATCAGTCCACGTTTTGAGTATCGTGAAGCGGGGGCCATGTTCTTTGCTTCTTGCACCGGATTCTTTGACTGGTGTGATGCTACCTACCGACTCGGCGTACGTGGCCGTTTGCCAGTACGTGATATAGAGGTTTCTGATGTTTGCAACGTAGGCAATTTGGAAGGTGAAACGCTGCATGATGTCTGGCGACAACATGAAGAGACTCCTGGTGCAGGGGTAACTGACCGTGTATTTGCTGGCCGACTTGATTTTATTTCTCATCTTGCTCGTGTTGTCGATTCTACCGTTACGCCAATGGTAAACTTCCATACATCGACAAATCATATTGAAATTGCTGGTCAAGCAGTGGATTCTGCAGTATCTGATGTAAATGGTACACCGTATGTTGCTGGTATTTATAGTGCGGATCAGAGCTTTCCTGCAGTCCCATGGGGCAAGATCCCATCGACTATAGATGGTCTCATTAGTGCGGGTGGTTCAGTAAGTGGGGATCGTAACCGGTTTGTAAGTACGACTGATTATACTGCGTTAGGAGCTGATGCCACGGCACAGAGTACGCTCTTTATTGTTCCGTCAATAACATCAGGTCTTATACTTCCTGGTCCTGCAAATACTATTCGCAATGCTATCGATGCTGCCATTCTTGGTATTGATGATTCGATTATCGATTTCTACGAAGAAACTGGCTTGAGCTTCTGTAATGGCCGCACTAAAGGTGCTGGTGATCTCGACGTTGATCTCTATTTTGGTCGCAACTGGTGCAACGACGATATCTGGACCGATGTAAGCTTTGGTATTCGCTTCCCAACGGCAAAAGAGTGGTGCACCTGTCTTGAGCTTCTCAAACAGCCTGCCGGAAACAACAAACATTATGAAGCACGTCTTGGTATTGCCGGTGGTTGGGATATGCACCGTTATGTCAAGTTGATGGCTGACTTCACCTACAACTGGGTCATAAAACATCGTGAACGTCTTGCTGCGCCATTCTATGGAGCAACCGTTAAGAACATTGGTCCATGTATCGATGCAGAAGTTAAATGGGATTATCTTGTAGCCCATATTGACCTTACTTTCTTCGCTAATGATTGCTGTGGTTTTGACGTTGGGTATGAGGCCTACTACAAACGATGCGATAACATTTGCCTTTGTCAGACAACGGCACGTGACTTCGCAAATCGTATTGATCAGCGCCTAGATGCATCGGTACTGACGCAGAATACCAATCGGGTTGCTCACAAAGTTCGTACCGGCTTCTTCACCCAGCTTGGTGATTGTTCAGTTGCTGGTGGTTGGTCACAAGTTGTTGCAGGTAAAAACTGTCCTCGTGATACTGACTGGTACCTTAAATTGGGCGTCCGCTTCTAAAAACATCGTAACGGAATACAAGCACTGCCCCCGGTATTTTGCCGGGGGCTTTTGCTTGCTGATTTTCGTCGCAGGACGCTCACAAGTCCTCTTTTTTGTGTATGATACATATAAAATGACCAAAATGACTGGTAATACAGTAAAAGGAACTTCATGCGCAAAAAGTTTTATGTGACCACACCAATCTATTATGTTAATGCACGACCGCATCTCGGTTCGCTTTACACCACGGTTCTTGCTGACGTTTTAGCTCGTTGGCAACGTATGTGTGGCAAAGAAGTATTTTTTTTGACTGGTACTGATGAGCATGGTCAAAAGGTTGCTGAAGCTGCTTCGGAGATGCGCATGGATCCGAAAGCTTTTGTTGACACACTGGTCCCAGCATTTAAAAATTTATGGGAGTTGTATACTATCTCCTATAGCCATTTTGTGCGAACGACTGATCCTGAACATATCCGTGCGGTGGAGCGTTGGCTTCTGCTCATGATGGAGAAAGGCGATGTCTATAAAGCCCTTTACGAAGGATGGTACGATACCTCACAAGAAGCATTTTTAACCGAAAAAGATCTGCAATTTGATAAGGAAAATGAGCCGCCCGTGTCCCTTCTTTCTGGGCGTCGAGCACGTTGGGTGACTGATAGTTGTTATTTTTTTAAATTGTCTGTTTACCAAGAGCGACTGCTTGCGTTTTATCGCGACAATCCTCACTTTGTAACGCCGGCGGAGCGTTTGCAAGAAGTTATTTCGTTTGTTGAGTCTGGGTTGAAAGATATTTGTATCTCTCGTTCGCGGGAGCAGGTGTCATGGGGTATTCCTTTCCCTGGCGATGAGGGTCAGGTGACCTATGTTTGGGCCGATGCACTTAATAACTATCTCTCCGCAATTGGGTGGGGCGATGAGAAAAAGCGCAAAGAATTTGAGTTTTGGTGGCCAGCCGATATGCAGTTAATGGCCAAGGATATTTTCCGCTTTCATGCCATTTTTTGGCCTGCATTTTTAATGGCAACGGATCTTGAGATGCCGAAAAAATTGCTGGTGCATGGTTGGATTACTGTCGATGGTCAAAAGATGTCGAAGTCGTTGGGAAATGTTGTAGATCCGGTTATGCTTGCCGAGAACTATTCCGTTGATTCAGTACGTTATTACTTGACGCGATATCTTGCTATAACGCAGGATGCGGATTTTAGTCATGCAGACCTTGAGCATCGCATTAATACTGACCTGGCAAATGATCTTGGTAATTTGCTCAATAGGATGCTCGTTTTAGCAGAGAAGAATGATTGTATGACGATACAGCCGGTTGCCGAATGGGGTGCGGCTGAACAGTCTTTGCAGGCAATGGCGCGCGAAATAATCGGTGTTGTTGGTGCGCAACTTGAGCGAGGATTTTTCCATCTTGCGTATGGAGAAGTCAACCGTTTGGTGAGTGCCATTAATAGTTATTTTCACGGGCAGGAACCGTGGAAAAAAGCGGCTACTGATCGTTCTCGTTTTGAGCAGATTATTGCGGCGACATGCGGCGCTTTAGCTACAGTAGGGGCGCTGTTCTGGCCGGTAATGCCGATGACCATGGAGAAGATGGGGGCAGCGCTGGGTATTTCACTCGATGCCACTATTGGGTCTGCGTTGTTTGAAGAAAAACTTTGGCGTCGAACGTTTAATTTGACGCGTATAGAACCTCTTTTTGCGAAGATTGAACAAAAAACTTCTGCGGAGAAAAAGTGTATGGAAGTTGCAAAAGAGGCTATTGTTGCCGAAGAAAAAGAGCGCAGTGAAATTACCATAGATGATTTTGTGCGTGTTGAATTGAAGGTGGGAACCATCATGCAGGTTGAAGATCTTCCTCGCGCTGAAAAGATTTATAAGATGACGGTTGATTTTGGTGACGGAGACGTTCGCATTATTTGCGCGGGTATTAAAAAACAGTGCAAGTCTACTGATCTTGAAGGCCGCAAAGCTGTTTTCGTTGCTAATTTAAAGCCGCGTCAGCTGATGGGGATTATGTCGCACGGGATGCTTCTGACGGCGGCAGACAGTGAAGGTAAACCGTTGCCCGTGATGGTTGATGAATCGGTACCAAATGGAACGCGCCTCAAGTAATTGAGGCGCGAAAGTAACAGATGATTTTGGGGTGTGTTTACACTTTTTTGTATAGTTCATAAAGTGAACAAACTGACATATCGACACCTTTTGCAGTAGTTTCTTCATTAAGTTCTGTAGGAAAAAGTCGGAATAGTACCCCGTACCCCATCCCAGAGTTTTCGTAGAAGAACTGTTTTTTATAATCTGCTTCGCTTGGAAAGAAGATAAGTCCGGGTCGAGGGAGCTTGTCGTTACTTTCGCGTAACGTTGAGATGTTTTTCTCAATTGTCTGGATGAGGTCATTAACCTCTTTCTTTTTTGTTTGATCTCGTGAAATGATCGATTTGCCTATTGTTCGGTAATGTGCGATAGCTTTTTCCAGCGTTGGGTTGACCGTATCCTTAATAAATTTGTCTTGGAGCTGAGATAATTTACTGCTTTGTATGCTCAATGGGTAACCATTTTGTTTCATCTCTTTGTTGATAATCTTAAACGTCTTTTGCCATAGATTTTCGAGCTTTGCATATGATTCTTTGAGACGGTTAATTCGCGCACCATCATCTTTAAATCGTTTGGCATCTTTTTTAATTGCGAGGCAATAGTTGTATAGGGTTCCTTTGAGTGAAGTGAGTCTATTTTTGATCTCCTTATCTTCGGTTGAGCCGGGCCAGACGTAGCGGAGTTGTGTGATGCAGAAACAACCAATAAATCCTAATGTATCACCCGCTGCTTCGATAAACTGGTTAGCAATGCTTACGCCAACTTCTTTTTTAATAGTATCTTGCGATGGAGCTTTCGTTATTTGTTTTAGAAGTTTTATGCCGTCTTTTTTTACGATGTTAGCAAGTTCTTTTTCTGCATTAGTGAGGAAATTTTCGAATATTTTTTTTATCTTAGAATGGAAAGCAGCCCGTTCATCTGTCGGATAGACACCGTTCTCCTCTTTAAGAAGTAGTGTTATTGAAATGGGGGTAAAGTAGCGGGGTTGTTTGCCGAGGATTTTGCGTGCATATTCCCATCGCGCCTGAGAGTCTTTTTTTTGTAATGTTTCAATATGCGTAATGAGATTTTTTATGCAAGAAATATCTTTATGCTTTTGGCATAATGTGTACAATTTATCAAGCTCTCGATCAAGGAGTTTGACTGCTTGGTTTTTTTGGTTTGTATCATTATGTTCTTCACCTTCAACATCAATGACTTCATATTCGCCCAACGGATTGTTTGGGTCAATAACTTTTATGGTTTCTTTGTATTGTCCTTTGGAAAATAACCCAGCGAGATGCGTGACCCGTTGTAGTTGGCGATAGATAGCATTTGTTTCTTTGTCAAAGAATAGAAGCGTGTGTTCAATTTTTTCTGGTGTAATGATAATTTCATTACCAACGCGGAGATAAAGCTGATCAAAATCTGCTTCTAGTTTTTTAATAAAAGCGAGACATTTGTTAAAGTTTTCAGAATTTAATGAGGCCCTGTTTGTAAGAAGCCAAGAGACAGCCGCTTGGTACATGGCGTTGATACTTTCTTGAGCATAGTCCTTCTTTCCAGGGAAGAGCTTATTGAATTCGTCCTTTATATCTACTGGCACGTGCTCTTTGTTGTTGTATGAAGAATCGTCCTCACTTTCAGTGACGCCTACTTTTGCACCTAGTCGCCAAAATTTTGATTCCACGGCATGCCACAAATGTTGCGGTGTATCTTTAACTTGGCATCCTTTTCGTTCGAATTTAAACCACGTTTCACCGGTTCCAGGGTTGACGTACCCGAGTATATGTTCAAATTTACCGAGGATATTTTCGGTAAATCCGGTACGCGACGGTTTGATGTCGATACCAAAACTTTGCGGCAGATTTTTTGTGTGTGTGCTGGCGCGCCAATAAGCATATTTGTTGCTGGCGAACCAATGTTTTGCTTTAGGATCTCCTAGCTCAAGCCCACTGGCGGCGATAAGGTCGAGATAGCAGGTGAGTAACTTGCCGAATAATGGATCGGTCACGTGGAAAGTGCCCTCTCTGAAGGCGCATTCTTTAATTTTCCCATCCTCTGTTTGACGTTGTTGAGTTGAGCAGAAGTAGTAGAACATGCCGATATCGCAAATTTCTCGTAATAATGCTTGGCGAGTGCTTTCAAGTTCATCTTTATCAAGCAGTTTTTTCTCTATGCTTTGTTTGATGAGTCTTTGTGCATTGCTATAGGTCGATTGATATGTTTTTTTATCTGTTGACCGCCATCCTGCTAAAATCTGACTTTTTGCCTCTTCTGACACATTTTGGGTTTTTTCTGGTGTGACGTATTTAGGATCAAAACTTGCCAAAAGAATATCGTTTATTCTTCCTTCTATGGTACGAGTGCTTTCGCTTTCATCATCTGTTTCATCGACGTGGATGATCATTTTTTTCTTGCCAACTGTTTTCTGATCATGTAGCTGGCGGCCAGAAGATAGATTTACCAGTTTGTCTTTCAAGAGATCGTTGGCATATTGTAACTTTTGCTGCCGATTTCCTCTTAACTCAAGGGAAAAAGTTAATTTTCCTGTTTCTGGATCTTGTAAGAAACGTATAGTTTTTAGATTCTTGCCGATCTTTTCATCTATGTTGATTTCTAGGTGAATCTTCTCGTTGGATGCATGAGGATCGGTGATTAAAGTAATATAACTGCGGAGCAGTTTTTCTAAAGTGTGGTCATTTAAAAAGCCTTTCACTAGCCCTTTATTTGAAACTTGAAGTGACTCCGGTGCAACGTTCCCATTACCGATTTGTTGCAATCTAAATTGTTCTGTTTTTATGTTTGATAGGGTAATTTTGATAATCGTGTAGAGAAGATCTTTTTCAATAGACGCATATGTTTGGTTATCGATTTTTATTTTGTGTTCAATGAGTTGCTTGACGCGCTCTGATAACAGAGTTGCTTTTGCATACAGCTCATTATTTTTCCATCCAAGTGGGGAAAATTCTTGCTCAACAATAGATTGTTTATTACTTTTTTTTTCAGGAATTATGTTGGGAATGTTTTCTTTGGTATCTTCATCGTTTGAGTCGTCATTCCTACTTATTACCGCACAGTTTATTTCTTTGTTTATGCCCTTATCATCTTGTTCATTTAAAGGAGCAGTCCAAATATTGGTGTAATACTGATAGGCGAGCAGACTGCCAATTCCAAGCGCAAGGGTGAAAAAGGTAGCACTTGAATATGGGTGTTGATGAAGAAATCCTTTAAATTTTCCTACATTGCTTATCTGTGCTGAAATGTTGTTGAGTGGTTGATTTTTAACAAAGGTAACCGAAGTTTGGTTATGCGCAGAAACGGGTGCGGCAACAAAGCTACAGATTATGAGTAAAGAGATGGTGCGGTAAAAGATTGGTATGGTCTTTTTCATGTTTCCCCCTAAAGGCACGTTTTTTATTTTTTAAATTTTTTCAAAAATCACTGACAGTTCGGGCTCCTTTTATTATGCCAGAGTTTTTCTGCTTGTCAATATCGCGCCTATCACACTTATTTCTTTGCGCGCAAAGCTGATGCAGACGTGAAATTTATGGTTTGGTGGGCAAATAAATTGTGGGAGTTTTCCCAGTATGTTGGTTTTTGAAGCCGTAATGCGACGCATTCATTAATAATTTTTTGAAGAGTTTTGCCGTTTGCTGCTTTATTTTCGCCGTTATTTTTGGTGCAGGTACATGTTTCTTGTATTTTCTCCAGCTCACCATCCATTAGTCTGACCGCTTCTGCATATAATTGTTCTTCACTTTTGTCTGAGTTCGTGTTGTTTTGATGGTGTGGGTTGAGCTGCTGAATAATAATGCTATATTTCCCCAGTTTTAATAATTTCATCTGCAAAAAAAGTTGTCTTAGGTGCTGGTGCAGAGGGTGTGTTTTATTATCGAAATAGAGCAGCTCTCGCTCGAGTTTTTCGGGGGTAATAATGACTTCATTCCCTGTGCGAATTGAGATGTAATCATAGAGGATTTCAATAAGAACCGCAAAATCAAGGCGTTGGGTAAAGGGTGGGGTGCTTATGAGATTTCTTTTTTCACGGAGCCAGCGAATTGTATGGGCGTAGATATTGCCGATTTTTGTCCCTGATTTTTGATCGGGAAAAAGTGCTGTGAACTCGCGAGCGAGAAAATAAGGAACGAGTTCTTCGTTTTGCTCGGGAAGATCATCTCGGTTGTCTACGATTTCGAATTTCGTTGCAACGAAACGCCAGGTTGCCGCTTGTACAGCATGCTTAAAATGAATAATGGCGTTTTTTATACCGTAGCAGCCTTTGCGTTCAAGCTTAAGCCATGTTTCGCCGGTGTCAGGGTTGACGTAACAGAGTAAATGTTCGAATTTGCCGAGGAGCGGGGCATCAAAACCATCACGTTTTGGAGATATTTCGATTCCGAGTCCCTGCGGGAACTCTTTATGCGTGCTGGCGCGCCAGTATGCATACTCATTACTTCCAAACCAGTGGTTGCCGTTGGGTTTGCCGAGTTGGTGGCCATATGCTTCGATAAGTTGTTGATAGCAGGTAATGAGTTTCCCAAAAGATGGTTCAGTAATATGGAAGGTTCCCTCAACAAAACCGAGTTCTTTGATAATGGTGATTCCGCTCCGGTCTTTTATAACGCGTGGTGCGGTTGAGCAAAAATAGTAGAAGAGTGTTATTTTGCAGATAATCTGTAAAAGCGTTTTTCTTGTTTCTTCTCTTTGGTCATCGCTTTTATCGATTGGCTGGTTGTTTTGATGTGCCGCTATAATTTTTTGAGCGTCATGATACGATTTAAACAGCTTGCTTTCTAGATTATTTTCCAGCATCGCTTGTATGAATTTTGCTCCATCATTGAGAAGGCTTTGTGACTCTGTCCCGACAAGGTCAACACTACTTGGTGAGGAGACGTAATTTTCATCAAGACTCTGACGAAGGATAGAGCCAATTTTTTGCCAGATAGGGGTTGCTTCGGATCGTTGTTGATTTGTATTGCTGAAAAAAATGTGCGGATTCTTTTGGATCGTAAGTTGATGCGGTTCTGTACGCCACCAACAGAGCTTTGAGAGGATGTTTGGCTTTACGAGTAAAAGTGCTAAGGCCGAGGTGCTGATGACGCCGTAAGGATGACCCTTAACAAATTTGACAACTTTTGATGAAAACGAGCCAGAACTTTTTGATTCTTTATGCTCTGTGTTTAAGGGGTAACCCTTTGTTATGCCAGTAAATGCGATAGAAAAGGCATATATGCCATAACACATAAAACGGATATGTCTTTTCATATTTTTTTGACCTGTTTTTTATACAAAATTTCAGGCTATTTAATAAAAACCTAGATATAGGATCTCACAAAACGGTTGTTTTGTCAATTTGGGCTGACGAAAAGTGCCGGTTATTCGCTATCTTTTTGTCTGTAACCGCATTCCTTTGAAGCACAGATGAACTCTGTTGTACCCGATCGATCCGTTTTTTTCAATAGGTACGGTGCTTTGCATTTTGGACAGGTAGTTTCAACGATATCCCCCGGAATGGAAAACTTGCATTTTGGGTATGTAGAACAGCACCAGAAGACGCGTCCTTTCCAGTTTCGTTTAACCAGTGGGCCTTTGCCACAGGCGGGACACAAAAATGTGGTCTTCTCCTGGTGAATATATTTACATTCAGGGTAACCAGAGCATGAGATGAATGGTCCGTATCGCCCTACCCGTTTTTGAAGAGGTTTACCACATTGCGGGCATTTTTCTTTAAGAAGTTCAGGTTCTTTCTTTTCAAGAATTTTTATTGAGCCATCTTCGGTACGTTCAAAATTGGCTGAAAAGGTACATTCTGGGTAACCCTTACAGCCGAGGAAACTTCCTGTTTTACCGAATCGAATGACGAGTTTGTGTTTTCCACATGCCGGACAAGTGATATTTGTCTCTTCAGCTTGCTTCTCCCTAGTTATTCCGGCAAAAGCTTTAAGTGCTTTGGAAAAATCTTTGTAAAATTCGCGCAATACTTTGTCGCGCTCCATTTTTCCTTGCGCAACCTTGTCGAGATCTTCTTCCATATTGGCGGTAAATGAGATGTTCATGATGGTTGGTAAGTTTTCATCGAGTAAACGGGTGACGGCCATCCCCAATTCTGTTGGTACAAAGCGCTTTTTGTTATCAAGCGTTGTGTATTCACGTAATTGAATTGTTTTGAGAATAGTGGCGTAAGTACTTGGGCGACCGATGCCATCTTTTTCCATTTCTTTCACAAGTGAAGCTTCAGTAAATCGTGGTGGTGGTTGTGTAAAGTGTTGTTTAGGTTCGATTTTCTCAAGTCCGAGAACCATTTTTTCTGTGATGGTACTGGGGAGTGTCGGGGTTCCCTTTTTGTCTTCATCTTCATCGGCGGCATAGACCTTTAGAAAACCGTCAAAGAGAAGGGTAGAACCGGTGACTTTGAAGAGATACGGACCGCCTTCAATGTTCACTTGTCGTTGAGCATATTGTGCTGCCTTCATTTGACAGGCAACAAAACGACGCCAAATAAGTTCATAGAGTTTGAATAGTTCTGCGGGGACATATGGCTTTATCTGGGTGGGTGTGATAGTTACATCCACGGGTCTTATAGCCTCGTGAGCATCTTGTCCTTTTGCAGTGCTATAGACAAGTGATTTTGGCGGGAGATATTCCTTGCCAAAATGTTTGTCTATATGTTGTCGTAATTGTTTGATGGCGCTTTCTGCTATGCGCAGCGAGTCAGTTCTCATATAGGTGATAAGTGCCGTTGGGTTTGCATTTCCCAATTCAACACCCTCATATAACTTTTGTGCTACGGTCATTGTTTTTTGTACGGAAAAACCGAGTCGATTGTAGGCCGCTTGCTGCAATGTACTCGTCATGAATGGGGCAGGTGCTTTTTTCTGCCGTTTTGAATCTTTAATGCCGGTAACAGTGAATTGTTGTGGTTTGATATCATCAACAAATTTTGTAGCGGTTTTGCTGTCTGGTATGGAGATTTTTTTGCCTTTGAACTGAACAAGTTCAGCATTGAATGGCTTGCCAGCAGCGTCAAATACTCCTTCAATGCTCCAATATTCTTCGGGCTTGAAGCTGCGAATCTCTTCTTCTCGCATGCAGATAAGCTTAAGCGCGACCGATTGAACACGTCCTGCCGATAGACCCTTGGCGATTTTTCGCCAGAGAACCGGAGAGACCTCATAGCCAACCCACCGATCAAGAATACGACGAGCCTGTTGCGCGGCGACCTTCTGTTCATCAATAACGGTTGGATGTCGGAGAGCCTCCTCTATGGCAGATTGAGTTATCTCGTTAAAGGTGATGCGGTGAATTATATCGGGATTTTCCACCACCTTTTCAATTTCCTGAGCGACATGCCATGCAATAATCTCACCTTCTCGGTCAGGGTCTGGCGCGAGATAAATTTCATTTGCTTGTGAAGCTGCCTTGCAGATGTCGGCAATAACCTTATCTTTTTTTTCCAAAGGAACGTAGTCAATAACAATAGAGCCATTAATCGTAACCCCTAATTTTTTCTTTGGGAGGTCCTTAATATGGCCCAGTGTCGACATGATGCGAAACTGTTTGCCGAGAAATTTCCCGATCGTCTTTATTTTCGCCGGAGATTCGACAATGAGGAGTTTTTTCATATCGTTTAATGAGTTAGAGGGTTTATCTGTTATCCTTTATTCTCTTTTAGCATAAAGGTTGTATTTTCAAAAAGTCAAATGGTTTTTCCGTTGGCAGTAAGCTATGAGGGATTAGATCACTTAAGATATGATAGACTGGCGGCAAAGTGAATTATCTTTTTTATCTTGCTTGAGGAGCGGCGACGATGAATCAACTGTTATCAAGAGTGGTTCGTAACCGAGTTAAAGCACTTTTTTTAGATCTCTGGAAGGAACGTTGGTTTTATCAGTTTCTTCTTCTTTTCCTTGTAATTAAGCCTTGTTCTTTTACCGGGTACCTCTATCCATTTTTTGTTCCTCTGTTGGCTGGTGGATGGCTTTTGGAGGTTGCTGAAGCAGGACGCCCCGCGATCTGGTCTTTCCGAGAAAGGGTTTCTTGGTCGCGTCGTAGCAGTAAGCAAATTATACTTTGGATTATTCTCAGTGGGATTGGTTTTGTTGCTGGTTGGCCCGTTTTGTTCCATATATTACTGGTACCATTCATTTTCTTTATCTTCTTTTTTTTAGAAGCGCGTAATGAGTTGAGTGACTACTTTGCTGGGGTCAAATTTTTGACGTTACTGATTATGCCAAGGTCGGCTATTGCCGGTTGGATACGGTTGACGGTTTTGGGCTGTTGGTTGGTAAGTGCTTTTATTGGATACCAGCTTTTATTTATTGTTGAATCAGTTCTTTATCCATGGTGGGCACGTCTTGTTTGCGCGGTGGGATCGCTCTCCATTGTTACACCCCTGGTTGTTCTTGCGTGTAGTTTTGTGTATAGTTTCGTTTCTGTCTATTATTATTCAGCAATTTATGGATTGGCTGCAGGAAGCAATAAGAAGGATTAAGATTATATGGCGTTGCTGAAATGTACTTCTAGGTCAGCGTAAATACCGCGTCTGACAGTAAGAGGCTGGGTGAAGTAGTAGTCGATAATAAGGTTGCCGATATTCGAATGATATTTTTCCCAGCCATTTTTCCATTCACCGGAGCTGCCGATTTTTACCCGTTTGCCTTCGCGGTCGATTATGAGCGGTATGCGTTGATTGTTAAGTTTGATGGTGACGAGGCACTCATGATTACGGGTACATTTGCCGAGTCGCGTGTGATTTAAAATGAGTTTCCGTTCGCCAGAATTTACTATGGTTGAGTTGGAGCTATTGTTATTGATATGTCCTTGTTTGCAATAGGTGAGATAGAGAGGGTAGGGGGAATTATTAGTAAAATAGACGTCTGTAGTAGTCCACCCAGCTTTAAGAATGCCAGGGGTTCCGAAGATGAACAATCCGAATAATGCGATTCGAAGCAGGAATTCGCTTGCAAGCTGGTTTTCTTTGGCGTTCATCTCCATCTTCTAAACTCCATTTTTTGAAAAAATTTAGTTTTTTGCCTGGATGTTTTATTTTCAGTTTCATATTTATTTTAGATGCTTTGGGAATGGAGCTGCAAGAGATTGATGAGATTTTGGTGCAAAAAGAGGCGGGCAACCATCCCGCCTCTTTAAGTGATTAATTCGTTCAGAGGTTTTCTATAACAGTGTTGGTTAGTCTAAAAACTTCCTGTAGTCTATTTTTTGCTGTAATTTCTCACAGGGAGAAGAAAACGACTGAGCATCAAGGATGATATTCCGCAACTCAGCTCCTACCAAGGATTCGTCTGTGTTTAATATTGTTTTTGCGTAATCGATCTTTTGAGCAAGCCTGTCTTTGACTTCTTGTGGGACTGAGCCGTCCATGATGAATTCGTTTTTAACAATTTTCCCTGACTTGTCTTTACAATATATTTTTGAAATTGCCTGAATATCATTCATTGTTTTTTCAAGAACGATTACATAGTAATATTTACGTAATGGTTGAATGGTTGCTTCGTAAGCTTTTTCCGATATGTCTTTTCCCAAAGCCCATGTTTTTTTAGCGAGTAAACCGGTTCTTTGTGCAATGGTTCGGCTCCAAGAATCTTCCGGAAGCTTTTCGTAAAATGTGTTACAGATACCGCTGATTGTGTAAGCGCCAGTAATGAGTATGGTAGGGGTGAGTACGAACGGGTTTTTTATGAAATTGAATAACGCGTTACTTGTTCCTTGCGCAATCATCATGGATGCTTTGTATCCTTCAATACCAGCGTTGATTCCTGCCTTAAGTCCGCGATGGAAGCCGTTTGTGATAAGAGCCATGTTGCCTGCGTGTGCGGAATATCCTGCACAAAGGGACATGAGCGTACAAAATAAAAGAAATTGTTTTTTCATGTTTTTAATCCTTATTTTTTGATAGTTGGGTTGATTTTAAATGGAGCTGAAGGCCTTAGTTGAAGAGCTTGTTTTCGATTTCTTTAGCGAACTTCTCTTTTTCTTCTTCGCTACTGTGGATTTCTTCCCCATATTTATTAACATTTATGGCGACAACCCAATTTTTGATGTTAATGTCTTTAGGTTTATCGATCTTTTCAATATTGGTATTTTTGAATAGATCATCGAATGCACATGCGAGACTATTTCTATGCCCGTTAAGCTCTTTTTCGATTTCTTCGAGATTAGCCGTTTGGAAGAGACATTTAATAAGAGCGATTTCATTCATGCATGCGACAATTTTCTTTGTGTACGCGTCCACCTGCCCGATAGTAAGATCGGTGTCCCCATTTCCATAAATTTTGAAAAGCAAATCAAGTTCTTTATCCAGAATTTCTTTAAGCTTTGGGATGGCATTTGCCTCTTCTGTTCGATAATTTGGGTTGTTTTGTGAAGCCTCTATTTCTTTACGTAAAGTATTACTTAACGCCTCGAATTGCTTCTTTGCCCACCAGATACGAATTTGTGTTGCTGGTACTGCGGCGCCGTTACATATAGTCCCCACGATTGTCTTTTTCTGTTCAGGGGTAAGTTTATCATAGAGATAACTTGCCCCAATACTCAGTCCGGCAACAATACTAAGGGTAATACCACTTATGAGTGATGTTTTGAGAAGTTTGCTTCCTGTTGTTGCGTTCTTGAAAGATGGGATGATCCCAACAGCATTGATTGTTTGAATGTTTTTAGGAGTAAGGCCAGTTTTTTCCATTGCGCTTGCTGATGATATGCTGCCAAGTAAGATACAGATAGCTGCGATAGAACTTATAATTTCTTTTTTCATAGTTAACTCTTCCGTTTTTTAACCGATTTTTATTCAAATAGAAACTTGCATGGATTTCGGTTTCGTTTAACACACAAAAAGTGTAAGTCGGAAATTGTTTTTTGTCAAAAACCCGGGTGGTGGAATTAGATTAGGCTCTATCCGGAAATTATTCTGACCTTAAATGCGAACGTATATCCCACTCACCGTTCGCCCTGAATGTAGTCCCACAGGGGCGTAATCGAACGGGTTGCGAACGCATATATTCCCTTTACTCCCGCTCGTATCCATTCGACTCCGTTAGGACGAACGGGAATGGCAATCAGCGCCGCTACACGATAAACGGGATGGTTTAAAAACCATTTGCTGACATCTTTTCTTTTTAAAGTAATTTTCGGACAGAGCATAATGCTTGTGAGATGCTCAAAAAAGGGGAGGAGCCGCTGGACGCAGCTCCCCTTACAGAACTGAATTGGGTTGTTTTTACTTAACCATTGGTGCTGGTGCCGGTGCCGCTGGAGTTGGGGTTGGTGCTGGTGCTGCTTGCGGCATTGGTGCTGGTTCTGGGGCAGGAGCGGGAGCTGGTGTAGGTGTTGGGGCTGAGGTTGGTGCTTTTTTTAGCCAGCCGCAACCAGTAAGAATGCCGAGAGAGAGGAGTAACATACAGAACGAAAGCTTCTTCATTTGAAGTCCTTCTTTAAAAATTAAACTGATAAAATGTAACAAATCTAGGCTCGAACAAATGGATTTTGCTCAAGAGCATTTTCCAAAACTTCGTCCATAGTGTTTACATATATAATCTTGAGATTACCCTTCTTGTCAATCTCTTCTACGATTTTAATACCCTCTTCGCGGTTTTCTAGTGGGACTAGAACGGTCTTCGCGCCATATTGTTGTGCTGCAATCAATTTTTCCTTCAATCCGCCAATCGGAAGTACCCGGCCGCTTAATGTAATTTCACCGGTCATGGCAACGCGTGTTTTGAGTGGTATTTTGGTGCATACCGAAACGAGAGCAGAACACATAGTAATTCCTGCCGAGGGACCATCCTTAGGTGTTGCTCCTTCAGGGACGTGTAGGTGGAAATCGTTATCCTTGAATATGTTTTTTGCGAGACCCATTCGTTCGCTTCGTGAACGAACAAAACTGAGTGCGGCCTGCGCTGATTCGCGCATAACATCTCCAAGTTGCCCGGTGATGGTCATTTCACCTTTGCCGGGCATGGCGAGCGCTTCAACTTCAAGTACATCGCCACCCATTTCCGTCCAGGCGAGGCCGACAGCGCGTCCAACGCGAATTTCCGTTTTTTCCAATTGGCGCATGCGGAATGGAGGGATGCCGAGCCATTCGTGACATTGGGGTTCGGTTATTTTTACTAACGGGTGCTCAGCTATTGGAGCAGCATTAGCAGCTTCAGAAGCAGCGCACTTTTTACCTTTTTTGGGGACGAGAATATGACGAATGACATTCCGGACCATTTTCGCTAGTTTTTGTTCAAGCTGACGTACTCCAGCCTCTTTTGTGTAATCATTAATGATGAGCTGTAGTATTTTTTTGGGAAGCGAGAATGATTTTTCATGAACACCATACTCATGAAGAATTTTAGGAATGAGGTGTTGTTGCGCGATATTCATCTTTTCTTCTGCAGTGTATCCCGAAAGGTTGATAATCTCCATGCGGTCGAAGAGCGGGTAAGGGATTCCCTCTGGATGGTTTGCGGTGGTAATGAACATTACGCGTGAGAGGTCGTATCCGACCTCGAGAAAGTTGTCCACAAACGCTTTGTTTTGTTCTGGGTCCAGGGCCTCAAGAAGCGCCGCTGCCGGGTCTCCATTCGTGTCATTAGTTAACTTATCTATTTCGTCAAGCAAGATGACAGGGTTGACTGTTTTAACTGTTGATAGGCCTTGTATGATTTTGCCTGGCATGGCGCCAATGTATGTACGCCTGTGGCCGCGAATTTCGGCCTCATCGTGAGTTCCACCGAGCGAGATTCGAACAAACTCTCGGCCTAGTGCTAACGCGATAGATCGAGCAAGTGATGTTTTTCCAACACCAGGAGGGCCGACTAAACATAAAATAGGTGATCTTTTTAAATCGGGATTAAATTTTTTAGCGGCAATAAATTCGAGAATTCGCTCTTTGACTTTTGCAAGACCGTAATGGTCGCGATCAAGCTGGGCTTCTGCCTGCTTTAAGCTAATCCGATCTTTAGCCTGTTGGTACCACGGGAGCGTTAGGATCCAGTCAATATACGTTCTGCTAACGGTGCTTTCAGCTGACATTGGCTGCATCTGCTCAAGACGTCGGATTTCGCGTTCTACCTTTTGGGCGACAGCTTCAGGTAGGTGGGCAAGAATCACTCGTTCGCGAAGTGCTGCAAGATCGGCATGCATATCATCGCGCCCGAGTTCTTTATGGATGGCTTTAATCTGCTCGTTGAGGTAGTATTCTCGCTGATTTTTTTCTACCTGGGATTGAACTTGATCTCGAATGCGAGTTTCTGTTTTAAGAATGTCTATCTCTCGTTCAATGAATCCGTAAAGCTTATGGAGCCGCTCTTTGAGGTTGATGGATTCAAGCAGTGCTTGTCTGTCTTGGAAGCTAAACCCGCTGTGTATAGCCATAGTGTCGGCTGCATCGGATACGTTGTTAATATTGTTTACGTGGGCGAGTATTGTTGATGGGATTTCATTGCTTATCTGAACATACTGTTTGTAGCGTGACCGTACCTGGCGCCATAAAGCCTGGGCTTCAATATCGTTTTCTTCCTCTATAGTGGGAAGGTCAGCGATATTGGCGAGCCAAAGATCGTTTTGGTCTTCGCTTGAGAGTATTTTGACGCGTCCTATCCCCTCGAGAAGCACTTTAACTGCGCCTTTTGGGGCTTGCATGACCTGCAAAATGCTTGCACGAGCTCCAACGGTAAATAGATCTGTTGGTTGTACCTCTTCAATCAGGGAATCGCGTTGGGCGGCTACACAAAGTTCACGATTGCCGTCAAGAGCTACTTTAAGCGCTTGGATCGATCGCTCGCGACCAATGATAAGTGGTACTATGCTCTTAGGGAGCAATACAATATTTTTAAGGGGGAGTAACGGTAATGAATGCACTTTTTTCTCTGTTTTCTCTGTCATAAAGCTCTCACTTCCAATTTTTCAGTAATTATCTTTTAGTCTAGCATGTCTAACTTTTAGAGTAAAATATGCTTTTACAAAAGGAATTCTCTTCTTTATACTGGGGATAATATGATGTTACGCATCGTTTTATTCTTTGAAAGGAACATGGTTTCTATGAGTATGTATTTATGGGCGCTCTTGGCCGCTATTCCGGTGGTGGGAATTCTCTATGCGACAGGGCTTTTGCAAAAACTCTTTAGGCTGATTTATGGGGACTTTGAGCCTGCGGAGCGCAATAAGTTCCTTCTCTACGGAACGCTTTTCTTCTTTATTATCGGTATTTACTGGTCTCTCCGTTGTGTCAAAGATGCTATTTTTAGTTCTTTTATTGGGGCGGATTACATTTGGCAGGCAAAGATTCTTTCGATGTTCGTTGTTTTCCCCATTGTAATTTTGTACAGCTATCTCGTCGATCTTTTTCCACGGCATCGTCTCTTTTATGCCCTATCGGTTATCTACTCCACTCTTTTTGTTGGGCTTTCATGGTTTTTGACGAATGAAAGCTATGGTGTTTACGCACCTCAGGGGGCTCGCTGGAGACTTCTTGGATGGGTGTCATACATTGTTATAGAAAGCTTTGGGTCTTTGCTTCCTGCGCTCTTTTATTCGTTTATGGCTGATACGACAACGCCAGAATCAGGTAAAAAGGGCTTCTTTATAACAGCAACTTTTGCACAGGTCGGTGCCATTATTGGCTCCGGTGTTGTTGCGGTGCGTAGTGCCTGCTGGGGCGTTCCATTCTGTGTTCGGCTTGCTGGTTTTGCTGTTTTGGCAATTATTCCTGTGGTTGCGTTTATTAATTGGGCAATTCCAAAAGCAGCTCTTGCTGGGTATCAGGCAAAAGGGGAAGAGAAAACTAAAGCTGGTTTCTGGGAGGGCGTGCGCCTTCTTGTCACGCAACCATACTTGCTCGGTATTTTTGTTGTGGTCTTTTCTTTTGAGGCTGTAGTTACCATTATGGATCTTCAATTTAAGATCTTTATTGGCCAGGCAACAAAAGCGGGTGGTGCGAGTGCATTTGCAGGAATTGCTGGCGGGTTTGGCACCATGGTAAGTACTGTTGCGCTGATTTCCCTTCTTCTTGGTATTGGTAATATCGGTCGTAAGATTGGTATACGCCTTTCGCTTGCATTGATACCGGTGCTTATCGCGGGTGGTGTTGTATTAATGTATTTTGCTTCCGGTTCACCACAAGCGCTTTGGTATGCGTTCTGGGTTTGTGTCTTTGCCAAAGCGATTAACTATGCGTTGGGGCAGCCATCGAAAGAACAGCTGTATATTCCGACATCGAAAGATGCCAAGTATAAATCTAAAGCGCTCCTTGAGATGTTTGGCGGCCGCTCGTCAAAAGCGAGTGGTGCTGCGGTGATGGGCTTAAAGCAGTGGATGGATAAGGCTTCTGCGCTTGCAGGCTCTGTGGGGCATGGTTTGTTCTTTATTACGGCGGCCTCCCTGGGCGTCTGTGCCTTCTGGTTTGCTGTTGCCTTGTATTTAGGTAAGAGAAACAGGCAGGCGGTTGAACGCAACGAAGTGGTCTGTTAATGAAATTAGGGGCTGGTAAATGTAACGTTACCAGCCCCTCTCTGTTTTAGAAGAGCGATAAAAAGAGATTTAATATAATTAGTGGGAGGGCGACACGGTATGAAAAATCAGGAACGAAAGATTGCCAATTCGGGGATATGGAGCGATTCGATTGAATTACGTAAGTTTCTGATTTTGGCGGCGGTTTTCTTTTTGGTGATTGGTGGGTACACCGTTATCAAAGAGCTCAAGGACTTTGTCTTCATTAATATCGTTGGCTTGCGGGAATTAAATTATGCCAAAATGCTTTCGATGGTCGTTTTGATTCCTCTCGTTTTTCTCTATTCTCGCTTTGTTGATTTGTTGCGTCGGCACCAGCTTATCTATCTCTACTCTATTATTTATGGGTTGGGGGGTATCATTTTTGCGTACTTCTTGGGGCATCCGACGATTGGGCTTGCGAATACGATGCAAAGTTCTTCGCGGCTTTTTGGCTGGTTCTTTTATTTTTTTATCGAAGGGTATCAGCCTTTTGTGATAAGTCTTATCTGGGCGTTTGTGAACTCTATCACCAGGGCTGAGGATGTTCAAAATGGGTATGTGGTGGTGACAGCGAGTTCAAAAATTGGTGGTGCCTTAACTGCTGCGCTTGCCTGGTTTTACCTGAATAGTCGTTATGTCTCTTGTGAACCAATGTCTGTGGGGAGCTATCAGCTTATTATGGTTGCCGCTTCCTGCATGTTGCTTTTGGTGCCTTTTGTCATCTTTTTTCTTATGAAAAAAATTCCGGCATCCCATATGCATGGGTATGAGGCGGTGTATAAATTTGAAAAGAAGCATGAGAAGGAATTGAAAAAACAGGAGGGTAGTTTGAAAGAGAACTTAGTGAGTATGTTCTCCGGACTCTATATTCTTTTTCGTTATCCCTACTTACTTGGCGTGTTTGGCATGATCTTCTTTTGGGAGATTGTGAATGTTATTTTTAACTTCATCCGCCTTTCAGTTGGACAGGCGGCAGCGCATACGCCAACAGAGTTCTGTGCCTTTTTGTATGGGCAGATTTGTCTTTTCCATCTTGTTGGACTGGTGTTCGTCTTGTTGGGGACAAGGAATTTTATCCGTTGGTTTGGCGAGCGTAAAAGCTTGATTGCTGTTCCGCTGTTGATTGGTGCGGTAATTTGTTATTACCTTACGGTTCGAACTGCTACGGCAGCTGCATTGGCATATATTGTGTTGAGGGCTATTAATTATGCCTTTGCTTATCCGCTTCGCGAAAGTCTCTATATCCCAACTACTAAGGCGGCGAAGTTCAAGACTAAGTCTTGGATTGACGGCTTTGGCGCCAAGCTTTCGAAGTCATTCGGCAGTTGCTACAACATTATAGTAAGCTCGGTTGCTTCATCTCTTCTTTTCTCAGTGCATATTGTCTTTTTTGCCGGTGTCATTGGGTTGTGGACGTTGGTTGCCAACTGGCTTGGCAGGCGATTCGAGACAGCTGTTAAGAATAATGAGGTTATTGGAGTTGAAGAAATATAGGGTTGGTGTACACTTTAGATAGTTTTTGTATATCCGCTGCGACATAAAAACGGGTGGCTGCTGATTTTTTTCAATATCAGGCCGTGTTGTAGCTCAGTAACCCGCGAGGTTTTTCATGGTTGATTTAAAGAAATTGATTCAAAATGGTGTGCAGTTTGGTCATCAGACCTGGCGTTGGTCACCACTTATGGCGCCTTACATTTGGGGCGAAAAGAATGGTGTTCATCTTATAGATGTTTCAAAAACAGCCCTGCAGCTTGATCGCGCTGCACGTTTTTTAGAAGGTGTTGCTGCTGAAGGAAAGCAGATACTGTGGGTTGGCACCAAAAAATCTGCGCAAAATGCAGTTCACGCTGCTGCAGAATCTCTTAAATGTCCATACGTAGTAAATCGTTGGATTGGTGGTACATTATCTAACTTTTCTCAGGTTAAAAAATCGGTGACCAAGTTGCTTCATTTTGAAGATGTTATCGATAAAGCAGAGAAGTATTCGTATACCAAAAAAGAGTTTGGTATGTTCCAGAAGTTGGTGAATCGCCTCGAGAAAAACGTTGGTGGCATTAAATCGCTTACTTGGCCAGTGGGGGCCGTAGTGGTTATTGATGCTAAAAAAGAGTCAACGGCTGTTCGTGAAGCATTTACGATGGGCATTCCGGTGGTTGCTTTAGTTGATACAATTGGGTGGCCTCGCGATGTTGTTGTTGATTACCTTATTCCGGGGAATGACGACGCTGCTCGTGCGGTGAGCGTTATTGTCGCAGAATTGTCTGACGCCATAGCGCGCGGTCGAGAGCTTGCGCGTGCAAGAAAGGCCGAGAAGACTGCTGCTGAAGAGGCCGCTGCTCTTGAAGCTTCTGCTGAAATTGGTGAGGCAGGTATTTTGCTTGATGAAGGCGAGGAAGCGGAAGCTGGAAAGAAACGTGGCGCTCAGCGAAGGACTGCAAAGATTGTGGCGCCTGGGGAAGAAGTTGACGGAGAAGTGTCGCACAAAAAAGGCGAGCGTAAGCCTGCTCCCGCTGCATCCCGTTCGTCCTCTGCTCTTCGTCGTCGTTTGCCAGCGCAGAAAAAAGGTGACGCTAAAAAGTCTACTGAGAAAAAAGCTGATAGAGCTTCGTAACAGTTATTGCGGAGAGGTGTCCGAGTGGTTGAAGGAGCACGATTGGAAATCGTGTATGTCCCGTAAGGGGCATCGGGGGTTCGAATCCCCCTCTCTCCACCAGAAAATAGGGAAGCCCGTAAGAGGTCGTCGCAGAATCTGTCAGGTCCGAAAGGAAGCAGCAGGGGCGATCAACTCTGTACAGGCTTCTCTTTTTAAAGATGCGCTTTTGTAAGGAATGATTAATGGAACAGCAGGTGCAACTTAATCTTGCCCGAAAGTGGCGATCGAAGACCTTTGGCGAAATTGTTGGGCAACGTCTGGTGGTAGAAACATTAACTGCCGGGCTTCGAAAAGGATTTTTTTTTCCTGTCTATCTTTTGACAGGAATGCGTGGTACTGGAAAAACAAGTGTTGGCCGTATCTTTGGGGCGGCGATTAATTGTCGTCGTTTTGAAGATTTCCAGCGTGGTGAACTTAGTAACGCTGAATTTCCATGTCAATGCTGTGATTCCTGTCTTGCTATGGGGAATGGTTCGCATCCTGATTTTATTGAGATTGATGCTGCTTCGCATACCGGTGTTGATCATGTACGTCAGATTGTCGATGAAGCTGCTTTTTTACCGGTGATGGGGCGCTGGAAAGTTTATCTTATTGATGAAGTGCATATGCTTAGTAAGGCGGCATCCAATGCGTTTTTAAAAGTTTTAGAAGAGCCGCCGGCTTCAGCGCTTTTTTTGTTAGCTACTACTGATCATCATAAAATTCTCGAGACTGTCAGGTCTCGCAGTTTTCAGCTTTTTTTCGAATCGATTGCACCAGTAGAGATGAGCACGTATCTAGCTATGATTTGTGGTCGAGAAGGGATTACCTTTGATGAAGCTGGATTGTCATTGGTGGCGAAACGGAGTGGCGGTGCACTTCGGGATGCATTAAATTTGATTGAACGAGCTCGCTTCCTACCGCACGGGGTAACCGCGTCGGGTATACGACAGATATGTAATGATATTGATGATGAACAGGTTGTTACTTTACTTGAATGTCTCGGGCGAGGTATTTCATCACCGGATCTGTTTGATTTTTTGAAAGAGAATAGGTTTGACTCCTATCGTCCAGCGCTTATATGGGAACGTTTGGTTGAAGGGCTGCGTGTTTTTTTGTGGGCGCGTTATGATCGTTATACGGAGACGTATGCGGTAAGCAACGATCGCATAGCTGCTGTGGCGGGACTTTTCTCTGTTGATGAGTTGATTGATCTTTTAGATCTTTTTTACCGATCTGAGCCTCTTTTTATTAAGACATCTGCGCAACAAGTAGTTTTGGAGCGGCTGCTTTTAGGGGTAATAGCACGGTGTAATCGCCCGGTTGTTGTGCGAGAGTCTAAATCTGAATCTGATATTTCGGAGGTAGGCGTTTCGTTGGCGCCGAAGAAAGAGATAAAGGAAGAGCGGCGAACGGTTGCGCAAAATCCATGGCAAGATTTCTTGCATTTGGTGAATAAGATGGATGGTGATCCTTTGGTACGAACGGTTTTGTCGCAAGGCGAGTGCACATTGTGGGATGATGGGATGGTAAGAGTTACTTTCCCTAAAAAATTTCATCTCTATCAAGAACAGCTGGTGTTACGTCGTTCTTGGTGGCAGCCTCTTTTAGAAAAAGTTTTTGGAGTTGGGGCAACGCTCGTTCCTGATTTTTCGGGTGATGTGATAGCCCGTTCTTCTGAACAACGAGACGCTAGTGAATTTCCTGCTCAGCGGCAGACGACGGGATCTCCGTCAGTAAATCGTGAGCAACGGATATCTTATCCACGGCGTTCATCTGAGTTTGCTAAAAAACCTAAGGTTCTGAGAAAGTCCGAAGTGGTAGTTCCCGGTGAAGGTGAGGAGTGGCGGCAGGCGCGTGCGTTAGCGGAATTATTTCCCGGAACGATAACGGTGTTACAGGAAGGTGGCTATGAATAAGGTGGTCATTGTCGGACGTATGAATGTTGGTAAGTCGACGCTTTTTAATCGTCTGTCAACGCACGTTAAGAGTATGACTTTTGATTATGAAGGGGTGACTCGTGATATCCTCAGAGATGATGTTTCGTGGCGAGGATATACCTTTGAACTTATCGATACTGGTGGTATCACTATTGAAAAGCCGGATGCCCCCCTCGTTCAAGAGGTGCGAGATCGAGCTTTGCAACAGATTAACGACGCAGATGTCGTTTTGTTTGTTGTTGATGGCATTGCAGGAGTGACCGCTGCTGATCAAGAGCTGAGCGCACTTTTGCGGAAGCGTTCGCGACGTACTTTTTTAGTGATTAATAAAGCTGATGCAAAAGTAACGCAAGAAAATATCCCTGAGTTTTATCAGCTCTATCATGAGCGTATGTTTCCTATTTCAGCACTCCATGGGACTGGGATCAATGATTTACTCGATGCGGTTGTTGAGCTGTTTCCTGCTGTTCCTGAATCCGTTGGTACGGAAGAAACGCCGGCTTACCGCGTTGTCCTTCTTGGGAGACCAAATGTGGGGAAATCATCCCTTCTTAATCAGTTGGTGAAAGAAGAACGGGCATTGGTTTCAGAAATTCCGGGTACTACTCGTGAGCCGCTCTCCGAGCGAATTTCGTTTTATAAGGAGATGTTGCAGTTGACCGATACTCCGGGGATTCGGCGTCAGCGTGCGGTAGAAAAGGGTCTTGAGTCACTTATGGTGAAAAGTTCTTTTCGTGCGTTGAAGGATGCTGATATTGTCCTTCTTCTTGTCGATGCCTCTGAAGCACGCCTTGTTGATCAAGAGTTGAAACTTGCATTTTATGCTTTTGCAGACATGCACAAAGCGCTTATTTTGCTTGTAAATAAAACTGATCTTCTTGACGGTGAGAAGCAAAAGGAGTTGGACGCATCTTTTGAACGCTATCCACATCTGATGAAGAAGATTGAAAAACTTTCTATCTCATGCAAAACAGGAAAGAATGTAGGACGAGTATTGCCTCTAGTAAAAAAAGTATGGGAGCGTATGACTCAACAGTTTCCGCCTGAGGAGTTGACACGTGTCATTATAGGTTCTTTGCGGTCGGTGCCTCTGGTAAAGAGCGAGCAGCGTTTGCAGGTTTTTACTGTTGAGCAGGTTGGTGTAGCTCCAATTACGATAAAGATGCGCGTAAATTATCCCCGCTTTTTTGAGACCTCTGAATTGAATTTTTTTGAAAATGTTTTGCGCCGGCACTATAGCTTAGTAAGTGCACCGATACGTTTTATCATTGTCTGATCACAACTATTAGTGAACCATGGTATATTGCACATGTTATTGGTCGCATTATTCCCTGCAAAGGAGGGTTTTCCATGCAAAAAAAGATAACTTTTGTTGGTCGAGAACATGATCCAGTTTTGGATAATCACATTGAAGAACAGCTGGGGAGACTCGAACGTTTTTTAAAACATGAGAAAGATCCTGTTTTTATCGATATGGTCGTTGAGTTTCATGAGCGGCATCAGTTCAACAAGGTTTCCATTCGTATTAAAACGCCGCATTATAGTTGTTATGCAGAACATGAGGGTCCCGATGTCTTCCTCGAAATCAATGAGGTAGTAGGACGGGTATATGAACAACTTCGTAATGAAAAGGAAAAGCTTGTTGATACACACCGGCATGGGTGCGGTAAGGAGTGTCGCACTGCCTATTTCCAAGAAGATGTTCTCGAGATTGACGAGGAGATCATAGAGAATGAGCTCAAAGAGGATTAATCTTAGGCGTATGAGCGAACAAGCTCGCTAAATTCTTCAGGCGTCATAGCGGCTACCTCGCTTCCCCATCGAGCTATTACTCTTTCATCTGTTGGATCTATCAGGAGGAGCGTTGGGTAGCCCTTGACGTCAAATTTTTTATGAAGAGCATTGTTGACGCTATTTGAGGTGTCGGTTCCGTCAATGTTCACAAAGGTGATGTTTCGCAAGAGTGAACGTACCTTTTTATTACCGATAATATTTTTTGCGATTGCTTTGCACGATGAACACCAGTCGGCACCAAAATCAATGATGAGTAAATGATGCTCTTCTTGTGCGAATGTTCGTGCTTCTAGGTACGATTCCCTTGTCTCAAGAAACATATTTTTTTCTGCAGATTGAAGATAGGAACGGTATGCGTTCAAGAATGGAAGAAATGCCCCCGTAATGAGCAAGAACCCAATGATAATTCGGTAGCCACGCACCCATTTTGAGATGAGTTTGTTGCGTGATTCGGTGAGGTAGAACATGCCGACTGCTATCATGGTGCAGCCGATGAGAATGAGAAGTACGGTGAGTGGTACGATCGGTACAAGATAATAAAAACACATACTCAAGAGCATTATACCGAAGAGTTTTTTTACTTCAACCATCCAGAATCCTGCGCGTGGCATAAGTTGTAAAGCATTAGAAAAGGTGCCGATAATGAGAAGCGGAATACCGAGACCAATGCCAAAGACGAAAAGTAGGAGGAAACCTGAAAGCTTGCTACCGATGGTTGCAACAATTCCGAGA
The DNA here is from genome assembly GCA_016933915.1 of Candidatus Babeliaceae bacterium. Classification (GTDB taxonomy): domain Bacteria; phylum Babelota; class Babeliae; order Babelales; family Babelaceae; genus JAFFZZ01. The sequence goes on from JAFFZZ010000069.1 coordinate 33,610, forward strand.
AGCAATATAAGTCCTGGTGAAAGGCATGGTGATGCAACTGTTCCGCTAATTGCACCAAATATAAACGCTGAGATTAAAGAACCGTTTACCGTTGTTTCGTTGCTACTCTGCATGAAACGTGGCACATGGAGCTCGACGATGCCAAGCATGGTAAGTGCCATGTATCCTAAGAAGAGAACAAGAAAGAGGACGAACCAGACATTTCCGAGGAGTGCACCGAATTGTGTACTTCCCATAGCTGCCAAGAGCCCGAGTACGGCGAACGTTGTAGCGATCCCGGTAGTATAAGCAAGAGCTAAGAAGAAATTGCGAGCGAGAGATTTGCTGGCCGTTGTTTGTAGTATACCGACAGTGATGGGTACCATTGGGTAGATGCATGGTGTGAGACTCATGAGGATACCGAGTAAAAAGGTGAAGAGGAGTCGCACCCATGGGGAGCGTGCTTTTTCAACAAAATTAGAGATAGTTGATTTAAATGTGGCAAAGGTTTTATCAAGAGTGTTGCATGCTGCTTGAAAAAATGAGGATTCACCGTTTTCTGAGACAAGTATTTTACAGAGTGGTTTTTCTACGGATGGTTTGGCGTTGCAGTGATGAGTGCTCAGGCCGATTACCAGGATTGCAGGAATGATTATAGCGAGGAATATTTTTTTCATAGGGTCCATCATTGTAAGTAAGGGGGTTGCACTATCAGAGATTTTTAGTACGATAAAATTACTTTTCATATTGTTATGGGGCTGTAGCTCAGTTGGTAGAGCGCACGGATGGCATTCGTGAGGTCACCGGTTCGATCCCGGTCAGCTCCACCAGTCTTTTATTCTTCCTTAATGCTAATTTTTCCGCGTACCGATTCAAGAACAATTGTTGATGCAAGGTAATCCGTTGTGTTGCTATGCGCGCCAAGCATGCCTTGAATTTGATTCCAAAAATGTTTCTTTGATTTGTTGTTGAGTCGCATAGTCATTGGTTTCAGCGTGATGTGTTGATCGGTTGTTATGGTTCCTTTGACGCTGTGGGCGTTGAGGGTTGCGCGAGTTTTTTTGGGTATGATGAGTGTTATTTTTTCTAGCGCGTCGATGAAAATACTGGAGTTGGCAGGAAGTCGTACAAGTGATGCTTTGACTGATCCTTGTGGGGCACGTGCGGTAATGCCGCCTTGCATTTCTTCGAGGGTGATAGATCCCTGATTGGTGCGTATATTAGTATCGCCAGGTATTCCTTTTATAGCGATATGCCCACGGCCCTGATCGATGTTGAGTGTAGTTGATGCAGAAGTATTGGTTGGTATATCCAGAGCAATTGCTACATACGCTGGTGCCTGATCATTAAGAGATTTGACTTCTATAGAAAGAACGCTTCCATCGTGATGGGTAACAATTTTAGTCTGCTTGAGTTGGTCTTCGGAACCTTTTTTAACAGTTGTTACCTTTGTGTATGCTGCAGGCCCAGTTGCTCCTTGAGTGCCAATAATAGTTATATCCCCTTCTTTGTTTTTTATATTGATGACACTGTTGGTTGGCAAAAGAAATTTTTGTTCGAGAGTGTCTTTTTTAGATCTGCTAAAAAAACCGGTTGCTCTTTCCCACATATCACCCATGAAAGATGATGCGGAGAGTGGCGTACATAACGTAAAAATTGTCAGCATGAGCATGAACCGTACCCCGCATAGTCGATTACATTTTTGTATCATAGGAGTTCTCCACGAAAAGAAAATGGGTTTTTCATGATCAATTAGTGTAAACAAATCATCGTTTTTCGTATACTCGTCTTATAAAAGCCGTGGTAAAGGAGTATTTTTATGCGTAACCGTCCGTTGACACCTCTTGAATGCGAGCGTCTCGGTGGACTTTTAAAGAGTGATTCGCTTTGGGATGCTGTTGTGGCCCGTATCCAAATGGCGGGGGGGCGAATTTTTTTGGTGGGTGGACTTGTACGTGACCTTATTCTTGGTCGCCAATTGAAAGATATCGATGTTGAGGTTCATCATCTTTCGCTTGCTCAGCTCAAAGAGATTTTAGAATCGTTTGCTCCGGCGCAAGAGGTGGGCAAAAGTTTTGGGGTTTTGAAGTGGCGGGGAATTGATTGGGCGTTGCCGCGTTCCGACGGGCCAGGAAGGAAGCCTGCGGTGGCAGTTGATCCTGAAATGTCTATTGAAAAAGCATTGGAGCGGCGTGATCTGACGATGAATGCTATGGCAATAGATGTTGCGCATGATGAACTCATAGATCTCTTTGGCGGGGAGGCTGATCTTGCAGCTGGGCGCCTTCGCGTGACTAATTCTACTCGTTTTGTTGAAGATCCACTTCGTTTTTTTCGAGTGATGCAATTTATTGGACGTTTTGATCTTGAGCCCGATAATGAGCTTGATGACCTTTGCAAGAAAATGGATATCTCATCGCTTTCACAGGAACGAATTTACATTGAGTACGAAAAGCTTTTATTGCTTTCTCGTGCACCATCACGGGGGTTTCGATGGTTGAAGAAGATTGAAAGATTAGATGAAATACTGCCTGAGCTCGGTGCCACTGTTTCCATTGAACAGCCGCTTCGCTGGCATCCTGAAGGGGTTGTCTTTGAACATATTATGCAGGTGGTTGATGCTGCTGCTCAGCAGCGAGGACTTCCCGTTGAGCAACGTAAATTGTTACTTTATGGCGCACTTGCGCATGATCTTGGAAAGGTTGAAGCTACTAAACGACTTCCGGATGGTCGATTGACGGCGCAGGGGCACGAAGAAGTTGGCGTTTCGATAGCGCGTACTTTGCTGCGGCGGATGACCGGAGATAAAGATTTTATTAAATCTGTTCTCATTATTGTACGCCACCATATGGCACCAGGAATCTTTGTTAAAAACAATGCGCGTCCAGCTGCCTATAAAAGGTTAGCTCTTAAGATATATCCTCTCTCTATCTGGTTGCTTGCTACATTTGGGCGTGCGGATTTAGCAGGTCGGAATCCTGTCAGCAACGATCCATTGCCGGGGCCATTTCCTGTTGTCGATGAGTTTGAGGAAAAAGCTGACGCCATCGGTGTTCTTTTTGGGCCTGAAGAGCCGGTATTGCGAGGAAGCGATTTTATTGATTTTGTTTCTGAAGGGCCTTTGCTTGGTGATATGATTCGGCGGGCATACGAGATACAGATTGCTGAAAATTGTACGGAGGCGGCTATTCTAAAGAAACGTGTTGTGCAAGAATATATTGGTAAGCTGTTTCCGGATCAAAAGGGTTAAAGATACAGAAAGGGAAGGTGGAGATACATGAAACCAGTTACGCCTGTTGCGCATTCATTATGGGATGTTATTATAACCTCAAGCGTCCTTAGTAAAATTATTTTAGTAGGGGCATCGATTGTCCTTATTTTATGTTTTTTTATTTTTATTTATAAAATGTTGGTACTTCAGGAAAAGAGACGAAGACTTGCGCGTGCGATGGAATCGTTGCAGGAAGCCTCCTCTTTTAATGAGTTGCTTAATCTGGGGGCAACGCTTGGTGGTACTGCCGCAGGGTGGCTTATTAGCTACGGTTTGAAAGCGGTAAAAGCGATTTTGCAACACGGCGGTGAAGCAAAAACAAAAATGTCGGCAGCTGAGGCAGTTATTTTTCAAGAGGTAATGGAACAAGGGGTAGGTGAGATTGCCCATAAAGAATATGCGTATCTGCCGGTCTTATCGGTAAGCGCAGCGGTGGCGCCATTAGTTGGTCTTTTTGGTACCATTTCTGGACTCATTCAAGCATTTATCGTTGTCGGGCAAGAACGGAGTACCGATATTACAGCAATTGCTCCTGGTATTGCTGAGGCGTTGATTACCACTTTTGCTGGATTGGTGGTCGCTATCCCGGCTTTTGTTATGTATCATTATCTTTTGAATGCGGTGCGTGATTTTGAGCGACAGCTCGTTGCCTTTGAATATCAGTTTGAATGGTTTGTAAAGCGATTGCTTGTCGAATAGGGGGCGTAATGAGAAGGCGTAGATTGTTTACGATTCCTGGGGAAGAGCCCCAGATAACGTTAACTCCGCTCATTGATACGGTTCTCGTATTACTGATCACCTTCATGATAGCAATGCCGGTGATGCATAATATCTTAAATATTGAGTTGCCAAGCAGTTCATCGGATGATGCGCAAGGCGATAAATTACAGGGAGTCACCGTATTCCTGGATAGAGACCGCCACCTATGGGTCAATGAGAAAGAGATTGCCCGTGCAGATTTGACACCAGAAGTTGAGCGTATTTTAGGCGCTGCTCGGGATCAGGTTGTTATCGTGAAGGCCGATAGGCTTGTTCCGTACGGTGAGGTGGCTGGAATTGTCGATGATATCAAATACCTCGGTGGAGTGCACTATGTCGCTCTTGCAACGGAGCATGCATGATTTTGAGCGAGAAGCTCGTTTAAATGCGCTTTCCTGGGCATTTGCTTTGTATATGGCGATACTCTGGGGGTTGCTTTCTCTTTATGATTGGCGTGCCGATGTAGTAGTTGTACGGTTGGGACGTCGTTTATCACCCGCTTCTGTTCGTCTTACTTCTGGTAGTAAAAAGGAGAAAAGGCTTCTTCGTGAGAAAGGTGGGGGGCCGCATACGGGAAGAAAGCGTGGGAATGACCGGCGTAAGTTGCAAGAAAAATCGAGCGAAACAGAAATAGCAAAGAAGCGGCGGGCGGCGGAGCGAGAAGCAAAACGTCTTCGTGTCGAGCATGAGAAGTTGATGCGTGAACGTGAAGAGGCTAAAAAACGTGCATACGCTGTTCGCGAGCGGGAGCGAATGCAACAACGTGAGAAAGCAGCGCAGCAAAGGGCTGCCATTGAAAAAGAGCGCAAAGAGCAGGAGAGAGTCCGAGTAGCAGCGGCTCAGAAAAAACGAGAAGCTGAACGCCAAAAAATAAGAATGAAAGAGCAGTGTCGCGTTGCCGAAGAGGCACGTAAAGCGGAAGAGCGACGAAAATTGGTTACACAAAAAAAGTCGCGAGAAAAACAATTACAAAAGGCTACGCCCCCTAAAGAAGAGCTTCCTGTTGCTTCGGAAGATATTGATGAAAAGATCGTTGATTTAGAAAAGCGCATTGTTGAGGTGGAAGAGACTGCTTCGGTTCAAGATTACAATGAAGAAACGGGCGGTGATGACTCTAGCGAAGAAGTCGTTACTCTTGGTGAAGATGCCGACGGGGGAGAACTTTCGCGAGATGTTGCAGCGCTAATGCATGCCCTGGAGCGCGTATGGCGTCCGCCACGTGGACTAAGTGCACATCTTGCCGTAAGTGCTCGGGTGACGCTCGGAGGAAAAGGTACCGTTACTGAGGTGGTGCTTGAGAAAGAATCAGGAGTTCTTGCTTTTGATATGGCGGCGCGTGCGGCTTTGTGGCGGGTAACGTATCCAACGGGATTCTGGGGTAAATCGATAATCATCGTTTTTGGTGGCACCAGCAAAAAGTAGGGGGCTTGATGCGTGCGATTAGACAAATGCTTTTTTTAGGGGTGATTGCCGGCAGTTTTGCTGTGGCCGATGAATTGGTGATTCATGTCCCAAATCGACTTGATGGTTACAAAGATAGTGGTTGCCTTGAACAAAAGGTAGCTTCTATGCGAATGTATCTCGGATATTGGCATCAAGGTCTTGTGGGAGCCAGCAGAAAATTTGCGTATGATCTTCGGGATTGCCTTCAATTTGACAACCTTTTTGATGTTGAGTTGGATGCTCTGTCGAGTGCACCTGCCACGAAAGAAGCGATAACCGGACTTTTTTCGGGTGGGTTTGATGCTGCTCTTTTTATTGGGTATGACGGCGGTGACGAGAAGGCTGTTGAATGGCGGCTGTATGATACTCGGCAGGGAGCAATGATTGCGGGGCGTCGACTGGTGATAAAAGGTGATGAGCATGAAGCGGTGCTTGCGGTAGCTGAAATGGTGGTCAAGGGGCTCATGGGTGAAGCACCGCCGTTTTTATCGAAGATTGCCTTCGTTGAAAAAAAGAAGGGGGGGCGAGGAGCAGCTGTTCTTTCGGTTATTGGTGTCGACGGCAAAGGAATGCGCAAAATATTTGAGTCGTCGAGTCCTCTTGTTAGTCCGGTTTGGTTTCCTGATGGCAAAAAGCCGTTTGTAATTCTGTCGCAGTTCACCAGGAAAAATGTTTCTTTTGTTGGTGTTGATATGGCGGGAAAGCGGTATCCATTGCACATCGTAAGTACCAATGCTTCGAAAAAGAAGTCGGGTGAAGGAACCTATGTGGGTCTTTCCTATGGAAATTCGGTTGCAGACGTAGCATTTGGAAGATCGGGTAAGATATGGCGGTATCATCCCGCTACTGGGGCAGAGCAGCTTAATGTTGGAAGTTTTCGTGTTTGTGCTTCTCCTAACTTGCTTCCTGATGGCAGTATTATATTTTGTGCTGATGGTAAAATATATTTGTTTGACGTTCAGGAAAAAAAATCGCGTCTTTTGGTTGGTGGTGGCTTTTGCGTTGGACCTTCTTATACGCATAGTGAGCAATCTGTTGTTTTTTCAAAGCGAGTGAATCGGGTTATGCAGCTTTTTCTTCATAATTTGAGGACGGGGGAAACGCGACAACTGACTCATGATTCTGGTAATAAAATTGATCCGAGTTGGTCACCCTGTGGGCAATACGTAGCATTCGCCTGGGAACAGGGGCCTCGTTGTCGTATCGGAGTTTTAAGCATTCGGTCAAGTCAGAGAAAAAATCCGTACTGGCTGGTGACTCCAGGGAATCTCTGTTGTATTAGTCCGTCTTGGTCTCCTCGATTTGAAGGAGGGCTTTTCCTCCCTTGAATTATTCGACAAGTCCGTAGATTTAATGTTATACTTTCAGTGAGATGATCTATCTGAAATGAAAAAAGTGAGTAAGTTTTAACAAATTACAGGTTTTTTCTATGAAAATGAAAAATAAATGGGGGAAGCTGAAAGGCTCCCCACGCAATATCCTGATATTTCTGGCCTTTTTCGCCGCGAGTCTTTTTGTACTGACTCGACTTGCTGAGCAGGGGCAGGGAACTAAACCTCTCTCATATTCCGAATTTTTGGCTAGCGTTGAGCGCGGAGAGGTTGAATCTGTCCACGTAGCCGGTTCTCAGGCATTTGGCAAATTGAAAGATGGTAAGCGTTTTGAGGCTACTATTGCTGAAAACCCGAAAAACTGGGATCTCTTGCGGGAGCACAAGGTGGCGTTTTCGGTAGCTGAACCTGAAGGCTCCTTTGGGTTTGGGTATCTCTTTGTCATTCTTGTTGTTGGCGCTGTTCTCCTTCTTATCTGGTACGGTATTCGTCAGATTCGTGGTTCCGGTGGTTCGAGTGATATTTTTGATATCAAGAAGAGCAAGGCGCGTATGTTCCTACCGGCCCAGGTCAAGGTAAAATTCGATGATGTTGCTGGGGCTGATGAGGCGAAGCAAGAGTTGCAGGATATTGTTGATTTTCTTAAAAATCCATTAAAGTACCGAAAGCTTGGTGCCGAGCTGCCACGAGGGATTCTTCTTGTTGGTGAGCCTGGTAATGGTAAAACGCTTCTCGCCAAAGCTGTTGCTGGAGAGGCAAACTGTCCCTTTTTCAGTGTAACCGGATCTGATTTTATAGAGGTTTTCGTGGGGGTGGGTGCAGCTCGTATACGTGACCTCTTTAATGAGGCGCGAAAACATGCGCCATGTATTGTCTTTGTCGATGAGATTGATGCCATAGGCCGACGCCGTGGTAGCGGTCTCGGCGGTGGTCATGATGAGCGTGAGCATGCATTGAATCAGCTTTTGACTGAGATGGACGGGTTTGCAAGTGCCGATACCCCGATAATAGTTATTGCAGCAACAAATATGCCAAGTGTTCTCGATCGTGCCCTTCTCCGTTCTGGCCGTTTTGACCGGCGGGTAACAGTGCCGTTTCCTGATGAACAGGCGCGACGACGTCTCGTTGAGATTTATACTCGTAAAGTTCAGCTTGCACCTGACGTTGATGTGGACAAGATTGTTAAAGAGAGTGCTGGTTTTAGCGGCTCTGATCTCACCAACTGTGTGAATCAGGCGGCAATAAATGCTTCGAAGAATGGGCGAGATCAGGTGACGCAGGAAGACTTTAACGTTGCTTTTAATAAGTTGATTGAATCGCAAAAAGCGAGCCGCAACGAGCATAAAACAACCGGTGAAGAAGAGGGTACGGCGCGTGTTTATATGCCTTCTCAGATCAAAGTTAGGTTTTCTGATGTTGCTGGTGCCGAAGAGGCTAAGGAAGAGCTTTGCGATTTTATCGATTATTTGAAAGACCCGGAAAAGTATAAAAAAATTGGTGCAAAATTAACTAAGGGGATTCTCTTAGTTGGTGATCCGGGTAACGGGAAGACGTTGCTTGCCCGTGCGGTTGCGGGGGAAGCTGGCCGTCCATTCTTTAGTGCAAGTGGTTCCGAGTTTATCGAAAAGTATGTTGGGGTGGGTGCGGCGCGAGTTCGTGATCTTTTTGCGCAGGCACGTCGTCTTGCACCAAGCATCATTTTTATTGATGAGATAGATGCTATTGGTCGCCGCCGTGATGGCGATGGTGGTCATATGGAGCATAGCCAGACGCTTAATCAGCTTCTTACTGAAATGGATGGTTTTGAGACCTCCGGCGCGTCGGTTATTGTGATGGCCGCGACAAACCGTCCTGATGTCCTTGATAAAGCTTTAACGCGTGCTGGACGATTTGATCGTCAGGTTAACGTGCCGTATCCAGATTTGAATGCCCGTAAAGGGATTCTTGATATTCATGTTCGTGGGGTAAAGCTTGCGGAAGAGGCAGATCTTGAGAAGATTGCTCGGGGAACTTCTGGTTTCAGTGGTGCTGATCTTGAAAATCTGGTTAATGAAGCTGCGATTAATGCTATCCGCGGGAATCGTGAAGAGATTGTTATGGCGGATTTTGAAGAGGCGCGAGATAAGATTTTGATGGGTAAACGCTCGAAATCGATGATTCAAACACCTGAAGATTTGCAGGCGACGGCTTACCATGAGGCTGGCCATGCATTGATGACGCTCTTGCAGCCGGATGTGACGGATCCGTTGCATAAAGTAACCATTGCGCCGCGGGGTAGAGCGCTCGGTTTTTCTGCAAGTTTGCCTGAGCGTGACCGGTATGCTCATAGCAAGGAAGAGCTTGTTGCTAAGATTATGGTTATGTTAGGTGGCCGTATTGGAGAAGAAATTGGTATTGGGCGGCAATTTACGGGGGTAACCTCTGATTTTGCGCGAGCGTCTGATATGGCGCGACGTATGGTGCGTGAGTATGGTATGTCGGAGACGTTGGGGCCCGTCTCGTACGTCAATAAGGGCGATTATTCGGAGGAAACTGCATCTAAAGTTGATGAAGAAGTGCGGCTCTTGCTTATTCGCTGCTATGAGCAAGCGAAGTCGATGATTATGACCAACAAAGATAAGTTGGAAAAGTTGACTCAGGCGCTTCTCGCCAAAGAGACGCTTGAAGCGGATGAGATATATGACCTTTTGGGTATTGCTCCGCGAACGTATCATAAGTTGGCGTAAGTTAAAAAGATCGAATTGAAAAATATATTGGTTGTTGTACAATGAAAGAACTTAGACAGTAAAGTTACGTTGAGGATAGGAATAGCATGTCACACATCTGTGCCTGTTGCGGTAAGCGGCCACGCGTTGTCAACAACGTAAGCCACGCACATAATAAAGTTAAAAAATGGGTGTACCCAAATGTGCATCGTATGCGCTTTGTTTTTTCCGATGATCCATCGGGCAAAGTTCATGTTGGGGCGGTTTGCACCAAATGTCGTAAGTGCAACCATGTCCGCAAAGTACTCTAAGTAGAGAAGGGTTCGCATGGCAAATACAAAATCTGCTAAAAAAAATATTCGTAAAAACGAAAAGCGTCGTTTAGTTAATATAGCGCGTCAGACAGCCTTGAAGACTGCAGTTAAGAAGGTTTCTGCCGCCCTTGAAACAGGCGCAAAAAAGTTGTCGCTCGATGAGCTTTTGAGCTCAGCGGCTTCGCAACTTGGTCGTGCCAAAGGTAAAGGTACCATTCACGCAAATGCTGCGGCGCGCAAAATAAGCCGCTTGGCGAAGAAGGTCGCTCAAGCACAGCGTAGTACTGGGGCGTAAATACAGTTCTTGTGCTTTTGACTCAGTAGCCGTTTACTTTCTTCAAAACAACTTCTTCATCGAAGCAAAAGGAGTCTGTGGCGAAGGAGTTAGCGAGCAAAGACGATCAAAATTGAAAAGAGCTCCCGTTAATCGCGGGAGCTCTTTTTTTGTTGGCTTTTACGGTTTTTCTTATTTTGTCTTAATCAGGGATTTTTTGTCCAATATTTGTCAGGACAGCGTCGATTTCTTTCAGTGTTTTTTCTTTCCCGCCTGAAGAGAGGAAGGTTGTCTGAGAAGAACGAATAGTATGGTTTTCAATGGGAGGTTTTTGGGCTTTTTTTTCAGCTTGTTTTTTATATTCAGTGAAGAATTTTTTGGCCAAAGCCGTTGCTACCCGTGATGAGCCGGTGTTTTCTATAAGAATGACAAGGACGATTGGTTGGTTATTTTTATAGCTGCCGTATCCAGCGAACCAACCGTGCGGTAGGAATTTTTTGCCCTGTGTCTCTCTGTTTAAAATTGTCGTCTGTGCTGTTCCTGTTTTTGCATATAACTCAAAGTCTGTAAGGGAGCTCAATGCATAACCCGTACCCCTTTTTATCATCTGGCTCATTGATTTCATGAGAAACTTTCGTGTTCGGGGTGATAGGGTAACTGGTTGTTTATCAATAGATTCTTCGAGCAGGATCCGTGGACGAACAAGTGATCCGGTACAGATTGCTCCAGTCATTCGTGCAATCTGAAGCGGGGTGACGAGGGTGTAACTTTGGCCAATTGCTACCTGCATTGTTTCACCTTTCCACCATGATTGACGAAATTTTTTTCGTTTCCATGCTGCTGTTGGAATCAAGCCTCTGCCCTCGGCAAAGAGGATCCCTGTTGGGGATCCGAGTCCTAGTTGCTGTGCGTAGCGAGCGAGAATGTCTACCGAGAGTCGTTTTCCGATTTCATAACAAGGAATATTACATGAGACAGCGAGGGCGGTGTATGGATCGAGAGTGCCATGCCCTGCGCGGCGATTACAATGGTAGATACGCCCCCCGTACTCTATACTTCCGGTGCAATTCCAGCATGTCCCTTGCTCAAAGACGACATTCTCTTCAAGCCCCGCTGCCATGGTTACCAGCTTGAAAAGCGATGCGGGCGGGTAACTACTGAGAGCTCGGTTGATGAAAGGCCGCTTTCTTTTACACTGTTCCCACGTATCAATACTAATAGGTCCAATGAACATATTTGGATCAAATGTTGGGCGCGATATCATTGCGAGAATGTCACCACAGAGTGGATCCATAACGATGATGGCACCATCTTGCTCCTCATCCATAAGTCTCTCTACGATGAGTTGAAGATCGAAATCGATGGTTGTTTGTAATGGTCGTCCCGCTTGTGCTGCTTCTACTTCACGAGAAATCAAAAGTTTGCCGCATGAGTTGACCATATTTTCGCGGGCACCTGGTTGTCCTCGTAATTGTTCTTCGAATAGCTTTTCGAGACCGAGTGTTCCTGCTCGATGGTGTTCAGTATCTCTGAAATAACCAAGGATGTGGCTTGCAACTGTCCCGTGGGGATAATAACGAGTTGCTGTTGTTACGACTGCAAGATTGGCGCAGGCCGGGAATTGCTCCATGATGATACCAAGGCGTTCAAATGAGAGATCTTCGATAAGTGTGTACTCTTTACAACGTCCTTCAGCTTCAAGGAGATCGTTGTCGCCAAGAAGGGAAATGTTGAGTACTCGTTCAATCGAACGGAGAAGTTCAAGTTGATCATTCGATAATTTTTTTTTACCGGTACCGCGCCAAACAAGACGCGCTACCGGACGGTTGGTGGCAAGAAGACGACCATGACGATCTAGAATAGCACCACGTGGTGAGGTGATTTTTTCATATCGAAGAAAGTTGCGGCGGCTATGCTTACGAAATGTATCGGCGTGATAAATCTGAAAATATACGAGTGCAAGTCCTATTGAGGTGCAGAGAATGATTATGAAGAGTCCGATAAGGCGGAGCCGATTTTTGACCAGATAGGTTGGTGGCAATCTTTTCATCGAAGATAGCGCTCCGTGCTAATGCGGGTTGTATGACCGAGTAATTTTTGCACTGTTGCGAGATCTGCCCCTTGTTCAAGAAGATGAGTTGCGAATGAGTGGCGGAGTATCTGGGGGGTGAGCCTTTGCTTTGGAAGAAGTTTGCCGAATGCGTTACAAATACGTTGAATAGATCGCGCCGTTAGTGGTTCACCGCGTTGGTTTAAGAATAGAAATTCTTCATTGCTTTCAGGATGAGGTCGTTCTTTGATGAGATAATGAGTAAGCTGTTCCGCTGCTTTGGGTCCAAAGAATACTGTTCGTGGTGTACGCCTACCAGAGCGAATAAGTAGTGTCTTTTGTGCGATATCAAGATTTATCAGCTGCAAGTTGGCAAGTTCTGCGCTTTTTATACCGGTGGCATACAAAAGTTCAAGAATAGATTTATCGCGATGTGGGACATTGGTTGGGAGTTGATCATCTGGAATTTGATCGAGAATAAGTACAAGGGAGTGAATTGAAATAATTTCAGGTTTTTTAGCGGGAACCAGGGGCCGTGCGAGTGCTGTTTTTTGGTCAGGTTGCACGAAGAGTAGGAATGAGTTGAGACATGAAGTTTTGCGTGCGATAGTGCTAGCTTTCATTTTGCTGCGTACGAGCTCTTTTTTGTAAAGTGTAAATGTTTTAACAAATGGAAGTTTTGTTTTTTTTTCTGTTTCTTTGTTTTGCCAAAATCTAAAGAAAAGTGTCAGGTCGGCTTCATATGCGCGACACGTGTGTGTCGATCTCCCTTGATTTTCTTTGAGAAAGTGAATAAATGGAGAAATGGATTGCAGCAACGTTTCCTGTTCCATTGTGCCTCCGGAGCTAGCGAATACATCAGGTTATTACTAAGCAAGCGTAACAATTTTTATTCTGTGCAGAAATAGTTTTTAATTACTTTCACTTAACTTTTTTAATATACAATTGTATGAGGCCGACTGAAATAAATAATGAAAGGGAATGTGGCGTGAAAAACAAAGGTGTTCATCTTCTTGATTGTATGCAAAAGCTTGTGGCTTTATATCCACAGCCGCTTGTGGTCAGGCTTGTAAAGGAGAATGCCTCACCATTCCTTGTTCTGTTGGCAACTATACTTAGTTCACGATCGCGTGACATAGTTATCGAAAAGGTTGTTGTACAATTGCGGCAGTATGTTGCTACACCAGAGGATATAATTCAGATGCAGATGGATACGCTTGAAAGTATAATTAGGCCGGTTGGTCTCTATCGAACAAAAGCACGTGCCGTGCGTTCTCTTTCAAAAGAAATTGGGGAGCGGTTTGGTGGCGTAGTCCCGTCGGTTGAAAAAGATCTCCTTTCGCTACCTGGTGTTGGTTTGAAAACAGCACACCTGGTACAGGCTGAGGTTTTTGGTATCCCTGCAGTTTGTGTTGACACACATGTTTCTCGTATTGCGCGGCACCTGGGATTAACTAAAGGGACAGATCCTATTGCTGTCGAGAGAGATTTGCGATGTTTTTTTCCAGAAGATCTATGGATTATGGTTAACCGTATTTTTGTTCCCTGGGGCCAGTTTATTTGTCCACCGCGATCAAGAAAATGTTGTTGTAGGGATGCTCTTGCTAGGCAATGTGGAACTTATCCCGTTTAGTGAGATCGTGACAGATTTTTTTGTTGTGTAAGTTTTTCAGCAAGCTCAATAAAATGCAACCCTCGTTCTTCATAATTTTTGTAGAGGTCAAAGCTTGTACCACCAGGTGAAAGAAGGATACATGAGCCGGGTTTTGCATAGCCGAGAATTGCGCTGAGTGCTGACTCTAAATCAGGATACGTGTGTGCATAGAAACCCTCTTTTTTGCATGTTGCACAGAGTGTCTCTCCTTCGCTACCAAAACAGGTTATTGAGGCGCATTCAGCAAGTGGCGCAAGGTATGGAGAACGGTCGACTCCTTTGCTGAGGCCTCCAAGGAGTAGATGTATTGGTTGTGGACGCAGTTGGTTAACCGCCGCTAGTGTTGCTTCCATAATCGTTGATTTCGAATCGTTGTAAAAATCAATACCGTTAATATGAGCGAAACAAGCAAGTCTATTGTTAGGAAGCGAGAGCTTTGGTGATCCGTACTTAATAATATGGGGAACATCTTGTCCTAAAAGATCAAGAGCCGCTGCGAGAATGAGCCAATTCGTACGATAGGAGAGTCCAGGAATCTGTATAGCATCGAGAATGGTGGATGTTTCTAGGAGAATTTTTTTGTTGATTGATCCTTCTGGGGTGAAATAGAAGCAGCTTTCACCGGGTTGAAGCAGGGTGTTGTCATTTACCTCTGTCAATGAAAACCATGCGTAACGGGGAGGCAATGCCTGTTCTTCGTGTGTTTGCCGGATAAAATGAGCTATTTCGATGGGGGCGAGAATTGTTTGACCCTGCGTCTGGTGCCGGGTAATAAACATCTTTGCATTTCGGTACGTCTCTAAATTTTCATGTCGGTCGAGATGATTGGGGTAAAGATTGGTCCAAATGGCGAGGTTTGGTGCAAAAAAGAGTGCGCGTTCCAGCTGAAAGCTTGAGAGCTCAAGTATTGCATAGTCAAATTCGGTGCGCCGGGCAAGAAGATCGAGCATCCCTACACCGATATTTCCTCCCGTTGCGACGCGGTGGCAACTGGAGGCGAGAAGGTGCGAAAGAAAGGTTGTTATGGTAGTTTTGCCGAGTGAGCCAGTGATTCCAATAATAGGCTTTTGCCATCCGTGATAGAAGAGGTCAACCTCGGTGAAAATGGTTGGCATTTGATTGATAAATGGTGCTATATCGATTCCAGGACTGGGAATGATAATATCATTTGCGGCAAAGAATGCTGTTCGTTCGTCAGGATCCCGGAAGGATCTTCCCGACAGATTTTTAAGTTCGCGAGCAAGTTGCTCTTCCGGTTCTGTGCGATCGAGAACCGAGAGGTGGCATTTAAATTGTGAGAGATACGAAAGGGCGGCGCGGCCTGAGACGCCGAGGCCCCAGATGCCTATACGCTTGTCGGTTAAATCCATATGGGTTAAACTAAATAGCCGGTTAAAGGACCAAAAAATACTCTATCAGACAGTAAGGATAGCTCATGGATGCCAAAAAGTCATCTGCGGCGAAGATGGCCGATTTTAAGGAGTCTCTCAATCTTCCCCGTACCGATTTCCCGCTCCGCGCAGATGCTTGCATTAATGACCCCATTATGCTTGAGCGCTGGGAGAAGGAAAAGCTCTATGAGCGAGCGATGAGGTGCCATGAAGGCGCCTCGCGCTTTGTCCTTCATGATGGCCCCCCTTATGCGAATGGACACATCCATTTGGGGCATGCCTATAATAAAATTCTCAAGGATATTCTTGCCAAAGCGCGGCGTATGAGTGGGATGCAGGTTCCTCTGGTTCCCGGTTGGGATTGTCATGGTCTTCCTATTGAGCATCGAGTAAAACAGGAAAATCCAACGCTTACGGGGACTGCGCTTAAAGCGGCGTGTCGAGAGTCTGCATATACCTGGATTAATATCCAGCGCTCTGAATTCAAGCGTTTGGGTATTTTAATGGATTGGGAGCATCCATATATTACGATGGCTCCGCGGTATGAGGCAGCTATTTTGCGTTCATTTGGCAAGCTTGTACGAGGTGGTTTTGTCGAGCGAAAAAACAAGACTGTTCCCTGGTGCCCACATTGCCAAACGGCTCTTGCGGCTGCAGAGATTGAATATCAGGATCGAGAAGATCCGTCTCTTTTTATCAAGTTCAAAGTTACTTCAGAAACAGCGCAAAAACTTGGACTAACTGATAAGCCCGTATCATTTCTTATCTGGACGACAACGCCGTGGACGATCCCGTTAAACCGTGCTGTTCTCCTGCGTCCGGGGGCTGCTTATAAGGTTATTGAGTATAACGGGGAGTACCTGGTTTTGGGGGCCGAGCGGGTTGCTTCAGTGATTACTGGGCGGGGGCTTGGCTCTGATTTAACCGTAAAAAAAGTGATTCCTTCAGAGATGCTTGCAGGAGAATTGCTCTGGCATCCCATTGATTTCGATCGTCAGGTGCCGGTTATTCTTGATCAGTCAGTTGGTCTTGATGAAGGTACTGCGTGTGTGCATTGTGCGCCAGGGTGTGGCCCCGTGGATTATGAGGTCGGAATAAAAAACAATCTCGAAATATATTCACCGGTAACAGCAGATGGTCGGTATTCGGTTGGTATAGTTCCTGCAGAACTTCAGGGAAAAACAATAGCTGAGGGGCAAAAATGGGTAACGGAATATGTAAAAAAAACGGCAATGTTGTTTGCTGAAACTCGTATTATACATAGTTATCCGCACTGTTGGCGTTGCCGTAAAGGCCTTATTTTCCGTGCGACACCGCAATGGTTTTGCAATCTTGCGCATGACCACGTTAAAGAGAGGGCGCTTGCCGCTATTGAGAAAATAGATTTTATGCCGTCGCAGGCAAAAAATTTCCTACGAGCTACTATCGAAAGTCGTCTTGAATGGTGCCTCTCGCGCCAGCGACTGTGGGGAGTTCCTATTCCGGCGTTGGTTTCAGGTGATCAAACAACTGCTCTTATCACAGAAAAATTAATTTCTTTTGTTGCTGATCATGTTGAGAAAGAAGGTGTTGAGTTTTGGGATCGTATTTCGCTTGACGAGCTTGTTAAAGCTGATGTTGTTCCCGCTGATGCGGTTGCTGCTGGTTACAGAAAAGAGACCGATATTATTGATGTCTGGTTTGATTCTGGCGTGAGTCATACAGCGGTGCTGCTTCTTAATCCAGAGCTCCATTTTCCTGCTGATCTCTATCTTGAGGGTGTCGATCAACATCGGGGTTGGTTCCAGAGTTCACTTCTGACAAGTATCATTTTGCATGATGAAGCGCCGATGAAGGCGATCATGACGCATGGGTTTACCGTTGATGATCAGGGACGTAAGATGTCCAAATCGCTGGGGAACGTGGTTGCTCCGGAAGAACTCATTGAGAAGGTGGGAACTGATGGATTACGGCTTTGGGTTGCAAGCATAGGCAATGAGGGTGATGCGGTAGTTTCAAAAGTTCTTATAGAACATGTGTCACTTGTGTATCGAAAAATTCGTAACACGTGTCGCTTCTTGTTGCAGAATCTCTATGACTTTTCCATTGAACGCGATGCGGTATCATTTGAGCATTGTTCGGCGATTGATAGGTATGCTCTCTATCAGTTGATGCGCCTGCAAGAGCGTGTTTTGGAAGTGTATAAACAGGGGAATGTGACGGCCATTTTTCATCTATTGAATGATTTTTGTACGGTCGATATGAGCGCCTTTTATGGGGATGTAGCAAAAGATTGTCTCTATTGTAACAAAGCCGATAGTCAGGAGCGGCGCGCAGTGCAGACGGTTTTCTGGCGTATCCTTGATACGTTGGCGAAACTTATGGCACCTATCTTATCCTTTACGGCAGAGCAGCTTTCTGATTATTACCAGACCGATAAGAAAGAGTCGATTCATCTTCAATGTTTTGCAGATCATGCAGCATTACGCCGTCTTTTTGCAGCAGTTGATACCGTTGCCTATGAAAAACAATGGGCGTTGGTGAAAGAAATTCGCTCTGTGGTTTTGAAGCTGATTGAAGAGCAGCGGGCCGCGGGGCTTGTCAAGCATTCACTTGATGCTGCAGTTGATCTCTTTATTGATGATATGTCCCGTCTTTCAATAATTGAAGAGAAAGAACTCGAACGCTTTTTCGCTACTGTTTTTATTGTTTCACGAGTACGGCTTATCCCTTCACCAGAAGGGCTTGTCGTTACACCGGTTGCTGGTGTATTGGCTAAGGTAACGGCAGCGTCGGGAACGAGATGTCCTCGTTGCTGGCAGTGGCACGAGCAGGATTGCGTTCTCTGTAAACGTTGCGCCTTGGTAGTTGATGCGGACTAGCTTTTCATTGGCTGTGCAATCTGAGCGAGGCTGTTTGCGAGTTTGTGCATAATGAGTTGTTCGTAACGTTCCTTAGGGGAAAGTTCGGCTTTTACCAGTTCCTTTATTCTGCTGATTGAGGTATTTAAAATTGATTGTTCCTCTGGTGGGAGTAGATCTGCTTTAATATCTTTAAGCAGTTGTGCTAATTTCGCTTTCTTAAGGGTATTCAGAGCATTTCCTGGGTCTGTTGGTAATTCATTTTCCTTTTGATAGACATAGTGTTTGGAGTAATCCATCTCTTTTTCTTTTCCGGTCGTTGTATCTATTTCAGCGGGATAATGTGATTCTTTGAGATTTAAAAACGTAAATTGGCCTTTAAAATCTTTCGTTACTAATGTGTCGATGATAAATACTTTATCTTCGCCTGTCATGATCATCTGAAATGATTCGGGGACAATCTCACTGAATTTCCAGTCCTTTGCATTGATCTCTTTGATGTGATGAACAGCGGTTCGTGGAATGAGCGAGATAAAGTGCGGCGGAATTTTTGCTCCTGTTGGTCGTGGAATGATGAGTTTAAAAGGTATCTCTGCTGCTTCAAGTGTAATGACAGCTGGCAGCATTTTTTGGCCCGTCTTTATGCCCTTTTTGATTTTTTCTTGTGACTGTGCAAAAAAGTCCCTGACATTAAGATCACGTCCATGGCTCTTTGCTAACACTTTTCCGATTTTAACCATACAACCTTCAGGAGATTCGAGCAATGACATCCATTCACGGCCAGGAAATCTAATGGAGGGAATGTGTGAAAAGCGTTCTAGGAGGTAGATTTGATCATCAGGATTAGCAGCTTCAGCCCAAACATCATAATCGGTATAGAGGGGCGCGATTGTGCCTATAAGGTTGAAGAATGAGTATTTTTTTGGGTTATTGAAAAATTCTTTGAAATTGGGTGAAAAAGTGGCGGTCGTGAAGGCAGATGTTGGCGTGCTTGTTGAAGTGAGCGACATTATTGGGTAGTTATATGTTTCACCGAGAAGATCTTTGCGATCACTTCTGGTTGCTTCCAGCACGTTTATGTCTGCCCCGTAACAGGTGTTGAAAATGAAAAGATAGGTAAAGATTTTATTGTTGAAAAAATTAAGAAGTTTCTTAAAATCTGAGATGTAGAATCCGGCGATTATACCTTTAAAACCAGCTTTTCCGATGGCCTCACGTGCTTTTTGGTCGATTCCGGTTGCTATGTATTGGGCATATTTATAGTCAAAAAGTTGCTGAGCATCTTTCGGTGTACGGCGATAGTCGCCATGATCATTGAGGTAAATAAGCCAGACCGGCTCTTTAAATTTTTTTTCTATAATCTCTTCGGTATAATCTTTATGCGTCATGAAAATGTTTTGTAGACATTCAAAAAATTCATTGGCAAAAGGTGTTAGGAGCGTTCGTGGCTCACCTCTTTTTATTTCAATGAAAAATTGAGACGTCATTGAAATAGGCGCTACTTCTCTTTTAATGTCTTTGATTACTGCCGGGGAGGGATGGTCTATTTTAAGGCCGAGAATGATCTCACGTTTGGTGAAAGCACCCACCTTATCGGTTGATGTTGCTTTGATATCGGTGAGATATGTTTTGGGAATGAGTAGGAAAAAATGTTCCGAAGCTTTAAATGCAAGCCAGTTGTCTAGAAATGTTTCATTACCTTTTTCAATCAAAAATTTTCTTGTGTCAAAGAGAATGTTTGCACTCACCAGAAGCGGTGCCGCTTGTTGCTCGATAAAGAAAGAGACTGAATTTTCGACAAAGCACTCTGTGTTTTCCTCTTGCCCCATGCTTGGAAATATGCCGATACCACGAATTGGAGCATCGGGAAATGGGTGCAATGGTTTTATGGAAGAAGGAATTGTTTTTGTTGGTAAAGAGATGGCGTATGTAATGAGTATGAGTCCCGTAAAAAGGAGGGAGACTTTTTTCATAATAAACTTTCCGCGCTCAGACCAATTCACTTTGATGAATAAGATATCCAAAGAAAATGTTTGATGGCAATAGATTTGGTTCTGTTAGTGGCGAGTTATATATGCTCCGATTTTGTTGGTAGCGCTCCTAAAGAGAGTGAAAAATGTTTTGGTTGCCGACGTACATATTTCGGCTAGAGGGTCCCTGAAAAAGTTGCGACGTCGATGCCTTCTGCTTTGCTGAATCTCTTTGAGCAGTGTTTGAGCTTTTTCGATATATTTTTTGTACGCCCTTTTTTTCTTGGTGATTATTCGTGTGGGATCTTCGATGAAAAATGCACCTGCCTTTTCATCGTTATAGGCGATGAAGAGATGTGTAGCATCACCATTCTCGGTGTGTGAAGGCCTGAGATTAAAGAAGATGCAGCGCCCTTCGAAATCTTTGACGTGTAATCTTTCAACAACGAATATTTTGTCTTCGCCAGTATTTGGCATTGTGAATGCTTTTTTAATTTCTTTCAGGCTCCAGTCAGGTGCTATTATTGCAGAGAACGAATGAACTGCTGATCCAGGTGAGAGAGAGATGAATTGTGGTAATTCATCTCGTTTCCCCGTGCGTTCAATAGTAAGAGGACAGGTGATTTTTTGTGTCTGAAGAGTAATGACAGCGGGAAGTGTTTCATCGATCCGTGAAATACTGAGAGGATTTCCCCGCTGTTTACATACGGTCTTTTTGCTGATGGAGAAAATAGTGGCATCTGGCGATTCGATTAGTTCGATCCAGTTGCGATTAGGAAATTTAATGCAAGGAATTTGTGGTGAGCTGTCCTGGCGGGATAGATCAAAATCTTCCCACTCTTCTTGGTCATCATAAAACGAGGTTATCGTTTTAATAAGATTAAGATAGTTACGACAATCAAAGCGTGTTTTTGGACTTATATTTGATGGTTTTTTAGCGGATGCAGCTTTAAAAAATCTCTCATAGTCTGGTGCGCCAAGTTGCCAGACGGGTGTGCTCGTTGCGGTAAAGGCGATGATGGGAAAACGGTAATTTTCAAGAGTTTTTCCATTGTTCGACCAATCTTGGAGAAAATCGTGCAGGTTTTCTCCGCCGCTAAAGCAGGATGTGAAGACTGTCGCAGCAGTATTTATCTGCTTGTTGCAGAAGGCTAGAAGCTCTTTTACTTCAGATGGACACATTCCACTGAGTGAGCCAGAGACCTCATCGATATCTGTTTCTTCTGGATTGTCGTGCCAGATGATGCATCTGTTTTCGTGAATAATGGTAGCAAGTTCTGAATGTGGGGTTCCGTGTGCATCGGCAAGAATGAGCCATTGAGGCTTTTCGAAGTTAGACGGAATATCACCAATTTTTTGCGCTGTTGCATAATCGTTATTGGTAACAAAAAGGTTTGGAAGTTGCGCGATAAGCTCGCCTATAGCGGGGGTATGTTTTTCCCATGTGTTAAGATTTTCGTTGTACTTAAGAAGTGGTGTTGCAGGAATCCTTGTTCTGAATGTTTTTTTATCGCTTCGTTCTGTCTCGTCGAGAGTAGTATAATGGTCAATTTTTAGCCCAAGGATTAGTTCACGTTTACTAAGGCCTGAAACGAGTTGTTCTGTTTTATCAGATACTATGAGATGTGATGGGACAACTAACACAAACATATCGGTTATTTTGTATATCTTCCAGTCTTCAAGGTCATCTGTGAGAGAGGGGGTGATGCTGAGCGCATTGTACAATAAATTGTTGCTGATGACTGCTGGCGCTGATTCCGATCTAATAAATGCTGGGATTGCCTGGTAAGAAAAAGGAAGCGAATCATCATGTACCTTTTCTGTGTAATCGACAAAGAACGCTATGCCTCGACTAGCAACAGGCTGAATCTTTTTACGTGTTGCTTGTGCTGGCACGCAAAAGAAATAGAGAATGGTAAGGGTAATAAGATACCGCTGCATGTTTTTTCAATAACCTTATTTTTATTTTATTTTTTTGAGCATTTCTTTTTATTTTTTATGTGGCAGGTGTCTCCGTTGGCGTAGTTTTTGCTTCTGTTTTTAATTCAGATCCGGATAATTTTTCTTTTTTCTCCCCCCCTTTTCCAGGGTGATAGGTGAAGAAGCTTTTGAGGCTGTCAACATTTCGCATAAGCGTTGAAATATTTGTTTGAGCCTCTCGTATTTTGGGATCTGTTAGTTTGGAGCTGCCGAGAGCTCCTGCTAGTGCCTCTAAATTATCTCGCTTTTCAAATTCATCGGTTAGTTTGTCGTATGCTTCGAGTTCTTTGTCGGTTGGTGGCTCACGAAGAATATTGATTATTTTGATAAGATTCTGAGCTGTATCAGACGCTTTTTTCAGAGCTAACCCTTCGGTGAGAGTTGAGATCTCTTTTTCGGATATTTTTTCTCGAGGTTTAACGGCTGCTTTTTTGGGTTCGACAGATAATCCCGGTTTTTCTTCAAGTTCTTCTTCGGTAAGTTCGTGAGGGAGTTCTTTAAACCCTTCGGCACGAAGCTTCTTTGCTTCTTCAGTGTCAGCGTCGGGTTTTTTTTCGGTCTTCGCCTCTTCTTTATCTGGAGTTGCCTCCTCAACTTTTTCTTTTTCTGTTAGCGTCGTTGGTTCTGCGGATCGGATGCGGGTAATCAATTTTTGTGTCTCGGGGTTTTCAAGGCTTTTTTTTGCAGACTTTATATTTTTGGTGAGATCTTGGAGCATTTGATGGACTGAGCGTGTATCAACTTTTTGTGCGCGTTCTGCACGTTTTGTTTTTGATTCAACGTGAACAGGCTTTTCTGCCTTTGATTTTTTATCGGGTTCTGTGGGCTTTTGACCAGGTGCTGTGCTTTTTAAATGATTGTCTGTGTGTGGTGATTCTAGTGAAGGTTGTTCTGCAGATGGAAGCCATGAGGGATATCCGCCATATCCGTTAAAAAAGTTAGAATTGGGTACTGTTTCTGGCACATGATAATATGGGTCGAGACGTCCGGTTGAAAGCTTTATAGGTCTCGTACTTAAAAGTTTTTCTCGTTCTTGGAGGCGAGCGTTTTCCATTTCTTCCATCGCTTCCTTTTGCTTTAAGGCTTCTGGTTCGTACTGACGAATAATGTTTTCCACCGTGGTGAGAAGCGCAAAGATATATTTTCCGAGTTCAGTGACCAAATTTTCTGTTCGATCGTAGGTAATACGATATTGTTCAATACGTTCCTGATCTTTCGCTTGAATGATACGATCAGCCTGTTCACGCATTTTCGGATCTCTACCGATTTCATTCCACGCTTCTACGATCTCTGTTCGTGCAATGTCCGCTTTGAGCATTTCTCGTGTAATGTCTTCTTCCGAAGCATCTTCTGCTTCCAGTTTTTTTGCTACCTTTTCAGGGTCATGCTTTTTGAGAAGTGCCTCGTACGCAATTTTTATCTCTTCGTCTGATGCGCGAGGTGATACACCGAGAGTTTCGTATGGTGTCTTAAGTTCTTCTTCGGGTGCTTCGACTACCGGTGCGGTGACCCGTGGTTCTCGTTTGGTGAGTGCTCGAGAGAGTTCACTCAATGTATCTCGTATTTTGGCATAGGAGTTTTGTGCAAGGCGCGTGTGAAACTCACTCTTATTTATAGCGGTAAGTAAAAATCGAAGTGTCTGAATTTCAAGGAGTGCTGGTCGGGTTGCGATAAAGATTGTGTCATCAACTGTTTTGAGAATGAGAGAGTCAAGATGATAAATAATAGTATCAAGAAGTTCTTTGACGAGTTTAATTGTTTCTGGCGCTGGTTTTTCAGGAATAGAAGCGGCGCCACCGTCGTCATTTTCGGTTGTAATGGGCGATGGGATCATCTTTTTGGGACGCGGTAAAGACGGCGGCTTTTGGAAAGAAGGTGCCGCTGTTGGTTGCGGCACTGGGGCTGTAGGTTGATAAAGAGATGGTGGAGCTGCTTGTGCAATTTCTTCTACTTTGCTTTCAACACGCTTTTGTTCTTCCGGGGTAAGCGATCCTATCATGTTTTCACCGATTTTTGCCGCTTGTTCAAGAAGTTCTGGCGGTGCGTTGCGGATGAATTCTTCCATCTGACGCATCATTTCAGGGTTTTTTTTCAATTCTTCTAATTCATTGACAAGTTGGTCAACATCGAAAGCAGGCATGTTACTCGGATCAAATGCTGGCCCAAGTCCTCCAGGGGTTGCAGGCATAGGTCCCATAGGCATGGGGTTGCCGGATATAGGGAATCCCCCCATACAATTCATAATACAGGTGTTTCCCAATATAAGAACGAGAGAAAGCTGAGATAATCTCTTCATCATCTTCATTTTAAGACCTTTTTGCATGCTGCCAAACTGCTTGCTTTTGACGATACTGTTGTTTTCGTTACGATGGAAGCATATCATGCCATCACGTGTTAAGGAGACCAATGACAATAACATCCTCTAAACTATCGCTTAAAAAATACGTTTTGTCAATACCAGGGGCGCGTTTTGTTCTCCTTGGGATCTCTGGGATTGCTTATGGGGCGTCGTTCACCTGGTGTTGGTTTTTATTTTGGCTTATGGTGCCAGCATTCGTGGCTTTAGGATGGCTTTTTGTTGATAAAAGAATGTCTTTTGGTGAGGCGTTCTGGTGGGGAGCGTGTGCATTTGCCCCCCGGGTTTTTGGGGTATTTTCTGCATTGGTCCGCTCGCTAGGAATGTCATGGTGGCTCACTTTAGGTGCCAGCACTCTTTTTTCTGCATATTTGGTGGTTCAGGTTGCTTTGGTTATCACTGCCGGTGCTTGGTTGGCACAGCACGGGAAACGTTTTTTTCGTCTGATAACTTTTTTCGGCGTCTTGTTTTTAATGCACTGGTGGTTGGTCTCTGGGCTCTTTTGGGTCTTTGGGGCATTTGAAGGAGACGCGACATCTCACCCTTTGGTACCGTGGTTTTGTGGTTGTGCTGGTCGATTGGTTGGAACGCGTGGAGTTCCCCAGCATATTTTGCGTTTTGCGGTGGTGCGTCTTCCGTTTAAGCCGTTGGCCACTGTTTGTGAAGTTGAACATCTCGACTTTTTATCTCGGAGTATTGCGCAGCTTGCTGTAGAAAAACCTGAGGTTTCAGTCATTCTGTTACCTGAATCATCTCTTCCATACTGTTTGAATACGCATTCTTCCTCTATGGCAGCATTGTCGCTTTTGAGCGAAAGGAAGGCGCTTGTTTTTAGTGGGCACCGGCAAGAGGGTGACTCTGTTTCGAGTTGTTGTTATTTTTTTAATGGCGGGCAACTTTCAAGTTGGTGTGAAAAATACCATCTTATGTTTTTTGTGGAGCGTGCTCCAGCACTTTTTGGTTTGCCGCTACCTTGTTCTATAGGTCATCTGATAGGGATTGATGATTTCTTTGTTCCGGGTAAACGGGAGCGGGTTCCCTTTGTTGTTTCTGGGCTATCCGGCGAACCAGTGTCATTGCTTTATCCGTTAATCTGTTCAGAGCTTTTCATGACTAATCAGATAGCATCTGTTCCTTCGACAAATTGTGCCGCTGTTGCGCTGGTGAACGATGCTTGGTTCGCCGGGTCCGCGCAGCCGGATCTTATGTTTGGACTTGCCCTTTTAAAGGCCTGGTGGTATCAAAAAGATCTTTTTTATGTGGGGTATCGCTATGCGACGTACATTTGTGGGAGGGGGTTAAGGCGCTCTGCCCATCTTGCCGTATATTCCGATTTACGTTGATAGATCGGCATTTTCCTCTATACTGAAACGCTATGCTACTATTATCTGAAGGAGTTACTTTATGAAAATTTTCCTTACTGAAGATGTGTTACAGGTTGGCAAAGCCGGTGCCATCGTTAATGTATCCGATGGCTTTGCGCGTAATTATCTTTTACCGCGTAAATTGGGCATTGAGGTGCATGCGGGAAATGAGAAAGAGTTTGCTCGTAGATTGCAAAAGATTGAGCAGCGTGTGGAAGTTGCCAAGACAAAAACCTCGTCTCTTGCTGACCGTATTAAGTCGGTAGCGATTACGATTAAAAGGCGCATGCACGATGATGGAAAACTTTACGGTTCTATTAGTGAGCAGGAAGTTGTAGATGCTCTTGCTGGTTCTGGTATAACGATTTCAAAGGACAAGGTTGTTTTTGATAAGTCGATTAAAGCGAAGGGTGTTCACGAAGTTACCATCCGTCTCAGCTCTACGTTACAGCCAACGTGCACAGTACGTGTTGTGCCAGTTGAAGGGTAACGATAATGCAGAGACGACGAGCGAGTGAAGATCAATCGGTACACCGTCGTCACCTTGCTGTTGAAAAAGTTGTTGGTAAAAGTTTGCCGGCGAGCCCAGAGGCGGAGCGGGCTGTTCTTGGTGCGCTTCTCCTGAATGATGAGCATTTAGCGACAGTTGCTGAGATCGTACAGCGCGATGATTTTTATATTCCCGCCCACCGTCTTATTATTGAGGCTATGTGGTGTCTTACTGAACAGCATCAGCGTGTTGATCTCATTTCACTTCAAGATGAGCTTGTCAAACGCGGATTGCTCGATGAGATTGGTGGCATTGCATATCTTCTCTCATTACAGGACGATATTTCTGCGGTTGGATTGGTAGAACAGCATGCACGGCTTATTAAAGAGAAGTCGGTTTTACGAGAACTTATCTCATCAGCAACCTCCATTATTGCTCGATGCTATGCACAGAATGAACAGGAACTTGATGCGGTTCTTGATGAAGCTGAACGCACTATCTTTGCGTTGTCTAATCGGCGAGCTCCGGCATCATTTGTACAGCTTGATATCTGGCTTAAGCGTACATTTAAGCAGCTCTCTGAAATTAAAAGCCATAGAAGTGGCGTTACTGGTGTTCCAGCTGGATTTGGCAAACTAGATGAGATGACGAGTGGTTTTCAGCCTGGCGACTTTATTGTTCTTGCGGCACGGCCCTCGGTTGGTAAAACGGCCCTTGCGTTGCGTATTGCGCATCACGCCGCTGCCGCAGGTTTTGCGTCAGGGTTTTTCTCCCTTGAGATGAGCGCCGAGCAGTTGACGCTTCGACTTCTTTCAAGTGAATCTCATGTTCCACATCATGCTATTCGCAATGCTTCTATCTCGTCTGATGAATGGATAGACTTAACACATGCTGCAGCTCGATTGGCGGAGGTACCTTTTTTTATTGATGATGCACCGTTGCAGACGATAATGGATCTTCGAGCTAAGGCGCGAAAATTAAAAGCGGAAAAAAATATACAGCTTTTAGTCATCGATTATTTACAACTTTTGCAAGGACATGGATGGTACGAAAACAGACACCAGGAAGTTTCCGCTATTTCACGAGCGTTGAAGGCGTTGGCAAAGGAACTTGGGGTTCCGATAATTGCGCTTTCTCAGCTTTCTCGTGCAGTTGATAGTCGCGTTGATAAGCGCCCTTTGTTATCAGATCTTCGTGATTCTGGGGCAATTGAGCAAGATGCTGATCTTATTTTGTTTCTTTATCGCGATGTGATTTATAATCCTGAGACGGAAAATCCGAATCTTGCCGAAGTAATTATTGGGAAGCAGCGTAATGGTCCGACGGGTACCGTGTATCTTAACTTCCACCGCGAATTGACAACATTCGAGGATTTGATGGAGGATGGAAATGGGTCGGATAATTCTCGGCATTGACCCCGGTTTTGTGGCGGCGGGGTTCAGCGTCCTTTCTGCGAAGGATCGTTCTCTCGTTTCACTTCATCTTTGTGGGGCACTGCGTATGCGCTCGTCCGATTCCCTTCCTTTGCGTATTGCACGATTTTACGATTTTTTTTCGAAGCTTATTGTTGAGCATAGTGTGACTCATCTCGCACTCGAGACTCCCTTTCTAGGGAAGAATGCGCAGAATTTTTTAAAGCTTGGGTATTTGCGTGGGATTCTTATGCTTATCGTCGCACAGCATAATTTGGTACTTTCAGAATTTTCTCCGCGAGAGGTAAAAGCGGCCCTCACTGGCTTTGGGGGGGCTTCGAAAGAGCAGGTAGCGCGAGTTGTAATGCGCCTCTTTCCCAAACTTGTTTCGATTGAACGCTTTGATATTTCAGATGCCGTAGCCATATCTCTCTGCGGTCTATGGATTAACAAGGTCGGATAATCTTTATTCGTAATCCGAGGAAGAGCGAGATTTTTTTTATTCGCCACCTACGGTTGGCTCTAAAAAGAAAAAATCTCGCTTCATCATCCAACGGGGTGTCAGGGCCATTTTTTCTTTTACCTCAACATTTTTACGATCGAGGATTCAACTCTGAAGCGAATATAATTATGGAAAAGAAAGCCAAGTAAGGATCTTGCATTTGGAATAGAGATACCCTTTGACAAAACGGGGAGAAGGGCTACAGGACCGGATGAAAACCGGAGAAGATTTGTATTCTCAGCGCAAGGTGGATAAGTATTAGAATAAAACCGCCGCATTGGTAGGGATACCAACACGGCGGAAAAGGAGAGTAGTAATGAAGCCTTGTTTAAGCGACCCGGAAACCAACACATGGTTTTTTCCAGGCCAACTAAGAACAGTATGCCCAAACATTCCCAAATGTCAAACACCTTGCCAGTTTTTCTCTTTTATCTTTGCCGCCGTTTTCGATAAAATTTCACAAAGAAAATTTTTGCATTAAAGGGTGATGGATGAAAAAGGGTGCTTCTTAAGGGAGTGACGAAGTGTACTGCCCGATGGGGCGGTGAAAATAGCTTGCATCTTTAGTTGAAAAATAAGGTTGAGTAGCGAGTTCAAAATGCGATCATCGAAATCTGTCGCAAAATCATCAATGAGGATAATCGGTAAACGTGTGAGAAGGCAAGCTTGGGCAATTTTAAGGAGAAGGACTATAAGTTTTTGTTGCCCGCGCGAGGCATAGAGGCGAGCAGGTCTTCCCTGCCACAGTATGACAACGTCATCGAGATGTGCTCCGTAAAGTGAGCGGTGTAACCGAAGCTCTCTGTCCTTGAGGAGAGTTGTCTGTGGTTGTTCCTGGTAGCTTAGTGTCAACGATTGCCGGGAAAGGGGGCCGGCGAGTTTTTCGCTCAATTTTTTGAGTGTTGACTCCAGTGAAGTAAGGTATGTTTTGCGTATGCCGCGTACTTCTTTTGATATTAGTTCGAGGCGTTCCGTCCAAATGCTATACGCGGCGTTATCGAGAGATGGTTGCGCAAGAAGGGCGTTCCTTTGGCGCACAATGGTGCGTAAGGAGCGGAGTTGTGCGCTGTATCCTTGGTTTGCAAGGGTAATTGCTTGATCTAGGAAAAGCCGTCGTTCATCGGGAAATCCCGCAACAAGTTTGAGGTCGTCGCCAATGATAGAGATGCTCCGATAAGTAGCGAATAAGTCATGGAAAGAAGTGATGGATACACCGTCGCATTTGATAATGCGGCGATTTCCCGTTACAGCAACTGAGAGGTCCCATGTATCATCCAAATTGTTTGTTCCTTTAAGTTTTATAAAGAATCCTTCATTTTCCCATCGTATTATTTCACGTGGAGCATGGGTACGAAATGATCTGAGGTAGCAAGCGTAAGCAAGTGCTTCCAAAAGCGCCGTTTTTCCGGTACCATTTGCACCCTCGCAAAGGGTAAACTGCTGAGGAAAGGCACAGTGGATATGCTCAAAGCAGCGAAAATTACGGAGTTCAACTTCGCTTACATGTAGTTTTTCTTCCATCTGAGAAAGCCTTGATCACCTATTCGATTGAGGAGCTACTGGCATGACGAGATAGCGAATGGTGCAACCGTTTTCTTGCGTTTCACACATAATCGGACGCGTGCTGTTCTTTATGAAAAACTTTAAACGTTGCTGAGAGAAAACCTGGAGTCCGTCTATAAGATATGGTGCATAAAAACGAACTTCTTGGTCTTCTTCGAGGTTAGCGATTGTAACGGGAATCCGTTCGTCTAATGTACCAACTCCCTTGTTTTCCATGCGAATGCGAAGATCTTCATGAGTAAACAAAAAACGCGTTGCTAAAAAATTTCCAGAAAGAAGACACGCTGCGCGACGTAAGGCGCGAAGGAGTTGTGATCGATCAACATTACCTTCAAAAAAGTTGCTGCAATCCATAACGGGACGATAATCGGGAAATGGTTGGGCTATGAGCCGCGTAAAAAAGTTGAAGAGTTCCCCGGAAAATACAACTTGCCCGTCACAGGTCCCGACAAAAAGGGTCTGACATGAAGTGCTTTCAACTAACTTTTTGAGTTCAAAAATAGCCCGGCGTGGTAAGAGCCAGGAAAGAGGCTTTTCGTATTGATATTTATCGGTTTGAAGGTTAATAAGAGAGTGGCCATCGGTAGCGGTAAGTCTCAAGCCTTCGGGTGAAAGCTCAAGTAATAAGCCATTAAGTGCTGGGTTGCTGTTGTTTTGGGGAATAAGAAACATAGTGTGGTCAAGCATCGCAAGAAAGTCGCTCGCGTGCAGATGCATAAGATTTTCAATACGTTCTGGAAATGGTGGAAACTCATCAGGGTTTTTAATGTTAAGACGTAAGTCGGCGCCATCTGACTGAAGAACTAGCTGGTTATCTACTAATGCGCAGGTAATTCCCCCTTCCATCTCCTTGATACTTTCGAACATGCGGCGCCCTGGTACCAGAAAGGACTCGGTTGTAGTGGTCTTGCTTTCTGTGACGGCGCAACTTGCTTGAAGGCTTACTTCAAGATCGGTTCCTTTTAAAACAAGTTCACGATTGCTACTCTGAACAAGAATATGTGCCGTAATATCGAGGGTTGTCCGTTTAGTACAAAGGGGCTGAAAGGCAGAAAGAAGCGGAACAATATTTTTTTTCTCTATGTAAAAATGATTTTCCATCTTTGGTCTCATCATTAAAAGAGTGATCGGTGATGTGTAAGTTCAAGTATATCATGAGTGTTGAAAGGCGATACTTTCCCTGCTTTAAATTCCTTTTTTTGACAAAAATTGAATTTTTCTTATACTGAAATAAATAAGTCATCAAGCGGTTGAAAGAAAAAATCAATG
>JAFFZZ010000070.1 GCA_016933915.1 Candidatus Babeliaceae bacterium
CGTAGGAACATGGCGGCTCCAGTCAGAGGGTGGTTGGAAGGTGTTGCTACACAATTCTATCGCAAAATCGCCTACCGTCATTGCGAGGAGAGCACCTTTTGCTCGACGAAGCAATCTCAGCCACCGCCTGTCATTCGTATGATAGCAGCCGAGTAGCAAAACATGAAAGACACGGCAGATCGTTTATCATTGGTTCAAGCAAAATATCTTGCAGCTTGGTCGCCATATTAACCCGAACAGTCGCATGGCCATGTGAAACCGTATTCGCTGCGATATCACAAGGGCAGCTTGCGTGTGAAACATTATGAAAGCGTATATTTCCTCAAGGCTAAAATTAATACTTAAACTTGAAAGTTGTCATACTTTTGCCAATTTCACAAGAAAAAATATTCGCTTATAACGTCTCGTATTGTATCCAAATGATTACACAAGCCACACCACCTCATTCCAGGGGTGTGGCTTGTATGCGTAAAAACAGACGACAGTCAAACCAAGTCCTATTCGACGAGAATATAGATTTCGTCAGTTCCACCGCTTTCCATTACTTCACCCAATTTTTTAAGCCATTCGGCCATCTCAGGTCGGGCAAGGATTTTATCCATTGTCTCACCCAATACGGATACACTCTCAAGTTCCCATTCCCATGAGATTTTATTGTTGGGTGCAAAGAAAAACCTGTATATGCGTAATTTTTCTGGATTTTCAAGTGAATCTCTCATAGACTTAAGTAATTCAACTGCTTCTTCGATTTTCCCTGGTTTTGCAAAATAAGTTACTCGTTCTACTATCATATCCCACCTCCTTGGGCTGACAAAGAGCGTACGCCAGAAATAACGCTAGTCAGGTTATACTGTCATCTGCTTTTATGTAAATGAATGAATAAAGACGAGAAAAAGAAGTGGCCCGAATGATGAGCTGAAATAATGATCAATAGAGGATAAAAATCCGCTATAGAACAACAGCCTTTACAAGATTATCGCGCTTTTCGATTCCCATGACAATATTTTTATATCTTGAGAATCAGGATTTTGGAACAATTCAGATGTGGGGGAAAAGGTAACAGCCTGATTCTTCCAACACAATTGAACAGCCGAACTCGAATGCATTAATCCATATGGATACCCAGTGGTCATTCAATCTCGGATTGCAGATGTTGTGCACCTTTCCAGTTTTTTTCATCCCGACCGAAGGGAGGGACCCGCCCTGACCATTGGAATAAAGACAAGCCTGACGCACGGTAGAAGCCTGTCATTCGTTGAGTTACGCTTTGGGGAGTCTAAAGCGGAATGCTACTGCTGCACCGCTAACCCAACCAGTTAGATATACTGTAGACAGGTGTCATAGCCGAATCTCCTAAGAAACTGTCGCTGCGGGCGGTGTTTGCGAGTCGCCTTCGGGCCGCAGTCCTCCCGCTCACCGGGGAATGACCCAACCGGCCGGGAGATCGCCACGTCGGACAAAAAGCGTCCTCCTCGCGATGACAG
>JAFFZZ010000071.1 GCA_016933915.1 Candidatus Babeliaceae bacterium
GGCTTGTAAGGGATACGTCTGCTCTTTACACGAGGATTCTCTTGTTGTCTATCATTTTTTTAGCACCTAACACTTTTAATTACACCCCATGCTTTCCTATCGACTTGGCTATAAAAAGACATCTTCTACATGTGTTTCTGTAGGAGGAGCATTAACATATCAAGGATGGCATGGTTCTGTACATACGTTTGATATAAAATCTGAAAACTTTGCAACAGTATTTATGGCGCTGAATCAATCATCGCTTGTCAATGTCACCCATGAGATGATGCAACTCCTTGAGCGATACCAGAGAAAACAATCTCAAAAATTATCTCAACAGCAAAATCGTTTGTCAATACAGAATATGGGCGATGAACAACATAAAGTTTCATCGAATTCAGTACCATCTAAACAATCTAACTCTCCTGCACCACAAAAAAATCTTCATCCAGTAAAAGATGAGGAGGCTTTACTCAGATGGATTAACAAAATAGAATCATTGAAAGGTCCTGCTGCTCGCCATGCAGCAGTTGAGGCGGCATTAAAGAATGCATGGAGTAAAGAACAGCGTAAACGATTATTGTTTGAGGCATCAAGAATCGAGGTCAATGCAACACTTGACAAAGCGGATTCATTAAAAACGAAGTCCGCAAAGAGACGGGTACTTCAAAATGCTCTTCAAGAAATTCAATCGGATTCGGTTCCGGATGAGTTACAGACACAACTTATAACAATGCTTGAATCAGAGTTACAGAATCTGGAGAATGAGAGCGAATAGTCCGACGTATAAGACGGAGATGGCCTAACGATCTGCTTGCAGGGGACGCCACGGGGCGGCGGGGAAAATTGGGTGGTGTTCCCTGTGGTTGGGTGGCCGCCGCCTCTTGCCGCCCCTGAAGCAGGGCGTTAGATGTCATCTTGTTAACACGTTGAAAGAGAATCAAATACCGAGAAGGATAGTCGGATGCCGAAATCTAAATATAGCTTACAAGAATCTAAAAGACCAAAGGCCATACGAGAATTTACAGATAGAGAAGACTTTATTCAAACCTTTGATCGATATATCTCAAACTATACATATAACAAATATCAGATATTGATGTACCATGGTATCGGAGGTATTGGGAAAACGACATTACAGCACGAATTGATTAGGCATTTAAAAGACAATATTCATCAAGAAGTTATTTGGGCACGGATAGATTTTGAAGAACCTCAGGTAAGAACTGTTACACAGGCACTCCGGAGACTTCGTGATGATTTAGGAAAATCTCCCTTCAACCTGCAATTTTATTCGTTCGATCTTGCCTTTGCGACATACTGGAAAAAGTCTAACCCTGATATTCCTCTCAACGGAGAGAATTTTACGTTGATTGAACATAGCGAGATTCTCATTGCGTGCATGGATATATTGGGAGACTTTCCTTTGTTTGGTTTGCTTCCTAAATTGGGCAAGGCCGTGGCAAAAGGTTCAAAAAAATTTCAAATCTGGTGGAATACACGAGGCAATCGGGAGTTACAAGAAATACAAGAAAAAGAACCTTATGAAATAGTTCGGTGGCTTCCTGCATTATTTGCGTCTGATATCACACATTTCATCCAAGAACATCAGAAAAAATTGGTCGTGTTTCTTGATACCTACGAAGCTCTTTGGGAAACCTCAGAGGAACGGACAGAAGGACGATTCTTCCGTGAAGATGAATGGGTACGTGACCTGGTAAATGAGTCGAAAGGCGTCCTCTGGTGTATCAGTGGAAGAGAAAAATTGCGTTGGAGTGAATGGGATGTGGAATGGGCAGGTCTCGTAGAACAACATTTAATCGGCGATCTTAGTGACGAAGATGCTACTCGGTTTTTGAACGTTGCAGGGCTGCAAGACAAGGAGGTGATCGCTGCGATTGTTCATGCCGCGAAGGGCGTACCGTTTTATCTTGACCTCGCGCTTGATAGTTGGGAAACCCTTATTGAAAAAGGGAACGAACCTCGTGCGGATATTTTTCAGGTAGATCATTATGAACTTTTTACACGGTTTATGAAGTATCTTGATGCGCATGAGCAGGAAATGCTAAAAGTGCTTTCTATTCCAAGACTTTTTGATCAAACGTTGTTTAATGATCTGATTGAAGAATTTAAGACGGGGTATATTCCTGCACGTTTTCAAGAGCTTATGCGCTTCTCTTTCGTCGTTGAGATAGAGACTAAACGGATCTATGCACTCCATGAATTAATGAGGGCGAATCTTCAGACCATCATGAGTGACACCATAAAACAAAAAATCCACCACTATTTATTCACGAAATATGATGCTCAACTACACATCAACGACAAAGAATTGATTACGGCTCACCATCTATCTTGTCTCGAAGAAGCCCTTTTCCATGCAATGGGCTATCAGGGATCAGACCGAATCACAGATTGGTTCTGTACGATTGTCAAACCTTTTGAGCAGTCTGCTAAATGGGAACTACTTTTGAGATTGTATCAGGATTTGACGGCCTTTTTGAGAAAGTCTGCTGGCAAAGAACATCCTAATACTGTAACGAGCATGAACAATTTAGCCGTCTTGCTTGAAAAAACTGGGCATTATGGAGAGGCTGAAGCGATAGCACGTTCTGTGCTTGACATTAATCAACATCTTTGGGGCAATGAACATCCTATTACTGCTACCAGCATGAACAATTTGGCAGCAGTACTGGAGCGAACAGGGCGTTATGATGAGGCTGAATCTCTGATACGATCTGCACTTCACATCAGGCAACGTATTTTCGGTGACGAACATCCCGATACTGCTACATGTATAAACAATTTAGCTAATTTATTCAGAATTGCAGGGCGTTACAGCGAGGCTGAATCTTTATTTCGAACGGCACTTGACATAAGTCAACATATTTTGGGTAACGAGCATCTCGATACTGCTACGTGTATGAACAATTTAGCCGCCGTGCTTGACTTAGTCGGGCAATATGATGAGGCTGAATCTTTATTTCGAACGGCACTTGACATCAATCAGCGTATAATAGGCAACGAACATCCTGAGACGGCCAAGAGTATGGATAATTTAGCCAACTTGCTCCTTCACATGGGTCGTTATAGTGAGGCTGAATCTTTATTTCGAATGGCACTTGACATCAGGCAAGATATTTTGGGGGAAGAACATCCTGAGACGGCTGTAAGTATGAACAATTTATCCGGACTACTTCAAGAAACTGGGCATTACAAGGAAGCGGAATCGTTGTGCCGAATCGCACTTGACATCATGCAAGATAATTTGGGCAAAGAACATGCTGAAACAGTGATGATGATGGATAATTTAGCCGTATTGCTTGAAAAAATCGGGCAATATGATGAGGCTGAATCTTTATTTCGAACGGCACTTGACATCAAGCAGCGTATGCTAGGCAATGAACATCCTATTACTGCTACCAGCATGAACAATTTGGCAGCAACATTAGAGCGAACAGGGCGTTATGATGAAGCTGAATCCCTGTCCCGAACCGCACTCGAAATTCACAAGCGTATTTGGGGTGTAGAGCATCCTAACACTATTAAAGTACTATACAATTTAGCCGTTTTGCTTCAAACAACGGGGCAGTATGATGAGGCCGAATCCCTGTTTCGAAACGCGCTTGATAGTAGTCAACGTATTTGGGGTAACGAGCATCCCGACACTGCTACAAGTATGCACAATTTAGCCGCTTTGCTTATAAAAATAGGGCGTTATGGCGACGCCGAGCCCTTGGCTAGAACTGCGCTTGATATTAGGCAACGTATTTGGGGTAACGAGCATCCCGACACTGCTACAAGTATGAATAATTTAGCTGCCTTGCTTATGAAAATAGGGCGTTATGGCGATGCCGAGCCCTTGGCTAGAACTGCGCTTGATATTA
>JAFFZZ010000072.1 GCA_016933915.1 Candidatus Babeliaceae bacterium
CCGATGCGAACGTCCAGCGGCATCTGGAAGGCCAGCAGGTGCTCAAGGTCATCGTACCGAACAAGAAGCTGGTGAGCATCGTGGTGAGGGCGAAGTAGAGGGTAGAATGTGCGAGGGGCTGGAGTGAATCCGGCCCCTTGACTTAAGTCGTAGTTGGGTAAAAAAAGCCTCACAAGTAATATAGGTTGGAGGAAAACAGATGAATAACTCGTTTTTAGTATCTTCACAATCAAATCCTAGTGGTGAATTGTTAGAGATGATTGACGACTTTCTTGACGCATTCACACCATACGAAATAGAGATCGGGTCTCAATTAGTATTATATTTTGACAAAAGAAGCGGTGCTTATTATTTCAACTGTCACCTTGATGGGAACACGCTTGTTTCAAAGTGCGATTTAGAGGCCAGTATAGATAGCGATGATGAAGATGAAATCTACAAACTAAACCGTGACATTACTGAAGATAAGGCTGCATATAAACTAATGGAGCAAGATGCCTTCAACGGAAGAAGTTTTGAGGATTTAGTAATAGAGTATGACACCACGTATCGAGAACAAAAACCTCTAAAAGTTTATGGGGGGCAACACAGGATTAGAGCGATTACGAATACTATCAGAGAAAGTGGAAATTCACTTCATGGCATCAGAGTTTATTTTCATCTTTCTCGTGAACAAAAGGTTGAAATAGCCACCGTAAACAACACCTCAATCGCTGTTCCCAATGATTTGTTGGACCGAATGCGGGAACAATTACTCGGTTCAGAACTCAGAGATTGGTGTCAGGCTGTCGGTTTGCTTGCACAAGGCGAGGATTTCTCTGATAGACGTGACCAAGTTATACCAACCGTACGCATAGCACGAACTCTCATCGTCAATTATTACCGAGGATTGCAAGCCCAGGACGATGATTTTCATCAACCTGTAGTCTGCAAGTCAGGCGGGATAGACGAGGATTACGATGAAATTCGCAAGCAAGTTGGTTGGAATGATCCGGGTTTGTTGGAAATGGGAAGGCAGTTTGCTCGTCTGCACCAACTACAAAGGCAAAGAGTGAATGAGAGGGAACAAGATAAAAATGCCGAATTTGCTCGTAAGGCTTTATCCTTGTCGATAGTCGCCAGTTGGGCTTATGCCGCTGGTCTTTTTCAAAGGAATGCAGAATATCTTCGTTACCATTACTTATTGCCCGACTCGGTTTCAGCGCCAGCAGATCCACTGAATGCCAAAGATCTTTCTGAAGCTCGTCTTAAAGGGACTGATCCTGACACATATCGAGGCTTGGGAACTCGTAACAACTCAACTGAGTTGGGTAGAATGCTTGAAGTGTTTTTGGTGCTAGCTACAAGAGCTTCTAAGAAGAGAATCACAAAACAACTAGCTAATGCTGCTATTCAATCTTATGAAGCAAAACGAGCCACCTATCAGGCGAATAAGGTTTTGGGAAGAATCTGAAATGTTCGAAGAATATCTCCAAGACTCGTTTGAGTTTTTCGAAATTGCTCAACATGCTAATTCTAAGGCTGATACGAGAAAGGCCAGACGTTATTATCGCGCATCAGTTTTCTATGCTACAGGAGCAATGGAGGCATTTATCAACTACATTGCTGATGGTTTTGCCAATAGTCAAACCTTGCAACCCCACGAGATAGCCTTTTTGAACGACAGGGCTTTTACTCCTAAAAACGGAAAACTGATTGAGCAAACTCGATATTATAACGTCGAGGATAAACTGCGATTTCTTATTTCTAAATTCACGCCTGGTTTCAATTTTGGTACGAACCCTTCATGGTCTAAATTCACACAATTCAAGAGCTTTCGAGATTCACTTGTTCATCCTCGACAAAGTGAGGATGAAATGGAAGCAATAGATTATGAGAAAAGAGTTAGAAGCGGTTTATCGGGCATAATTGGCCTTATGAACGAAGTGTCGAAAAGTATTTATAATAGACCGCTTCGGAAACAATTGCTAGATCTAATCCCAGAATAAAGCAAAATACCACCCCATAAGGGCGTCAAGCCGATATCGCTTGCGCGGCTGTAATCAATGGTTAGTTTGCACCGTTAGCCCGAATATAGGCAAGTGTGCTATTCTGTTGTTCAAAGGAAAAGTATATGGCTACGACTACACTTTTCGTAGAGATTCTTGTTATCGGAACCATAGCCGAAATATGGATAGCGTTGATTCTCCTCACTACAGTGTCTCCTAATGCTACAACAGTTTCTTCTATGGTGGATTCTATAGATAAACTCTCCACTTTGCTTATCATTCCATTCCTCGCCTTAACCTATGCCGTAGGATGGGTTGTCAACTTTTCAGCAGAGAGGCTCTTCAAACCCATTTTCCAAAACAGGTTCCGAAATCGACTGTTTCAATCTGCTGGCGTTGATTATTACGAGGCCCGAGGTCTGTTATTCCAGAAAGCATCTGAAGACGTCATCGAGGACCTGCGATTCGATAGACATATCTTGCGCATTTCACGTAGTAGCGTCGTTAACTTTACGCTCATAGCCATAACTTTGGCGTTGCATTTTCATCATTTCAATACATATTTGCTTGTCGCAGGCATTATCATCTCCGCCTTCGTCGCCATAATCTCATTCTTCCAATGGGTGACTCGATACAAATCAAACTACTCCAAAATGCTCGATACTTACACCTTATTTTTGCGCAAATACAACGGATATCTATTCCTGGGGGCAGTCTTAGTGCAAATAGAGACCATTTCTATTCGTGTGTGACCG
>JAFFZZ010000073.1 GCA_016933915.1 Candidatus Babeliaceae bacterium
GATCTCGCGAATGCTTCCTCGTCAAAGGCTTGATCAGAGCGACCGCGAAAAAATTCTATAGCTTTGGATAATAACGGTTCGAACCTTTCAGCCCACTCAGTTCGCCGTACTGCTAATGCATACAACACAATCGCAACAAAAGCTTGTGATTCTAAGTGCAATTCTGCTTCTCTGTTTTCCCAAAAAACTGCAATTGTCGAGGCAATTAATCTCTTTAATTTAGGAAGATCTCGTACAACTTGATCCAGCAACCGAGCAAAAGACCTCGGGTCTAAGGAATCCATCGCGGCAAAAATATTCACGTACGGCAACGGAAAATCTTCTAAAAAGGTACTGATCTCTTGAGGTATGTCGGGTAAGATTTCTTGGGAAGGTCTTTCAACTTGTCCTAAATAGTCCGTCAATAATTGAATAAAATGTCTCGGTAGATCATACAATGGTTGATCTTGTCGTTGTTGATCATAACGTCTTAATAAACCCAATAACTCATCACGAATAGCAATCCATCTTGTTCTCCACTCTTTTGTAGAAGTCCTCTGATCTAATCCATCTATACGAGCAAAAATACCTTGATAACAAGTTCTTAACTTGATCTGCAAATATTCGGCTTGATAATCCTGGGGTACTTCTAAGTAGGCTAAACTGTCTTCTACAGAGAAATAACTGTGTAACACCGCTTCAGATAAGGTTCCCGCTAATATGCGTCTAAATTCCTCCAATAACTGAGTTCTAACTGCTTCTGAAAAAACAACTTCCAGCATCTGCCCAAATGCAGCATTTTCCTCATCACCCCATCCTTCCCATAGTAAAGTTCGTTGTTCAGGAGATAAATTTTCTAGATATGTCGGCAACCCTTTTGCTAAGGTTTCTCGGAGCCTTCTTAAAATATATTCAGACGGACTCTGGATAATCTTTTTAGCCCAAGGGTCGAACCCTATCATCGAATGCAGTAATGTGTTAGATACGCCTGTAGCGCAAACCTGTGCATCTTGGACCGTTAACGCAAGCGTTTCTAAAATGTTTTTTAATTGATCGACATCGATAGTCAAATGCACCGTTCCATCAAGCCCTAACAGCCGTGAAACTGGTCCTGTGGCAATATGGCTTGAATCTCCTTCGCCTTCTTGCATCGATAAATCACAGGTTCTCATGACCAATAATCGAAACACAACACCGACGGGAACCTTGATTTCTCGATCCTCTCCTCTCTCTGCCCCCTCTATTTCCCTCCCTTGTACGG
Organism: Candidatus Babeliaceae bacterium; assembly: GCA_016933915.1. Lineage (GTDB taxonomy): Bacteria > Babelota > Babeliae > Babelales > Babelaceae > JAFFZZ01. Next base: position 1,241 of record JAFFZZ010000073.1, read on the forward strand.
TGTAAGCAAAGGGGATTCTATCATCCCCCATTATAGAAGCGACTTGAGCTAAATATTCATCAGCGCCCATGCCCAAAGCAGTCAAAATTCGGCGAAATTGCTCCTCAAAATCCTCATGTAATCTAAATCCATATCCATTATACAGCTGTTGTAAATACCCTCTCGTGGTGGTAACTGCCGCGGTATTATGTGTGCTCTGGCTCTCAGTAATCTCTCTTTGATGATCTTGTTCTA
>JAFFZZ010000074.1 GCA_016933915.1 Candidatus Babeliaceae bacterium
GTTTAGACCCTCGAATGTAAAGTATATTAGCGTTGAATAGCCAAGCCGGGCAGAATTGAGGGCGATAATCAACAAGCCGAACGCACTTTGCATCGTGAAATTGCTACAGACAAGGGCTACTCTTTTTTGAACTGTCTTCGGTTCATCACTCATTTAGATTCTCCTATAAAAAGTTTTTGCAATGCAAGTTGCTATAGCAGACTCCTTGCCAGTTCCAACACTATTGCAATTATGAAAAACTTTTTAAGAATGATTCAGACAATCCTCAAAATATCGGTGTCTGGGATACTACTAAGGAGATCATAATTCTGTAGACGTGATTTAATGCAAATCACCGCATTTCGAGCCTGTGGACGAAGAACATGTCAAAACACTTTTGATCTCATTAGTATGTAAGATTAAATGCAGCTATTCCAAATGGCACCATTTCTTTTCAAGTCACGAAGTGCATAACCACCAACGAACCTTTGGTTCAGAGTTACATTCTACTATCTCTTAGCTTTTGTTCCCTCTCTTCGATCTCTTTGGCAAAGAGATCGAGGCTCAACGGGCAGGGAGATTGATTCAGTTTGACATATTGACATTCAGATTGATTACATAACACAAACAGCTCTCTTTTATATTTACGGCCGATGGATGCTTTATTTCTTAAGGAAATTTCAACATTCTCAGATACAACAGTACAGAAATAATTTTTTCCCCAACGCTTTGCCAATGTTTTCTCCTTTTTTTCACGGAAACGGCGGAACGTCCGTGATATTTTGCATTTACCAATGTTCTTCTATCCTGACTCAGCTCTGACATTTGTTTTGAAATATTATGTATATCACAACTGAGGACAACTTGCCATTTCGGGTAACAGTGCAATTTTCAGGAATATTTGCACCATACATTCGACAGTATGCAATCTGCCAAATTTCGGTCCGAAAATTAAAAATAACTCAGTTGCAGAAACCCCTATTTCACAATCGAGACTGGCATGATGAATGTTACTTTTCTACAAGCCCATTACAAACAGGACATTTGTGATCAAACCAATATAGGACCTCGCCACATCCTGTACAACGCGATGCTTTATCTTTAATTTTGAGCCACTCTTCAATTCCATGCTGTTTCATATATTGCAGATCATCAATTACATGTTCATGGTGCGATATCCCATTGATAATATGAATACCTGAAAAATTTTTCAAGCGTTGACAAGGAAACTCTTCACACTCAAAACACCAGTTCACGTGTTTCTCAGCAGCACACGATCGAAATCCGTGCCTGCAATCTTTACAATGGTCTGCTACTTTATCAGATAAACAGCCATCACAGCGAAGCCCTTCAATAGTATATCCCTTTTCTTTAGCCCTCTTTTTCATATATCCCATATCATTTTTACGGTAAGCGAGATAGGATGGGCATGTCCCGCAATATAAGCCGCAGATACCAACGAGATTACTTAAATCACGTTCCATAACCTAATCTTTCAAATGAAAGTAGCGTGTAAATATTTATCAATTAATATAGGCTAACACCCACGATCAATTGTTAAATGCTTGCAATCCTTGACTACAGTGCAATTCAGTGGGGATTTTCAAGAATGAATCCGACATTCCTCATAATTACAAGATTTGCATTACGGCCTTTTCATAGCCGACGTTCACAAAAAAGGCAGAGCCATTTCTGACTCTGCCAAACTTAAGGCCTCCAAAGGTGCCGTTATTCAAAGAGAAGATGCACGCACACCCAAGAAGCCACATAAATGCCACCGCAAGTCTTCTTTTTAAAATATAACCTTTGGATGTCATAAGCCATCGCATGGTTTATTAATGTTTTGTGAAGTTGGGTGACAATTATATAACTAAAATTAAGCACGAATTATATAAAGTCAATATAGCACAGTTTTGATTTCCTGAAAAAGGCTAAAAATCAGAACATCAATTTACCGGAATAGACTTGATGGGATTTGAAATTTCAGCGTTAGGAATAATGTAGGAACATAGCCGGGTTCTCAAATTTATAACCAATTTTTTTCAAAATCCTCCCTGTAATGTCGTTTTCAAATTTTATTTGTCTCTGTTGGATTACAGTCGGAAGTAAGTGGGCAAGTCCCCAAAATAGTATCTGGATTAGCACAACCAGCACTACAAGCATGTTAGAGATTACAAAATTAGTTTTACACAACTTTTACATAGAATTGCCTTGACTTCGCAACAATCGCGCATAGTTTGTGATTGATATAGTCACCACATAAAAATTGATGATAATCGGCAATAAGCTCGACTAATCGGAAACGAGGCTGGAAGGAGTGTGCAAGATGAAAGTAGAACGAATGAAGGTTGCGCCGGATACAGTAGCGTATGCAGACGGGGAGATGAACAAGCTAATAGTGGAGTTCGCAATCCCAGGAGCACCAACGGAGACTATCGATGTAAAGATCCTCAAAGATAGTGTCCATTTAATGGCCCCAGCAAGGGACATTGAGTACGTTTCGGCACTAGCTTTGGGTTGGCCGGTCAAACCTGACAAAGCTGAAGCGACTTACGAGCACGGATTACTCCGAATTGAGGTTCCTTTCAAAGATCCAATGGAAGATGCGGTGAAAGTCGCCATCAAGACAGGCACGCTGGAAACCAAGACCAAAATAATTGAAGCCAGATGACCCGCTGATGAATTAGTTTTAATAGCGGGAAAATACAATGGATATGGAAGCCCTGTCTCATTGTAGTAGACAGGGCTTTTTTAGACGAGAAAAAGAGAGGATTTTAGTGCTTGCTGTGAGTTATACATAAAATAGCCTTTCCGTTTTACTCAATTGTCTCCATTGCCGTTATTGTCTGTTTTCTTATATTCCCATTTGCCATGTTCATTTATAAACGAATTCAACACCCAACTTACAACGCTTATCACGAGTGAACCAGATAAAGCAGGCCAAAATCCGTCGAGTTCAAAACCGGAAATTACACCTGAAGCCATCAACAGTAAGATTGCGTTTATCACAAAGGTAAAGATCCCTAAAGTCATAGTATTTAGTGGCAGGGTCAGCATGATTAATATCGGCCTAAAAAAGGCGTTAAGGATTCCCAATATGGCAGCTGCAGAGAGCGCAGACAAAAATCCACTCACACGTATTCCATTAAGCAGATAAGATGCGATTATGATCGCAATGGTTAAAATAAGCCACCTTATAATAATACCCATAATAGTATCTCCCGTTTATCCATTAATCTTATCCCTCATACTACTAACCAAGGCCGAGGACTTGCCATAGCCCGGGCTCAGACCAAATGAGATTTCAGTGTAGAATGAAAATGATATTACACCATTAAGAGTTAATTCCTCTGATGCATATATTAGCCAAAAACATTGGAGTGCTTGACTCTATAACACCCAATGGATGCAAATTTTCATTTCATCACAGCAGTCCTTCAATGGCCTCCCACACGGCCATGCGCCCCTGGCGCGTTTTGATGGAAAAGAGAATCAGGCGGCCGGCGTCAACGCCGAGGGCTTTGGCAACGTCGATCCGTTGCAGGGCCTGTTTGGATTTAGACAGCTTATCGGCCTTTGTCAAAACCAGCACCGCAGGGATTCGATAGTACCGCAGCCAATCGATGAACATCTTTTCTTCCTGCTGCGGCTTGCGGCGGACGTCCATCAGCAGAACCGCTCCCCTCAGGTTCTCCCGGCCTTTCAGATAAGTTTCTATCATGGGGCCCCAGGTTTTTTTAACAGCCGGCGGCACCCGTGCATACCCGTAGCCCGGCAGATCCACGAAAACAAA
>JAFFZZ010000075.1 GCA_016933915.1 Candidatus Babeliaceae bacterium
ACTCAGATGCTGACAGCGGGAATGCCAGTATCTTCTCTTCAACGTTATTTAGGTCACGAACACCTGGATACAACCATGATCTACGCTGAGGTATCAGACCTGTTACTACGTCAGGATTATTATCAGGGTATTACAGCATTGGATCCTGGTTCTGATGATTTAGCCTTGAGAGAACTGGTACCAACTCAACAATATATAATCAGGGAATTGGTCGAAGAACTTAAAACAAGGGGATTGACCCATTCCCGCCGTGATGAGATTCTGGATATGATTCTAGCGAATCTAATGTAAAATAAGAGTATTGAGCATAAGTGCACATACTGAAAAATTGCAGTAGATGCATAAACTGGGCGACCAATACCCCAATCGATTTGCTTTCAGGAAAAGGAGGTGCGGATGAAACAGTTCATTTTCTGGACAGGTATCTATAACATTCTTGGGGGCGCTGGTTTTGTCTTGGGAATCTGGAGCCTCGTGGGGGTCAAGTTTCCACAGTCCAGTTTTTGGGCCTGGGGATTTGGATCGGCTCTCATTTATTCGGGTGTCGTTTTGGTTCTCTGTTCGCGGGCTTTGCCAGCGCGTGCTTCCTTGGTTTATTGGGAAGGTCTCCTGCGAATCGTGGGCTTTTTACTGTTCGCCGGATTTGGATTTTTGGGTGATTTTGGCGTCATCACTGGGATACTGGGGATCGTTGAGTTGATCATCGGCCTCGTTTACCTGATCGGCTTGCCGAAATCGTTCAGTGTAAGTGCAACTGATCTCTTGCTGGATAGGGCCACTTAGCCCGTTCACACCAGTTCACAGATCGGCTTCACCTTGAACCGGCTAACTATTAGAAAGTTAGCGGGCCAAGTGTGAGTTTGGCGGGTCCATCCTGGGCATCACATGAGTTTCGTCGCATGAAGGGCGACCATCAGTGAACCCAGGTTATTAAGATTAAAGTCTTCACGCAAAGGAGGATGTTCAAATGGCCACTCGAGACAATGAGATTCTTGTACGACGGTTCTTGGATGAGGCTTACAACAAGAGGAACCTGGCTGTAGGCGACGAGACGCTAACTGCCGACTGCGTTTTCTACACCCCCGCTGTAATCCAGGGGATTGCTGGATGGAGAATGTTCGCCACCGCATTTCTCACAGCCTTCCCCGACGACTTGCAGATTACAATTGATGACATCTTCGCCACAGGGGACAAAGTCGCCGCACGCTGGACAGCACGGGGCACACAAAAAGGTCCCCTGCGAGGCATAGCCCCGACTGGCAATGAGGTGAGGTGGTTGGGCATAGCCCACTATTACCTTTCTGACGGCAAGATCAAGGAGGTGTGGGGGCTGAACGACGCGCTGGGCATGTTGCAACAGATCGGCGCGATCCCCTCCAAGTAAGAGCAGGATGCTATTCTAGGGCATATGTTTTCATTGAAAACAGGTCAGGATATCTCAAAACTGGTTGCGGCCTATCGCTTTATTACATAAGTCAAATTTACAATAAGGCCGACGCGCGAAGCGCGGTCGGCTTATCCCCGCGCCGTTAGTTATTTCGGTTCATTATGAACATAATCCCTATTGTGTTTACTTGGGTTGAAAAAACGCCGATTTAACGGCACTTGTTTTTGGTTAAATAATCTGCTAAGGTGTTCTTGGTGGACACAATTTGGCTGTGTGATGCTTGTGTTCACTGGATTTTATGAATTTTGTCGAACCAATCCGTGACAGAAAAAAGATCGCCCTAATCAAAAACTTGCTGCGCGGTCAAGGACGTTTTCGCGATCTATTGTTGTTTACGGTTGGTGTCAACACAGCCTTGCGTATCTCTGATCTACTGCAATTGCAGATTGGTCAATTTCTGGATGAGCGGGGCCGCTACAAGCGCGGCTTCTGGATTCACGAACAGAAAAGGAACAAACGGCACGAAGTGACCATCAATCACAGTATCCAAGAAGCCCTAAGAGAATATTTGGATGCTTATCCAGGTGTGGTTGAAAACAATGAGCACTTTGTGTTCTTCAACACGAAGACAAATGGCTACTCCGAGCCCATAAAGCGAGGACAGGCCTGGAAGTTCATTGTCTCAATTTGCCATGAGGTAGGACTGCCAGGCAACTTCGGCACGCACAGTCTGAGAAAAACCTGGGGATACCACGCCCGCATGCAAGGGGTCGACCTGGCGCTTATTATGCATAAACTCAATCATGAGAGCATTGCCTATACCAAACGCTACTTGGGAATTACTGACGATGAACTGCAGGCGGTTGCCCAGCGGTTGAATCTTTAACAATCATAAAAATACGAATATCTGTTATCATTGCAGTTGCACTAACTTCGGTTTGATCTTTCTCCAGGGTGGATATTTACTTAATGTAACCCTTTTTCTCCGACATCTATGCTCTTGTCCCTGATTCCTTGCTTGTCAAAGTAGTTCAAGTCGATATCAATAAATTCTTCCCATCTAATTTCATTGACAAGCCTTTCTACAACGGGCAGCGAGAAATGGGATGGTATGTCAGAAGAATCTCTCTCTGGCTTTTAGGAGAACAAGTTTATACTTGCTGATACCATATAATTTATACTCTTCCCATATCTTCGGCTGTTCAATCTCTCTTTTTAACAAATACTTCAGCATGATGTAGACTTCAATGATGGTTCTGATTCCATGCCGCCCGAGTATGCTATTACCAAGGGCTTTGTCATCAATCTCAGTAAAAATTTTCAGCGCATAATTGATTGACCCAATGATCACATCAAACTTATCTTCGGTGAGGGACTTATCTTTATTTGAGTAAAAAACATACTCCAACACCTTCTGGCAATCAACTATAAATTCTTTGTGGTCGGTTGCGCTTTCAGGAAATTCTATTCTTATGGGATTGCATGGGGTAATCATTCCAAAATCTCTCCAGAAGTTAGAAGAAAAATCAGTATTGCCCTCTCCAAAGTTCATCGCTCCCTCAGTACTTCTAACCATAGAACGATACATTCTCATTTTTTCATCTTCGTGATCGGTATATGGATATTCTTGAAGTGCTTTTATTACTAACTCTGTTTCTTTTACAAAATTTAGTTTCCCACAGAAAAGTATTAGGCTAAGTGCTAAAAATCGCAAATCTGTGGCTTCATCAGACTGATGTGATGAAAACGACTTAATCGCTTCCGAGATAATATTAATTCGATCTTCCACCAATAAGTGTGAAATGAAAAAATAATCATTGAATACAGGATAGAGCCTGCTCGGATATAAAAGTGTCAAAGGTGCCAAAACATCTTTTTCAACGTGCTTACAAATTATTTCATAAACCGATTTTTGCTCATCATCCGGAAGGCCAAATATCCTCGACATTCTTGGTTGTAATAGGTCCCCAACCTTTCTTGATATCTCAAACAGTATCTTTCCCGCTTTTTCTATTCCCGCTTCTCTACCATATCGCAACAAAATCAGACCTAACCAAAGGTACTCAGGCATTCTTTCTTTCGCCCAATAACTAAGTTTTAACGTATCTCCCGAAGCAGCATTAAGCGGGGTAACGAGTGAGCCTTTTCTTATTTTATGGGCACTTATGCCGCTTACATTCTTTCTGTCTATCATGTTATGCCTTTATTTTATGTGACGCTAATGAAGCGCCAAATGCTCTGCTTCACTGGCAACGGGGAGAATCCTACTGCCCATGTGCAAGCAGTTGTTGGGTGCGTTTATTTTAGCAGCCAACACTAAAATCAGAAGACCAAGCCAGACTTTGAATTCCTCTTATCTTTTCATCAATATTTTCAATAGTTGCAACAAACCCATTGATCGCTGATTTATCTGAAACAACATAATTTAGAAAACTCTTCATTGCGTCAAGTACCACGTGAATGACGACTATGAATTGAACATCTTGTGTGTCACTGTCATGGTCTCTTGAATATAGCCTTTTACCGTCTTCGTGCCGAAGATAGTTAAAGATTAAGTCGCTCCATGTACCATGCACAGCATGAGACCCCATTCTCTGAATTGCCGTATAGAAGACTTCAGTAAAACCGAGGTCTTCACACATGGTGGCAAAATCTGGCAATTTCTTAGCGTTATTTATTTTTTGCTCTGACAATTCGCTCCAATCTATACAGTTCTTAATTGATTTGAGCATACGTTGTTCGATTACAAGAATATTACCGTTACGATTTTCAATGTTTCCGCTAATTTGTTTTTTAAGGAGTAAGTCTTTCTTCAGTCCATCGGCAAGGTACCGCGTGAAACTATCTGGATTATCTTTCTGGCAAAGCCACAGAATTTTTACTGCGGTTTCTGTAATACTTCTATCAATGAGTCGCGTTGTTTCTCCGTGTTTTCTTGTTGATGAAAGGCGAATATTGGATAGCATTAACCGTGAACAGCGATTAAGCGATCCAATCAATACGGCATAGTGAACGGGGTGGATTTCTCGAAGTGCGGGAGATTCTGGGGAAATACAGGCAACAATATTGCAAAAGATACCAACGAATTTATACCATTCAAAAAGAATGGGACGAAAATCCTTGCTACAAGTACATTCGTTTACAAATTCTTCTGAAAAAGTTGGTAATTCTGGTAAAGTACTATCATCAATGAAATTCATTGCTAATCCTCTCTATTGTTTTTTAGAATAAGCACCCAACGCTTCACTTCACCAGCAGCGGGGAGAAATCAGAACATCTTTCGGGACTTGTGATAACCCTTCTAAACATCAGAATCCCTGGGGCGAGGGTGAAACCCCCGCCGTCCATGTGCAAGCAATTGTTAGCCCGCGCCCCTTAAATCATGCAATGGAAGCTCCCAAATAGGATAGAGAATATACTTCTCTTTTATTGATGGATTCGAGAGAACAATCTTTGAATTGTCATCTTGAACTTCCACATTTCTATTCTCTATATCCCAAGGCCAAATATAGTGAGTTTCTAAACCCTTAGTCGTGATTCGAACTACTTGAAAAGGTCCACCTACAGTTACTGAAACCCTCTCACTTTCAGCGATAACCTGAGCAATAGCCTCTCCACCAACAATTGCTCGTGCCCAGTGAAGTTGCGGCTCATTAGATCCGAACTTCCTTGCCTCCTCAAGTTTATTCGTTATGGCACATTCCAACTCGTTCCCCGTGCCTATTACGGCACACCATTTTGGGCGTTTGTCGCAGTCGACTTTGCCATTTTTACTTATTGTGTAAATATAGATATGTGCCTCAACAAAAGATGTATGTCCGATAATCTTCCCATCTTTAAGGATTGGAGGATGGCGAGAAGGCTCAATGCCACACAGCATGAATTTTATATTGGTTCTTTGTTTAGGTGTGAGTTCTGATCTTGCCGCTTGTTCAATCCATCGCACCAACTCATCGCCGAACTGGGATACCACAAAAGGGCGTTTATATTTTCGAAGCTTACTAGCTACCAAAAAAAATATAACTTTGCGCGCTGCGAGTAAATCTCCGCAAAAACCAAGCACTACTGAATTATTTGAGTCACCAAACCTATACAGTTTTTGAAGAATGTCTTGAGGAGGATGTTGATGATCTTCCCAAGAGATTCTTGAGTCAGCCAACATTACTACTTCCGTTAGCCAATTGAATCCTATAACGACTGTCACTTTAAAACCTCGAAACCATTCTTCCGCGGATTACCAAGGCACTGCAATTATACGAGCGGGCTAACTATTACACAGACTTCCGCCATATTGCATCTTCGCGATTCATCCACCCTGTCTAAGGTGGATATAGAGCATACTTGCAATGACATTGAAACCTACCCCAAGATTAATAAAAATGTGCCAGAGCCTTAAGTTTACACCAAAGTCGTTGTAGCGCACGGTTTTTTGCTCACCACTTTCCGGCCCCACCTCCTGGGAATCGCTCCAGGCGAGAGGGCCGGAATCTTTTCGCGCCCATCACCATCAACCTTGATGAGGCGCGCACACTCTGCGCGCCTCCTTTACCTTTGC
>JAFFZZ010000076.1 GCA_016933915.1 Candidatus Babeliaceae bacterium
CTCCGGTCTTGATATCAAAGCACTTACGGAAATGGCGGCATGAAAAACGTGCATAAAAAACAAGAAGATTATGGATAGTAGTACGAAGAAACAGAATTAAAACATTTCGGGTATTTCGCGTGTTTCGTGGTTCAATAAGATCGGTTTCCCAAAGATGCCCAACTGCTCACGCTGATTGAATTATACCACATGCCTGAAAGGGTGCAAGGAAAATATTTCAGCCAAAGGCTGACCTTAACGCCGCGGTCATTCTGCCGCTAACTCACATCTTTCAGATGCTCCCTCTTTGTAAATAACGCAGATTTATATCTTTATTATCTTCGTGATCTTCGTGACTGTGGTGAAATATTACATAAAAGCTGCAGGACACCGACGGTCGGGGATTAGAAATGACTGTTAAGCCGACGTCCTGCAACTTGTTTTGTAACCATGGATTACGTGGATTGAAAACAGATCTCAACACTACACTTTCAGGTTTGTTTTATTTTAATTGCCACGGAAGTTACTTGTCATTGTCTTTTGAAAGATGCCGTAGAGCAGCATCTAATTCCTTCTTGTCCTTTAATATTTGATTAATTCTTTCAGCCATTTCGGTCAAAAGAACCCTAATATCACGAGCAAGCTCAAGGCATTGTTCGTCGCTACAATTGTGGATATGCTCGCTGAGTGCTTGATGTAAGAATTTCAAGGGATTATGATGTCCGTTAATAAGAAGTGTTGGAGGTAGAATTGCCTTTATCTTGTCCAATGCCGCAATAAATTGTTGCTCTTGCCGGGCATTCTTGAGTTGTTCTATTAGATTTTGATCGGTTGAGGTGTGTTCTACCACTTTAATTATCTCATCGATGAGTCTATCTTTCTGGTTCTCAACGATACGGCGATAGTAAGCATATGCGCCGATTCCCATTCCTTGAGATTCGGCCTGCCTACCCTGTAAAAATAAGTCTCGATCAGGACCAATCAAAGGTAAGCATCCGAGCAAATACACCCCGGCAAAAAAATCAAGCGGC
>JAFFZZ010000077.1 GCA_016933915.1 Candidatus Babeliaceae bacterium
CCGCTGGTTGTGAGGCGCTTCGCGCCGAACAAACAGTGGATACTCCTCATCCGTACGTTGTTCCGGGCGCGAAGCGTCCGGAACAACGAAAAGCTAAGCCGGAGCCGCGAAGCGGCGATCGGCTTTAGCGGATTGTTATGCGCAGCTCCTCTATCGAAATAGGTGGTCTAGTTTTATGCAACATGCGGTGGCAATTTGCGCAGACAGGCCTCAAATCTTGAATGGGATTAACAATATGTTCCTCGCCGGAATCTGCAAGCTGATGCAAATGATGAACCTCGATATATTTTGAGCCAATAGCTCCGTATGCATTTTCAAAGGTAAAGCCGCATACGGTGCAGCTATACCCATAGTGTTGGATGCATGCTTGCCTTGCAGCAGGACTTCTGTCATATGTTTTGTAAGTCACGACATTTGTTTTACCCTCAACGTAGACATCAATGTCACGTTTGCTCATAGGGGGAAAAGAAACCTTTTCACTTCCTTGGATTAATAAAAATAATTCTTCTGCAATATTCTGTGGAAGTGATATGCCGCCAGCCTGAGGTGTCCATTTGTATTCCGGATATCTTTGTTGAAGATATTCCAATGGAACTATTGGTTCTTCAGACAAAGCCTTAAACAGGAGATCCGTTCTCATAGCCTCTTTACCAGCATTTGCCTTTTCTTCATCCCAATGTGGTAAAGGGTATGGCTCGGATGTCACATAACTGCAGCCAATGATGCCCTTAGGTTCAACACCGAGCCTTATTAGAAAAAAAACGTCACCGATTTCTATTTTCTTGGTGTTGCCACAGCTCCAGTACATGTCATATTGGTCGCCGTTATTGACGCGATAAATAGCATCTTGTTGATCGCTCCAATTCCAAAGACTCGGATTCCATGTGTAGAGGTATGCATTCATATTATTCTCCGCATAACATTGATTATATGTATCTCGACTAAAACCTTAAACAACGCAAAAATTGCTATATAAGACAACTATAATTTGCTTCAAGATTTTAGTATTAACATATTGTTAATTAAACTTAAGTAACCA
>JAFFZZ010000078.1 GCA_016933915.1 Candidatus Babeliaceae bacterium
GTGCCAATGAAGATGAGACAACTCCACTCAGAAGTTTAGGGTATAATACGAAGCAGAGGAGTGTGAGAAAATGTCTCAAAATGAAAATGACCGAACAAACAAAGCGGCTCCCGAAGTCGCCCTCACGGCAATGCGGAGGTAGTTTAGCAATGCAGAAAAGCTGCAGATCCTGGAAGAGGCCGATGCCTGCACCGAGCCGGGCGAGATAGGGGCGTTGTTGCGCCGGGAAGGGGGATGGCCTGATAGTCGACCAGATTATCAGAAAGTTGTGTTACACGCTGCCGCATACGTTCAAGTGTCTCGGGTTTACTGCCAATTTGATACTCCTAAAATCCGTTGCCTCACAGGGATATTGAGAGACAGAATAGGAGATAAGAAGGTTGGCAGGTCGGTCACTGAGAGAAAATCCTTTCAAACTCAGAACGTGCCGCTTTGTGACAAGCTTCTTGAGAGTAAAACTTTTGGACGTCCGCATCATTCACGTATCTATTGTTGAGGGCATGACATAAAGCTTCTGCTAAAACTGCCAAGGGAGCCTTTCCCTCAGTTTTCACTGCGCTAATCGACTGGAATACCAGCAATAAATGAAAACGATTTCTCCAATAATGCCGATGAATGCTTTCTGCTATGCCCAGGCCCCGACCGATTTTGTAGCCAGAAGTTGAAATCAATACCCCAAGATAACAGTCGTGCTCTTCCATACGACGAAAATGGACAGAAAATTCCTCATTGGTTACCGGATCGGAGTGATTTTTTGCTTCCATGTACAATTGAATTCCAAGTTTTTTAAATATCTCTTCTCCCCAGCAGTTTACAAGTGCCGTTGTGTTTAAAGGGCCTTGCCCATCAACTTGCCACTTTTGATGGTCTGAAATTTCTTTAATACTCTTAACTACTCCGCCCTTCTCAAGAAAGTAATGAGCGATTTTTTCTAAAGGACGACCTTTCAATTCAGTTGCGTCATCTTCTGGTTTTAATTCGATTTGTGTAGATTGAACATATTCATTGTAAAGACGTTCGAATTCAACATCATCCCAGCCGGAACTGATAGCATAACTCCACTCTTGCCCATAAGAGCTGAATTTTTCGTTCCAGTTTTGTCTGACAAACTCCACAAATTCGTCAATAGTCGCGTAGTTGTTATTCTTCAACATTTGTGCCGGGCTTCCAAAAGATAATCTGTATTTCAATGCTTTGTTGATCAACTACAAGATCTGCACAATGAATGCAAAAATATCCTTCATTTTTGGCTTTGTCCAATATTTGTTCAACAGACCGCATTTGACTCCCTATTATCTTTCCACACACACGATGCCGAGGAAGAAATGTTGCCTTGAGTAGTCTAAGCCCAAGAAGTGCATAGAATACAGGTTTTACAATTGTTCCAGGAAAGCCAACCACTTCTGAGACTTTTTGTATGTCGATTGATTTGTCTGGCGACTTGGATATGAAGTGGTTGATTACTCCAACAACCCTTTCACCAACATCTGGATCAATCGATATTTCATGAAATGGTATTCCTGTGGGTATCATGATTTTCGACCTATGCCAAAAGCGCGTCGAGGTCATATGGGTTTATAATTTCGACGATTTGTGACTGATTGACGGCATCACGAATAGATTCAATTACACTTCTGTTATTATCTGGAACAAAGAGGATCGGATCCCCGGCAGCGTTTCGCGGCCCATATAGGGCTGATATAAGATATTCACCTCCACGTCGTCCTATAGGTGCTTGAAGTACAAGGGAATAGGTGTAACTATCTTCCTTCAACGCGCGAAAAACTTGATAAAGATTTAAACCGGATAGAAGATCATTTCGCCCCCGTCTCTGACATTCGTCTTTAAGTTGTTTTGAAAAACTACCCAGAATCTTTTTCAAGGGAATTAATGATTGCGTCAGGTCAAATTCTGCTTCTTCTTGCGGTTCAATTCTCCAACCCATGTCAACTGCATCGCAGTGGGCCTCTAAATATAATGTTAACTTCGCAAAGTTGATAGCTCTAATACGGTGGGGAAGTATCTGTTGAAGTTCGCTGCGTGTATAAGTGGTTATTGCCTGATATCTCTCGGGCGTTCTGTGACTTGAATTGGTCGAAAAACCGGCAGGTTCTGAAAAATGTGGAATTGAAATCTCAACAAGTGCATACCGGAACAAATATCGAACGATAACTGGGATACGGGCCAAGAAAAGGTGTTCCAAGCTTCTTGTCTCTCCATCTGGAACCACAAGCACCCGCGTGCAACTGAATAGAAAAGAAACGGTATCATCGCTATCAAAAACGCGCACAGACTCAAGTTCACAGGCCCTTCCAGGAGGATTGCTGATTCCGTTGAACAAAAATGCAAAATCAGAACGATCAAGGATGTCTCTTAACCTACTCTGCACCAAAAACTTTTCCCGCGATGAATATAACTCCAAGTCTGGAAACCGGAAATAGGCCAGGAAAGGATGATAGTATTCGTGATCTAGCCGAGAAATCACTTGACCAATTTTTGCATTGTTGGATGACTGCGCGATTATTTTAGCGGCTACGTATCTTATGCCTATTCCCTGCCGTGATTTGTGTTGCCGCTCTTCATCTACAAGTTGACCAACGTCACATTGACTTGCAATATATTGTAGTTGCTTAATCGAGTTTCACTACCGGACACTTTTAAAGGAGGTTGACCTATAGTATGCTTATGCTCCCATCACAGAGCAAGGAGCATACTATGAGTGACA
>JAFFZZ010000079.1 GCA_016933915.1 Candidatus Babeliaceae bacterium
AATTGAGATTTCATTGTATTTTTTGCGCACAATATGGAGAATACGGTTATTTGGTATCTCATTGGGGATTTTATAAAAAGTGTGTATGCCAGACATAAATACTACTATTCATTTCTTTGGACATGCTAAAATAACCCGTCCAAGCCTAAAATTGCCGCGGAAACGAAGCTTCTTGATGCCGTCTAGTGTAGTGTCTCTAACGCTTTGTGACATTTGGTAATTTTCTTAAGAATCCGCTCCGCCGGTGCTTTCCAAACAAATGGTACGGGATCCTGGTTGTGATTGTCAATGAATTGTTTGATAGCTTTTATAAGTGATCTGACATTATTGAATGTGCCTCTTCGAATGCGTTTGTCTGTCAGTTCGCGAAACCATCGTTCTATCAAATTTAGCCAAGAACTGCTTGTCGGTGTAAAATGCAAATGGAACCGTGGGTGTCGTTTTAACCATCGCTTGACTTCCTCTTTTTTGTGAGTGGCGTAGTTGTCAACAATGAGATGAAGATCGAGGTCTGGTGGAGTTTGTTTATCTATAAGCCGCAGGAACTTGATGAACTCCTGATGACGATGTCTCGCCATGCAATCGCCGATAACTTTACCGTCAAGCATACTCAACGCGGCAAACAGCGTTGTTGTTCCGTTTCGCTTATAATCGTGTGTCTGTCGTTCAGGCACTCGTGAACACAACGGTATTACTGGACGTGTCCTGTCAAGCGCTTGGATCTGGCTTTTTTCGTCCACACACAGTACCAGCGCCTTATCAGGAGGATTCATATAGAGTCCGACGATATCTTGGAGTTTCTCCACGAAGTAAGGATCGTTACTCAACTTGAAGGATTGAACCAGATGGGGCTTGAGGTTATGTTTAGCCCAAATCCGTTGAACGCTCGCAGGACTGATACCCTGTGCCGCAGCCATCGTACGTACGCTCCAATGTGTTGCCGCAGTGGGTTTGGTATGAAGCGTTGCCTCAATAATCGACTGTTCCATTTTGTGGTCGATCCGAGGAATGCGTCCCGGTCTGGAGGCATCCTTGGCGATACCCGGTAAACCAAGTTTATTGAACCGATTGCGCCATCGTCCAACCAGTTGGCGAGTTATACCGACTTTAGAGGCGATTTCTTGATTCTCAAGTCCCTCGGAGGCAAGCAGGATAATACGTGAACGCTGAGCAAGCCTAACAGATACAGAACGACTTCGAGAGAATTTCGTCAAATGTCCGCGAATATTCTCATCGAGAATAATAGGTGATGCTTTTCTCATGTAAAGAAAATACATTATGCATACATATGTTACAATATATATGAGACACTACACTAGATGTTGAGCAAAGGATTCAAATTGGTGAATGTGATGTAATCTTTACACCACAAAACGGATTTGAGTATTCCCCTCAAATCTGTGATTTTAATAAAGGGGTTACATATGCGACATTCAGTTTAAAAGGATTATCAAATTTAAAAATCACTGAATTATCATGTGCTGCTCGGAATGGAGATAGTTGCTGTCATTATCGATTATCCTGGACACCATCCGAAAAATTATTCAGAAAAATAAAAAACAGCATATTCCTGCCATTAAGAAACCAAAGTGCCATAATACAG
>JAFFZZ010000080.1 GCA_016933915.1 Candidatus Babeliaceae bacterium
AACATTTGGCGGCGGATTGGTGTTTTCATGTAGCGCGTCACCTTTTAGTGTAAGAGTCGGTGTGCGCCGCGTGACTGGGAGCGTTAGCCAGCACGTCGAAATCGTGAAAGAAAATCCAATGAGAGATGATTTTACAGAAAAAACAAAGGAAACGCTTGCTTATCGAGTAGGAATGCGTTGCTCTAATCCGAATTGTAGAAAACTTACAAGCGGCCCGCAAGAAAAATCAGATAAAGCTCTCAAGATAGGAGTAGCAGCACATATTACGGCGGCTTCTCCAGACGGGCCACGATACGACCAGAATCTTTCACCCGAACAACGTAAATCACCGGATAATGGGATATGGTTATGTCAGAATTGCGGGAAACTTGTTGATAACGACGATCAAAGATATACTGTTGACCTGTTACAACAGTGGAAACGTATATCTGAGCAAGCGGCTTTATTAGAAGTTGAAAATCTGCCACTACCGTCAGCATCTTCTAAAACAGATGATATTGAACTCTTACGTTTTTACTCTCAATGTTTTGACCGTCCTGCATTCCAAGACCCATTCGACCGCGAAGGGTCAATGGAAGCATTTGATAAAGCGATTGAAGATACAATCACAGCCATAAATACAGGTTGTTTGCGTGCGCGGGATGGAGCTATATTAGTACAAGCCAAAGGGAAATCCTTTTTATCAAATCCAAGATGGCGCGAAAAAATGGATGTGATTGTTGATCTCTTGAGGGCTGTTCGTTCAAGATACTCTTTGGCTGTGCAGATGGGGCAAATCCGTATTATCTCCGAATATCAAGGTCGTCAAACATATGATATTCGTGACAACGAGATAGCAGAATGGATGGATAGTACACGAGCAGAGATTTTGGGGCTTTTTTCTGAACTATGTGAGGAAGCCAATATCAAGTCTTTATCGTTTCCAAGATTTCGTCATAGGAGACGGTATTGGTAAAATCCAAAGGGCTGGCTAACAAGCGCATGCAGGCGACGCCTCAAGCGAGGTTTTTATTGAGGTTGATTTCGCCACTTTGAGCGAGTCGTAAGGCATAGGTTCGTCGGGCGCGCCTGATGCGCGGCGTTAGGTGGGTAATCGCTTCGCTCATTGATCTGGCTCAAGCCTTTGCCTTGCCCACATCAGGCCAATGGTTGGCCGCA
>JAFFZZ010000081.1 GCA_016933915.1 Candidatus Babeliaceae bacterium
AGCCGCCGATCAAACGGAATGTGCCGGCCACAACTGACGATACCAGCGAAATAGAATTATTTCATACATGCTTACCGAAATGACACTCAATTGTTTATGCAAGTATTCCAGATAATAAATTAGCATCGGAGTAACAATCCGTTGCCTTAAATTAGTAATCCTTTATTTTGCAATAGCTTACATGATCACTAAGTATGCGCTTACAAACGTACTTACAAAAAAATTTTAAAATCGGCTGATCTTGTATGATTTTGTAGGACATCCAAATGAACCATCTTAGCTTTCAACGCCATATCATGGCTATTCCAACTGGACACATTTCCAGCATCTGCTTCTAACGAGTCATACGAATTTGAAATGGACCAACCCAAACGCCGAAGCGCGCAACAGGCGCGCCACAATCACCTTCGTTTCGCCTACGGTGCGGCTTCGGCTAGCCTTCGGCCAGCATCATAAGTCCAATAAAGTCAATCATTAATCGTTTAACCACAAACACTTATAAACCTGGGTATAGGACTTGTTGTCCGATTACCCTGATGGGTAAAAGACTGCCGCCGTGCTACTTTTCAACGGGTTCGAGTCTGTACTGCAGCCAAAACAACGATCTATTGTGCAAACATCGCTGCAGGTCTTATGGTTGCTCAGTTCACCAAGCATTTACGGCAATTGCCTATTGATGCTAACATACAGTTTAATCTGTTAACTTCCGAGATTAGTGTGGGCGGATGTTAATGTTAACCTATGCTTAGCGATAGCAGATCTTGACTATCGCTAAGCATTTTTTGGAGGTGTAACTATGCTAAACCTGGGATCGAGAAGTCCCACATAATTTGACCTTAGATAGGATTTAAATGTTTTGAGAGCCCTTGGATGTTACAGGGGCTCTTTTTTGCGCGCATGGAAAAGCACAACACTGATGGCACATCCAGCGCGTGGGAGGTGCCATCAAATGTTTGGAGGCACCCAAAATGATTGTTCAAGAGAAATCGAAGGAAGAAACATTATCAAAAGTGTCAACAAATGAACATTGTATCAGAAACACAATTTATTCAGTCGGTGTGGATCAAACACCAAATCTCAAAGAAAGAATCGCCGAAGTACATGGCCAGGAATCAGAAGTAATGAAAGCTGTGAATGAGCTTGAATGCTACATGAGTGATCCTGAAACCAAAAAAAGTGCTTGGTACTGGAATTTCTACAGGCGGGTAAAGTCGAAAATGTGGGCTCTGTACCCTCATGCTGGAGATATAGTTAAAACCAACATGGCCCGGGAATTTATGGATGAGCTGCTTAATGGCGGCTATCTGAGAATCCTCCAGTGTCTGGCCACTGAGCATGGGGTAAAATGTGTAGCTTTTGCCCGAGAATATGCTAATGGCTACTCAGTTCCTCTGGGAGCATCGTTGCTATTTGGCCCGAGAGGCGGCGCAACTATGGAACTGCTGCACTTTATGGCGACAGAGAGAATTCACGGCATGCACAGGAATGGCACTGTACCAAATCCTTACTTTTCCAAAGAGACAAGGAAAATGTGGTACGATGCCCAAAAGATTAAGAATTGGCCTGTAATAAAGAATCAAAAGGGCGAAGAAGTACCGCTGGATGTGGTGGAAGAACAAGGTTTCTTACCCGAAGGCGTTGCTAGTGCACTTCGTGAAATGTGGAGACGAAATCCTGCATTGCGCGATTACACCGGTACCAACCGTCTATCCGGAGACATACCATATCAGATTCCGGATCTCAACTGATGTGGAAAAAAGCGGCGGGCGAAATCCTCTTCACATGCACACATCATAACATTACCACACTCGCTGCATTGGTATTTGCGGATAAGCTCATACGGATTGATACACAAAACATCTGTGTGTGCACATTCGTTCAAAATACCACCTTTCTGAAAAGAAATTTCAATGCGGTTTTAATAAATGATACCTGAACTGTTCAACTCAAGAAACGATAAAATCCTACTACCGTTTTATACCGTTTTGCGCTTTAAATACCGCGATAAGATGCGAAGAAACGCGAAAGAATGCGAACTCTTGCGAAAATCAAAAAACTTGCTAAGATACTGAAAACTAAAGACTTTTGGGCTTTTTGGCAGTTTTCCGAATGCTTCCTGTTAATCGCTAGCCCAACTTCCGCAGTTAGGTGGTAAAAACCTGGTTATTAGAGCAAAAACGCAGAAAGTTTTCACTACATTTTTTTCAAAAAC
>JAFFZZ010000082.1 GCA_016933915.1 Candidatus Babeliaceae bacterium
CGTGTGTTCTTCTTTCTTTTCGCAAACTAGTGCAGTGTATCTAAAATAAGTAGAATATATGACTCGCCATATATTATTTTAATTTCATGGCAAGAATAGCAGATGTAATAGCACTGACGGACGAGGAAGAAGCCGAGCTTAAGCGACGCGTATCTTCCCCGAGAACATCAAAACGGGATCATATCCGTGCTCAAATAATCCTCAACCGTAGCGAAGGTGTCCCTCAGCATGAGATCACAAAGAAACTCGGTCTGAGTATCGGATGTGTTAATAAATGGTCCCAGCGATTTGAACGCGATGGTCTCGATGGTTTGGTTGATAAAAAAGGCAGGGGGCGTAAAAGTAGCATTTCTTTGAAGAAGGCACAGACGGTTATAGACAAGGTGACTCAACCCATCAAGCCGTTCAAGCGTTGGTCAACAAGGAAAATGGCCGCCCATGCAGGCGTATCTCATGCTACGGTTCATAGGATATGGAAAAAAAATGAATTGAAGCCGCATTTAACAAAGACATTTAAAGTATCCAATGATCCACGGTTTGTATCGAAATTTTGGGACATAATTGGTCTTTATTTAAATCCGCCGGATAAGGCGCTGGTTCTTTGTTGCGATGAGAAAAGCCAATGTCAGGCGTTGGAGCGTACCCAACCCTCACTGCCTCTTGGAATGGATGGCTATATTAAGACTATCACTCATGATTACAAACGTCATGGCACAATCACACTGTTTGCGGCATTGAATTATCTTGACGGAAAAATAATCAGCAGAACAGAGGATAAGCACAGCCATGTCGAATGGCTCAGATTTTTAAAACAGATAAAGCGTGAAACTGATGACACGATTGAAATTCATATAATCGCGGATAACTACAGTACTCACAAGCACGAGAAGGTGAGAGCTTGGTTTGAGCGCAATCCTCGATTCAAACTCCATTTTACACCAACAGGTAGTTCATGGATGAATCTGGTAGAGAGATTTTTTCGAGATATCAGCGAAGAATGTATAAGGCACGGGAGTTTCTCAAGCGTAAAAGATTTAGTGAACGACATTACGGATTATCTTGCAATATGGAACCTACGTCCACGGAAATATCGCTGGAAGGCGGAAGGACAAAAAATCCTTGAAAAAATTAATCGAGCACGCGAAAAGCTTGGTAAAACTATTTATTCTACGTAATTGTGAAACGGTACACTAGGCTGCGGCAGAACTCTTTATCAACTGCAATGCTATTTCATTACGCTGGATCTGGTTC
>JAFFZZ010000083.1 GCA_016933915.1 Candidatus Babeliaceae bacterium
CGTATCGAAGAGATTGTTGCCAAGGTTCAAAAACAGGTAGAAGAAGAAGTTGTGGAAGTGGGTAAACGCACTACCATTGACTTAGGTATTCATGGTTTGCATCCCGAACTGATACGTCTCATTGGTAAAATGAAGTACCGTTCATCTTACGGGCAGAACCTGCTCCAGCACTCAAGGGAGGTTGCCAATCTTTGTTCTATCATGGCCGCCGAATTGGGCTTAAATCCTAAATTGGCTAAGCGTGCCGGTTTGCTGCATGATATTGGGAAAGTACCCGATGATGAACCGGAATTGCCACATGCAATCCTTGGTATGAAGCTTGCTGAAAGATGCAAGGAAAAACCAGAAATTTGCAACGCAATCGGATCACACCACGACGAAGTGGAAATGACCACGCTGTTGGCTCCAATCGTTCAGGTTTGCGATGCTATCTCAGGTGCACGTCCAGGTGCCCGCCGCGAAGTAGTAGAAGCTTACATCAAGCGTTTGAAGGACCTCGAGGCTATGGCGCTGTCGTATCCTGGTGTAACTAAGACTTATGCTATTCAGGCAGGTCGTGAGTTGCGTGTAATTGTTGGAAGTGAAAAAGTGAGCGATAAAGATGCTGAATCACTTTCCGACGATATTGCAAAGAAAATTCAAAGCGAAATGACCTATCCCGGCCAGATTAAAATTACGGTTATCAGGGAAACAAGGGCCATCAGCTACGCAAAGTAATACAGCGAATTCATCCTTTTATCAAGGAATACATATCTTTTATCAACCCGCTTCGGCGGGTTTCTTTTTTTTCCTTAGTTTTGTTTTCGCAAATAAAACTAAGGAAAATGAAGATTTTGATTACTGGTACAGCAGGTTTTATAGGGTTTCATTTAGCAAACCGTTTGATTAGCCGTGGAGATGAAGTTGTTGGGCTGGATGTGATAAACGATTATTACGATGTTCGTCTTAAATATGGACGTTTAGCTACAGTAGGCATAGATCAGCAGAGTATTGAATATAACAAACTTGTAGAGAGTTCTAAATATCCCAATTATCGTTTCATTCAGTTGAAGTTAGAAGA
>JAFFZZ010000084.1 GCA_016933915.1 Candidatus Babeliaceae bacterium
ACAGCAGCCAAAGCGAAGGCAATCAGGGGGGATGCCGAGAAATTGATTACGTTGGCTAAAAATAGTGCCAATGGCAGCGACGTGGATAAAGTCAATGCGCGTAGACTGGCGGCTGCATCATTAGATGACGCCAATATTGTCAAGAAATTGTTTGACGAAGTTGCTCCGCGTTTCGGAAACCGTAACGGAGGATATACGCGCATGATAAAGCTGGGTCCTCGCGTGGGTGATTCGGCAGATATGGTTGTTTTGGAACTCGTTGAGGAATAACCTTCCGGGATTCCGGCGGGAATGGCACTTTACCAAGTTACAATCGCATACGACGGTACTGAATTCAAAGGATTTCAGCGTCAAAAGAACGGCAGGACCGTTCAAGCTGAACTTGAATCTGCATTACGGATGTTGAATTGGCAAGAGAGATCATTGCTCAGCGCTGGACGAACAGATAGCGGTGTGCATGCTGAAGGGCAGGTAGTTGCCTTTCAATTGGATTGGCCGCATTCCGTGGAACAATTAAAAAAAGCCATGAATGGTCTGCTTCCAAGTGATATAGGCGTACAGGCAGTATCTCAAGCAGATATAGGATTCCATCCGCGCTTTGCAGCAATGGCGCGTGATTATCGGTATCAGATATATTTCAGCGATAGCCCTAATCCGCTGAAAGAGCGCTTTCATTGGAGAGTATGGCCAAAACTGGAGATTGAGATTTTACAGCGAGGTTGCCGTTTATTCGAAGGAAAGCATGATTTTCGTGCCTTCGGAAAGGCGCCTGATGAAGACTCACCGACACAACGTACAATTCAATCAGCGGATTGGAAGATTGATCCGGCGGGCAATGAAGCGTTTTTTCGGATTAGAGCGAAAGCATTTTTATATCATATGGTTCGTCGTATCGTTTATGTGCTAGTAAGAGCTGGGCAAATGCGGATCGATTTAGATGATATCCAGGCTTGTATTGAGAAACAAAGCGAACTGCCCGCGGGATTAGCTCCCGCTAAAGGATTGATTTTGGAGCAAATTATTTATTAATGGAGTACAGATTGTGGAAAAAACATATGTAATTAAAGGACAACCTGAGAGCAAATGGGTTGTGGTTGATGCAAATGGTCAAAAATTAGGCCGATTGGTGACCACAATTGCATCCATTTTATTGGGTAAGAACAAACCTGATTTTACTCCCGGTGTTGCAATGGGCGATTTTGTGATTGTGATCAATGCGAAAGGCATCCAAGTGAATCCAACACGGGTAAAAGAGAAAGTCTATTACCGCCATTCGAATTATCCTGGCGGATTAAAAGAAGTAAGCTATTCGCATCAGTTAGAAAAACACCCGGAAAGAATTATTAAGTTTGCGGTCAAAGGGATGCTGCCGCATAACAAATACGGAAACAAGTTGATGAAGCGTCTGCGTGTTTATGCAGGAGCTGAGCATCCTCATAAAGGGCAACAACCCGCAGAAATAAAATAGGCAAAACAATTCAGGAGAAAAATTAGTATGTCGGGACAATATTATGAAGGCATCGGCCGTCGCAAAGAAAGTACTGCCCGCGTTCGTATTATGCAGGGAGAGGGCAATTTTACTGTCAATGAAAAAACCTTGATAGAGTACTTTACCCGTTTAGGCGATGCACAAGCTATTCTGGAACCTTTCAACAGCACAGGTGAAAACCAAAGTCAATATGATGTGACGGTAATCGTGAAAGGCGGTGGGGTGACTGGACAGGCAACAGCTGTGCAGTTAGGTCTAGCGCGCGCTTTCACCAAACTCAATCAAGACTACATCACAGTGCTTCGCAAGGACAATTTACTTACTCGCGACCCACGCGTAAAAGAACGCAAGAAACCCGGACTTAAACGGGCGCGCAAGGCACCAACCTACACAAAGCGTTAAAAAAAATAATTCCCACATTGATTAAATTGCTACCCACTTAATCGAGACTAAGTGGGTAGTATAATTTTTTGGCAGCTAATCCCTCTTAACAAGAAAGGTTTCATGAATTATACCCATCTAAAAGAAGTTCTAGAGGTTATTGACCCTGATGGCAAGCTTCTCAATATCCAAATAATTGATGGAAGGACTTTACAGGGCAAGCACATTTTTCTGCATGAGAAGGACCAGGCAGCGTTGTATGGTTTTGAGGGAAAGGCAGCCTGCCCGCAATTCTTTATTGAAAAACTTTCACGGGAATACCCTAAATACCTCTTATCCCTGTTAAGGAAAGAAAA
>JAFFZZ010000085.1 GCA_016933915.1 Candidatus Babeliaceae bacterium
CGTGCCAGCGGCGGCGCCACGCGCTTTCTGGTAGTTTTCTGTTGAAGGGGGCTTCCCCGCACCCGCGCGGCGGGTGCAGCCTATCGTTGGACAAATCCTTGCATATATAGTCTACAAAAACAAAATAATTAGTCAGTGTACCCTTATGCAATAAATTCCATAGGCTGCCGTAGGCGGTATCCGGGTTCGTCCAACAGCGATTGCAGCCGACGTGCCGGGAGCACGAAACGCCACGTCATCCCCGACGAGGGTATCACGGGGGTTCTCTCGCGCACAGTTGGGGCGCGCGGCTGAATCGTAATTCGTTGGCTTTCTGTGAGTCGAACTTGCCAATTCTATAAAATTCCTCTATTATTCTGCTATGTTTACACAACTTACATTTAATACTATTGAAGCGAAACCTTTCTTGAAATGGGCGGGGGGAAAATCCCAACTTCTTTCGCAATTCCAAGAGTTATATCCTGCTGCGTTAGAAAAAGGTGCTGTTGATAGATACATAGAGCCTTTTATTGGTGGTGGTGCTGTCTTTTTTGACGTGGTAAGAACCCATAGCATAAAATCGTTCGTTTTGGTCGATATAAACGTAGAATTAGTTTTAGTCTATCGTGTAATTCAAAAGGAGCCACGTAAGCTAATTACAAATTTACAAAGATTAGCTGGGGAATATCTACCACTTTCTGAAAAAGAAAGAAAAGCATTTTACTATTCTGTTAGAGAAAGGTTCAACTCTACACGCTTTGAATTCGACTATGAAAATTACTCTGATGGTTGGGTTACTAGGGCAGCTCAGTTTATGTTTATGAATCGAACATGCTTTAACGGTCTTTTTCGATTGAATAGTAGAGGAAAGTTTAATGTTCCTCATGGTCGATATAAAAATCCAAGAATATTGGACCCTGAAAACATTCTTAGCGTTTCGGAAATTCTTCAAGAAGCGGAAATAAAATGCGGCGATTTTACAATTTGTGAAGACTGGATAACTGAAAGTTCCTTTATCTATTTTGATCCTCCATACCGCCCGTTAAGCAAGACTGCTAGTTTCACTTCTTATTCCAAGTATAAATTTGAAGATGAGGAACAAATTCGATTAGCACAATTCTTCAGAAGTATAGATGAAAAGTATGGCGCGCATCTGATGTTAAGCAACTCTGATCCGAAAAACGAAGCCCCGGAGGATGATTTCTTTGAACAATTATACACAGGCTATAACATTCACCGAGTTTCGGCAAATCGTATGATTAACTCAAATGCAGATCGTCGAGGGCAAATTACAGAGCTATTGATAACGAATTACTGAAACGTAAAAAATCAAGGAGTGTTTTATGGATCGAGATACGGCCAAGAAACAGCTTGAAGCTATTATTGGGCAGGATTTACGGCAACTTGCAGAGAAATATGAAGTGACGGTTTTCAAAGATGGTAAGAAGAACAAAGGATGGGCAGGTCATGTGATAGAAAGACACTTGGGCATTCCCATCAATTCATCTCAAGCCCCCAATTTTGGTTCTTGGGAGTTGAAAACTGTATCACTTAAACGGCTTCAAAATGGGCAATTAACTATCAAGGAAACGATGGCCATCACAATGATTGATCTATATAATGTTGTGCGAACGCCTTTTTCTGAAAGCCACCTTTTAGCGAAGATGAGAAAGATCTTGATCGCTGCCAGGATTTGGGAGAGCCAAAGGGAGGAATCCTCTTTGCTGTACTCGGTCACTGAATTCGATTTGGATAATCCGCAAACATACCAACAAGTTGAAAGGGATTACAATCTTGTTCGTGATACCATCATCAACGAAGGATTTGAGGCTTTAACGGGGCGTATGGGTGTATATATTCAGCCTCGTACCAAAGGGGCAGGGCATGGTAGTATATCCAGAGCTTTTTACGCCAGAACACCCTTTTTGAAGTGCATCATCTTCAAAGATAGGTTTTCTTGAGCTATGAAGACTAAACCGCCGGGCGATTTCAAACTCGAAACTACAACTTCTTGGTCATTCCCCGAACGAGGAAACTGGGCAACACATAGTCCTCACTATCGGGGAAATTTTGCACCTCAGATTCCTCGGAATATCATTCTGACCTATTCCCAGGAAGGCGATACTGTTTTAGACCCTATGGTGGGGGCAGGCACTACTTTAATAGAATGTAAATTGCTGCATCGAAATGGGATAGGCATAGATATCAATCCTAATGCCGTGCAATTGACCGAAAAAGCATTAAATTTTGGTTATGAAACACAATCCAAACAAGCGGTTTATCAGGGGGATGTTCGCAACCTCGATAGAATAGAGGACAATTCAATTGACTTGATCTGTACACATCCACCCTATTTGAACCTTGTGAAGTATTCGAAAGGTGAGATAGAAGGTGATTTCTCCAACATATCAGGCCCCCAAAAATTCTGTAATGAAATAGAAATTGGCATAAGAGAAATGTACCGTGTATTGAAACCGGATCATTATTGCGCGATTTTGATAGGTGATACACGACGAGGACAACATTATGTTCCTTTGTCTCATTTTGTGATGGTAAAGTTTTTACAAAATGGTTTTGCTCTAAAGGAAGAAATAATAAAGGCACAACATAACTGCGTTTATTCAACCCGTTGGACGGGATCAGCCAAGAAATACAATTTTTATCTCATTATGCATGAGCATTTGTTTGTATTCCGCAAGCCTCGGTCTAATGAGGATTTGTCTCGCATACGTTGGAGTATTATCCCGAAAGCTGCACAAAATATTATTTAGTAAGCCAGCTAACACGCGCATCCGCCCGACGCGGCTGGCGCCGCTGGTATCGGCGGTCAGGCGCGCATTGGAGTTGGATTTCCTGTGAGGTTACTCGCCACGTACTCGCCGCGCGGGTGATGCGTAGGCTGTTGGATGAACCCTTGCATATACAGTCAACAAAGACAGAATAATTAGTTAATGTGCCCTTATGCCATAGGCGCAAACAGATGTTACTCAAAGCCTGCGTGACGGGGGAAACGCAGCGGCCCGAGTGGGCCATCGCCGACGTGTTCCGTAAGTATTGGCGGGAATACCGGCAGACCTACGGCGCCGATTCGTGGCAGGAACAGGTGGCGCGGCATATTATGGAGTGCCGCGCGGCCAAGTTGGACGGGTATGCGCGGCAATGTGATAACTGTGGCAAAATCCTGGTGGC
>JAFFZZ010000086.1 GCA_016933915.1 Candidatus Babeliaceae bacterium
ATTCGTGTACGCACTGCAAAAAGGTGGGATGACGTTTAAAAAAGTTCAACTATAATTAGTCGGATTATTATCTCAAAAGGTTCAGAAATGTTTCAAAAGAATCCGCGTTCCCAACAACCTCTGCTTTTTAGTGATATTAATATACTATCTGATAGGTCCAATAAAATACTCACAAACTCCTGGGCAGCTACCTTCCGGAAAGAAGTATTCTTGCAGATTAACGAAAGCATGTTTGAGCCGATGTTCAGCAAACTTGCATCACGACCAAATACCCCAATAAATATTTTGATGAGTCTCGAAATGCTTAAATGGGGCAAAGGTTGGACGGATGAGGAATTGTATGAGAATTTTCTATTTGACCTGCAAGTGCGTTATGCAGTAGGCTGTGACAACTTTGGTGAAAACGAGTTCTGTATGCGTTCAATATATTACTTTCGGCAGCGGCTGGTCGAGTATGCCCTCCTGTTTGGACTGAATCCTGTAAAGGAGTTATTCGAGCAGATCACCGATAAACAAATTGAGAAGATGGGGTTAAAGACGGATAAACAGCGGCTGGATAGCTCTATGTTGATGTCGAATATCGCTGACTTGAGCCGTCTGGAATTACTAGTCAGCGTCATGCAATGTTTGTGGCGTATGTTAAGCAAGGCCGATCAATCAAAATATGCCGAGTTGTTACAGCCGTACACCAAGGGGAGCGCTGGACAATATACCTACAAACTAAAGGGACAAGAAGTAGTATGGGAGCATATCAAGGAAGTAGGATTAGTTTTAAAGCGGCTTCTCGACGAATTGGAAGAAGACTATGGGGCCAATCCAATTTATGCAGTCGCGAAGCGTTTCTTTGAAGAGAATTTTGTGGTTGAAGAGGGAAAAACGAGAGCCAAAAACAACAACGAGATCGGACCTGGCTGCTTACAATCGCTGGATGATTTAGAGGCCACCTATCGCAAGAAGGGGAACCGAGGATACAAAGGGTACACGCTACAAATAGCTGAGACTTGCAACCGTGATAATCCTGTTCAGTTAATAGACGGAGTGCAAGTAGCGCCAAACCAAGTCAGTGATATACAACTACTCAAAGAAGGATTGATAGCTTTGAAAGAACGAACCGGGATGGATACGGCAGTTACGGATGGTGGTTATGTTAGCCCGGAGATCGACCGGTTGATGCGAGAGCAGGGAGTGGAACAGATAACAACAGGATTAACCGGAAGTCTACCCGATCACGAAGAGGGTAAATTGGCTCTGTCTGACTTTGACATGCAGCAGGATCAAGATGGCGAGGTTACGCAAGTCACCTGTCCGGCAGGTCAAATTGCCATTCTCAACATAACAAGCAGTGGTAATTCATATCGGCTAGAATTTGATGCCCTAATCTGCCGGGAGTGTTCAAATTTTAAGAAGGGTCTCTGTCCAATTAAGTCGAATAAAAAACAGACGTACTTTCGTTTAACCGTGCCAAAAGAACGGGCAAATTCAGCTCAACGACGTAGACATTTTGAGCGGCACAAAGAGGAGGCCCGAAACCTGAGAACAGCAGTAGAGGCAAGTGTATTTCATGTCAAATACAAATGGACAAACGGGAAAGTGAGAGTACGAGGTCTGTTTCGCGTAACAACCGCAGTCATTTGTTCGGCTATATGTGTGAACATGCGACGGATAGATCGGTATAGGAAAGGAAAATTACGCGGTAAGCAAGTACAAGCAGCTTGAATTAGAGACAGGATGCTCGAAAGATAGAAAAAGAGGATTAGAATTCGATGTAAAAAATTAAACAGAACTTGATTAAATGCTTGATTTTTTATCTTTGCTCTGCTCGAGTCATCTTCTATTTATTAAAATGCTGGTTTTTGCAGTGCGTACATTCGTTTATTCG
>JAFFZZ010000087.1 GCA_016933915.1 Candidatus Babeliaceae bacterium
ATCCATACTCTTGTGCCGGGTGATTCCTTCATTACTTTTTCTTTGGTTCCTATATAGGTTCGAAACCCACCGCTCAAATTTTTTGCCATAAAACCGTTCTGCACCAGAATTCGATAGCCAATATATCCCCTAAGACCCACTGCGCAGAATGGAATGTAGGTTTTGCTCTTATCAAGTTCAGGGAGTTTGTCACGTAGTTGAGGGAGTGGTATATTTACTGCTCCTGGTATCTTGCCAGCTGTTTGAAGTTCATCTTCGTTGCGAAGATCAATGAGCACACATCCATCGCGAACTGTTTCTGGCAATTGGTTCCAGTAAACGTTATCGAGATCACCCTTAAGTATATTGGCGGCAACGTATCCAGCGATGTTGACCGGATCCTTCGCTGAACCATAGGGTGGTGCATAAGCAAGTTCAAGGGTTTCAAGATCATGAACAGTCATGCCACCACAGATAGCTGTGGCAAAGACATCGATTCTTTTATCAACGCCTTCCCCACCGACAATCTGAGCTCCAAGCATTTTTCCATTGGCTGGTTGAAAGATAAGTTTAATGGCCATCATGGTTGCACCGGGGTAGTATGAGGCATGGGAGCCAGAATGCGTGTAGCTCACCGTATACGGAATCTCATGTTTTTTCAGTATTTTTTCGCTCATCCCCGTTGAGGCAGCAGCCATTTCAAATACTTTGACGATAGACGTACCAAGAGTACCTTTAAATATTTCTCGCCTGCCGAGAGCGTTATCTGCTGCGATACGCCCCTGTTTATTAGCAGGACCTGCAAGTGGTGTAGTAATAGGTAAGCCGGTTACGAAGTCTCTTACTTCAACTGCATCGCCAACAGCATAAATATGTGGATCTGATGTGCGCATACCCGCATCAACTTTTATACCCCCACGTGACCCAATTTCTAAACCTGCCTCCTTTGCAAGTCTGTTTTCTGGCTTAACGCCAATGGATAGTATGACGATATCGCATTCAAGTTTCTTGCCTTTTTTAGTCGTAACTGAAAGCCGGTCTGCCTTTTGCGAAATTTTCTCCACGCCATCATTCAATTCCAGGCGAATTCCATGTTCTTTGAGATGGGCATTCAGGAGAGAAGCCATCTCAAAATCAAAGGGTGCCATGACTTGATCAAGCAATTCGACGATCGTGGTGTCTATACCATGCATTAAAAGATTTTCTGCCATTTCAAGGCCAATAAACCCTCCTCCTACGATGACAGCAGCTTTCGGTTTGTTTGACTTGATATATGCCTTGATGTGTTCTGAATCAGGAATATTTCTGAGGTTAAAAACATTTTTCAAATTGATCCCTTCAAGCGGGGGTTTGATAGGTTCAGAACCGGGAGCAAGAATTATCTTATCGTAATGTTCTCGGTACGTTCCACCGGTTTTATGATTTTTTACCGCCACGTCTTTCTTCGTCCTGTCTATTTCTAGAACCTCAGAGAAAGTTCTGACGTCAATGTGATAACGGTCTCTTACTGTCTTCGATGTGGTCACAAGCAGGTCAGCTCTTTCTTTGATGATATTGCCAATGTAGTAAGGTAGTCCGCAATTGGCAAAGGATATGTATTCCCCTCGTTCAAAAAGAATGATTTCTGCTTGTTCATCTAATCTCCTGGCGCGGGCTGCGGCAGTTGCGCCTCCTGCAACACCTCCAATAACTATCAATTTAATAGACATGTTTTACTCCTCCAAACTGGTAAAGATGTAGGCACATTTTCGGAGCAGTCGGCTGTAGATGAATTTACATCAAACGACATAAATTCAGGATTGATATTGATAAGAGCCGACTTTGGAGTTATGTAAAGATAGGCCGATGATGATTCTCTGTCAATAAAAAATCCATTCCAGGCTATGAGCAAAAGGATGTTCAGG
>JAFFZZ010000088.1 GCA_016933915.1 Candidatus Babeliaceae bacterium
ATTCGGCACCATCCTGGCCGGCCTGATCGTGGCCGTGCTGATCGTGATCGCCATCTTCCGCGATGCCCTGATCTCCCTGTTCCAGCGTGTCGCCGGGCTGATGGGCGGGTAAACGAGAGAGCCGGCGGTCCCAAGCCGCCGGCATCTCCTGAAGGAGGTATTCCATGTTCAAGAAAAGAGAAAAAGGGCAGAGTGCTGTAGAGTTTGCCCTGGTCGTCGCCATGGCCATCATCATGTTCCTGGGGATGATGCAGTTCGGGATGTACCTGTATGGGCTGTCCATTGTGGAGAACGCCGCTCGGAACGGCGCGCGGGCGGGATCGGTCGCCCAAGCTTGCCCGGCCTGCGAAGCCACAGCCGCGGCGCAGTCCGCGCTGTCTGGTCAGCCGGTGATCCGGGATGCCAGCGTGAGCGTACTCGCCCCGGGTGGGGTGGTGGGCTCCATCGTGCGCATCCGTGTGACCGCCCACATTCCGCTCATTGTTCCGGGCGGGGACGCCTTCGGGTTGGGCCGGCTCACGACTGTTTCCGCCGAATCGACCTTCCGGCAGGAAGGTTGGCGGCCATGAAGCGCCAGCGCGGTCAGACAACCGTCTTCTTCACCCTCATCCTGACCGGCCTGCTGCTCTTGACGGCGGTGGGGATCGAGATTGGGCGGATCGTGTATGCTAGGGGCGAGGTGGGCAAGGCGGCGGATGCGGCTGCCCTGGCAGCCGCATCCAGGATCGATGTGGTCCTATACCGGGAAACGGGCGAGATCCGCTTCCTGCCGGATGTGTATGCCACCGCACAGAACTACGCCTCGATGAACTCGACGTTCCTACGAAGCAGGCATATCGGTGTGGCAGTGACAGGGATCAGCGTGGACCCGGCGACCATGGTGGTGTCGGTCTCGGTGTCCGCAGATTTATCTTCCTTGATCCCTGGCGTGCTGCCATTCCATGGGCAATATTCGATCACGGGGACGGCGGAGGCGAGGCTGGATGGAAGGTGATAAACAGTGGAAATTATCAGCCTTTTGGTATGTTGCATAAAGTTGACGTTTAATGTATAGTTTGAAAAGTTATTCTTGCTCTAGTAAACGAAATCCCACCGCTGCCAAGCCAATGCGAAAACAAAGCTCGCTTTTCAATGGTAGTGACTTCTTGCCATACTGAGTCCTTCACCCAGCAGCGGGGGAGAAAACGAGAAGGGCATGTTTTCCGAGGATTCTTTTTTATGAAAATCAATGAGGCAGCTCAATTTCTCTGTTGGTCCCGTGATCAAGTAAAAGCTGCAATCGAAACAGGTATTGAGAAGCGTCCTGGTTCTCTTTCGGTCAAACTGAAAGCTCTTACAATTGGAAAAGAATATGATATTTGCGACGAGGAACTGGATAAGTTCATCGGTGAATTCTATTCGGACGAGCCCAAACGAAACATTCCGACCGACATACGCCGGAAGTTACTCGTAGAAGCTCGTTATCGGTGTGCCGTATGTAGCGGTACATCATCCCTAGAATTTCATCACATCATCGAATATTCTGAAATTGCCCACCATGATCCTCAACATATGGTCGTTTTATGTGCAACGTGTCACAATAGATGTACAAAAGGGGAGATAGATGCTCTAGCGCAACGTGAATTCAAGAAAAGACTTCAACTGCTATATCCACCTGTTGATGATTTTCCAGCTAGATTCTCATGGGGCGATTTGAGAAAATTAATAATAGAAATGCACGAATTGATGAGTATTGAAAATCCGTCAAGCAGTAGTAAGAGTGATTTCCTAGTTATTGATATTGAGAAGAAGAATGAACTTAATAAAATGTCTCCAGAATATTATGAGTTCATGCGCGATAACCATCAACCTTATTTTGGACGAATAGAAGAGTTCCTGAGAAATCCAGCTAACGAAAAGATTGCCAACCTTTATTACGAAATTGTTGATGAGCTAAACTCAAAAATTGCTGCTGAGCGTGATCGATTTGATGGCTTTGAAAATGTGATGGTAGAAATTCGGGATTCGGCGAAAACAAGACTTGTCGACAACCCTAGAACATTGAATGTGTTGTTATCATTCACCTATTTTAAATGTGATGTTGGGCGAAAAAATGCTTAGTCCGACCAAGTATCTTGATCTCCGTTCGTGTCTCCTTCATGTAGCAGCTTCAATGATATTGGAGTTGAGGCAGTATCGGGCTATAAGGATATCTGAGCTTGACGATAAGATACAAATGAGTCTTGGCGAGAACGCGAAATATAGTTTCTTGCCAGCCTTGAGTTTTCTTTTTATCACAGGAATTATAGATTACGATATTGCAACTGACACAGTCTTCATGTTAAAAACCAGGGAAGTAAAATCCGATGAAGCTCTCTAGACTCTACTCGAATAAAAATGACATATTCCCGTTAATCGAATTTAGGGATGATTTTAATGTCGTATTCGCTCGGGTGAAGGATCCCATAAAAACGGATCGGGATTCTCACAATCTGGGGAAAACGTTTCTGGCCAATCTAATCGACTTTTGTTTGCTGGGAGATTTGGAAAAAGATCACCCATTTAAGGAGCGGCCTGAGCTATTTGCGGATTTTATTTTCTTTCTCGAAATTGTTTTGGTAGACAATACTTATATTACTGTAAAGAGAAAAACATCAGGTAAAAGCAATTTATGTCTGCACATATCAAGCAAAAGTATGAACTTGGCTTCCTTGCCTGATTCTGAGTGGGAATATTCCGGTCTAAGTATTGTTGATGGTAGGGAGAAGTTGAACAGGCTATTAAACCTCGATGTCATCAAGCCATTTGACTATCGAAAAGGCATAACTTATTTTCTGCGGCGACAGGCTGATTACAACGATGTTTTTCAGATATCAAAATTCGCTGTCGGGAAGCATAGGGATTGGAAGCCTTACATGGCCCAGGTTCTTGGGTTGAACCGAGATTTTGTCCAGCAAAAATATGATCTGGATGAGGAGATTGAAGATAAAGAAAATGATAAGGCAAAGTTGGCGAAGAAAGCCGGTGTAAGAAACAAAAAATATGATGAGATAAAGAGCCTGATCGAGATAAAATCAAAAGCCGCGAGGAAGTACCAGAAGCAATTGGATGACTTTAGTTTTTTTGAATTAGAGGCAGATATTAACGATGAAGTCATCCGGAGGATAGAAAAACTAATATCGGATTTCAACCAAGAGCGCTATTTGATTGACTACGAATTGCAGGAAATCGACAATTCTCTTAGCGCTGATTACGTTATTGATGCAAAGAAAATGTTTGTCGTCTTTGAGGACGTGAAGCTATTAATGCCAGAATCTTTGGTCCGGCAGTATGATGAACTAGTTGAGTTTAACAAGCGATTGTCAATAGATCGCCAGAAAAAGCTAAAAGAACTTAAGGTGAAACTGTCATACCGAAAAGATGAACTCGACTCTTCTCTTAGGGAACTCGATAATGAGCGCCAAAAAGCACTAAATTTGCTGAAACAAAAGGAAACTCTTCAGAAATATAAGAGTTTACAAGGCGAACTGCTTTCAATGGAAAAGGAATTACTTGATCTCCAACAGCAATTAACCCAGCTTGACGAAATAAGTGTAATTGAGCACCGGATAGAAGAATTGAAAATCGAGCGCAGCTCGGTAATTCACCAATTGAGTGAGACGCTAAAAGAAGAGAATTCAGTTTATTCGAATATCCGGCAATTATTCTCGCAATATGTAGAAGAAGTTCTTAGTGTCCCAGCTGCTCTTTATACAGACATTAACGCGGCCGGAAATCTGGATTTTAAAAGCAGAGTTATTGATAAAGCAATTGGACAGGAGACCTACCAATGGAAGGGGACCTCATACCAAAAAATTCTATGTGCTTGTTTCGACTTAGCAATATTATGCACTTATAGCAAAACTAGATTCTATAAGTTCGTATACCATGATGGGATTTTTGAGGGCCTGGATAACCGAAAAAAAGTAAAACTTTTGAACATGGTTCGGAACTTATGCCACGAATACGGAATCCAGTATATACTCACAGTAATAGATTCCGATCTTCCCCGAGACGATAAA
This sequence comes from Candidatus Babeliaceae bacterium, assembly GCA_016933915.1. Classification (GTDB taxonomy): domain Bacteria; phylum Babelota; class Babeliae; order Babelales; family Babelaceae; genus JAFFZZ01. The sequence continues at coordinate 4,041 of JAFFZZ010000088.1, forward strand.
GATAATAAACTGCTCTTTGATGAGAAAGAAATTATTCGATTGCTCCAGGACAGCGGAGATGAAGGGCGATTATTTCGTATGCCTATTTTCTGATTAATGGCATCTATACAACATCTTTTTTGTTTGAGCCATATCTTCAGTTTTCGGCAGCAATGACAGGTTTTGATAATTTCCGTATCCGGGGGGCCGAAATACGAAAATTAAAAAGTTATTGACTCTCTCGAGCTTTGCGGTATATCAAAAACCGCACGGCCGACTAACTCAACTGGCAGAGCAATTGACTCTTAATCAATCGGTTCAGGGTTCAAGTCCCTGGTCGGTCACAAAAGCCCTCGAGAGAGGGCTTTTGTGTTTCTGACCAACTGGAGTTTAAGGGTTTATCTTTCGTTTTGGATAAGGTGTTGTCACAATGGTTATGATCGCTTCTGAGATTGCGAGCACATCTTCAACTGTGTTATCTTTGCTGAGTGAAATGCGTATGGTTCCATTCGCATATTCTCGGGGTGTTCCCAGTGCCTTAATTACATGAGAAGCATCTGATGTTCCGGAATTGCATGCTGCACCTGTTGACACAAGTATGCCACATAAATCTAGTCGATGTAAGAGAGCTTCTCCGTCTTGGTTTCTGATGGATATATTGAGATTACCTGGGAGACGATCAGAATCTCCATTCAAAAGAAAGTCAACACCAGCGTCGGTTAATCTTCTAAGTAATATATCGGAGAGCTTACGTAGATAAACCATTTTTTCATTAATATTATCTACGTTCTTTTTAAGCGCCACTGCCATTCCGATAATACTTGCGACATTTTCGGTACCTGCTCGAATATTATTTTCTTGTTTTCCCCCCGACGACCAACTGAGTATCTCTGTGCCTTTTCGAAGGTATAAGAATCCAATTCCTTTTGGTCCATTGAACTTATGTGCTGATGCAGATAATAGATCAACCTTTAGATTATTAACATCAACAGGAATATGACCAACTGCTTGAACTGCATCAGAATGAAAAAGAGTGTTGTTTTCATGAACGATTTGTGTGAGATTGCTAATACTTTGTATTGTGCCGATTTCATTATTGGCTAACATGATTGAGACCAGAGTGGTCTCAGGTGTTAAGGCTTTCTGCAGCGATTCAGTTGATACGTGTCCATTTCTTTCAACGGGGAGGATGGTTATTTTATATTTTAACTCTTGTAGAAAACAACAGGAATTTATAACAGCATGATGCTCAAATGCGCTTGTAATAAGATGTCTGCCCCTATTTCGATTTTTTAGTGCTGCC
>JAFFZZ010000089.1 GCA_016933915.1 Candidatus Babeliaceae bacterium
CAAGTGGTGGCGCGAAGCGCGACCGAAACATTGCGGAAAGAAACATCCGGTTTGTCTTCCGCGTGCCGTTGCGCCTGTACTAAATTGTGACGTTTCACCACACGCTGACAGCGCAAGGGCACACGCGGCCACTGCGCTTATGTTAAAGGTCAAAGAGACAGTTTGGGAGGAACAGCAATATCAAAATAGCTAATATTGCGAGGAAGATGGCTAACGCCCGGCTTCACCGGGCTTGGAAGGCGGGCGCAACCCAAGCCCGAAGTAATACCACCGAATTTTCCCGCCCGCCTTCCAAGCTCCGGTGCAAGCCATTGTTAGGCCAACTCATTATTTTATACATATTTACCATGTAAGCTCAATAGTCTGATAATTTTCATCATGGGCAGCAATTACTCTCGTATCCTTTTTCACGTCAAGAAAATTTGCAATATTGGGCAGATTTTTTCATACTCAGTCGCTATGGTTATGATAAGAGCATCAATTTTTCTTTTTGCTCCCTAAAAATATCTTTCAATGCTTCTATGACGTGTTGATACTGCATATCATTAAGGTCTAATTGAATATCAAAACCTGTGACATCAGGAAGAGCATACAATGGCGATGATAGTGATATTTCTAACTTGCATTTTGATACCTTGCAGACTGATATGCAGTCTGTTCCTGCATAGAGTTGATCGTTGTACTCAACGTAGATACCATCGTCATCTGGATGTTTTTTATTTGTATATCGCTGAAATAGGAGGTAATGCCCCTGTTCACCAATAACACCAGCTATCACAACTTCACCGTCGGTTCCCTGAAAATCATGTTCTGCTTTCCCTGTTGCCGCACTAAAATGAAGTTGCATTATTCTTTCCTTGTTTTCTGAGGAGTGCTATTGCCTGTACTGGCCTAACGCCGGCAATCACGAGCTTGTGCCCGCTCCTCACGACGGGCAACCAACCTTGACAGAGCCTCCCAAACGATATGCGAGAGAATTATGCTGAAACTGGAGACAGCGGGCAGAAGTCTTGTGCATTGCTTTGTTAGCCATTGCTTAGTTTTTAACCATATCATTAATAACACCTCAGTAAAGTAACCCGGGGTCGTGAATAAAGACAAACTGTCCTTTACCAAAATCTTTTCTAGAAGGATATTGTTCAAGTTTTCTCAAACGCGATTTTGAGGTTACCTGTCCCACAAGATAAGTCTCTAATTCATTCATAATTGTAATCCCATTCCTATCGCCAACAATTTTATCAGCATCGCCCCTTATAGCTTCAATCAAAGCTGTGGTAAAAATTCCACCGATTCCTTCTTTGTAAATTTCAGTTGAAAAGTGTACCACTGTTTCAGTTGAAAAGTGTACCACTTTTAGTGAGTATTATAGGGGCAACTTTGGCAA
>JAFFZZ010000090.1 GCA_016933915.1 Candidatus Babeliaceae bacterium
CCCTTACCAGACACAACTCATTTTCGATCAAGCGCCATTGTTTATTACTAGAAAAAGCCATTTCTTTTATATTGTTGGAAAATGAAATCATATCCCCTCCTGATTACTCAAGTTATCATAAGGGGGACTTGAAAACAATTACATCATCTTTTTGAAGGTTTTCTGCAGAATTCTTCGATGTCGATATTAGATTTGGAAGTTAATTAATTTATCGTTGCAGCGATCCACTTTTGAGCTTCTGCTTCATTTTTCTCGATCGCCATTTCAACGCCACGTTTGGCGATGTTGAGCAAGCGTTTTGATAAAACCTTAGTTTCATACATTTCTGTGATATGCTTTTTAATGTCGTTTTGAATACCTGCTGGCAAATCCGGCAAAACAATCCGCTTAAACTCGTCATCACTGATAGCTGTTAAGATCGTTCCGGAACATCCTTTTTTTAACTGTAACTGCCCGACAGGCGACTTGAGCAAAACAAGCAATGTTTCAGAATTAAATCTTTCAGAATGAATGACAAAAAAACCTGTTGAGCATAACGCATTATCCAATTCTTTAGTAATCAGTGCGATGCTTGATAGTGATCCTTCAATGGTTGAGACAATGACATCTCCGGCACTGACTATACGCCTTGCACGGGTTGGCAACTCTTTTCCTAACACTTCATTAATTCCGTTGATATTGCCGTTAGCAGAAATGTTCGCAAGTTCAATATAGCGGTATGCCGCGTCATCTATTGGTAGATAAATCTTGTCCTTAACCTTCACAATTTCAGCCAGTGGCTTATAGCCTTTTTTATATTTTATTATACGTTCAATAACCTCTTCATATTTCGGCTGAAAATATTCCGCATCAATTCGACTGCTGGCCTGCATGTCGGAGTATTTCTTTATAAAAGACAAGCGATGCTTCGGCTTCCAATTCAAGAGGTCCAATTCTCTAAGAAGATTTATTTCTGCTGCTTTATATGCCTCGCTGCTTTTATGATTAAAACTCAATGACCGCTCAAATAAACTACGTATCAACTTTTGAAAAACCCCAGACAATACAGCGATAGGCACTTGGCAAAGATTGGCAACACTGATATAAGGATTCATCTGCTCTGTTTTTTGTCGATCCGCAAATAATTGGCCTACTTTACAACATAGATATGTTGCCAAATATGCGGGGTCCATACTTTGCTTTGGGATCAAAAAGGCGACATCCTGATTCATTGTCATAGGCGCAAGGGGCGCTTCAAGAAATGGATATGCCTTACAAATGCGACGTTTAATTGTACATAAAACAGAATCTTTAACAATTCGATTTTTCTTAAACTCCTGTGCAAATTGCTCTTTGGTAATATGCTTTAAGCTGGTTTCATTAAGATTAAGATCATCTATGCATTCGACAGTTACGAAATCAATATCCCCTTCTGACACATCGTGAAGGTAAGGCGTATGCCCAGAACTAATATATTCAAGAGTATTTTGTAACGGGATAAATCGCGCTTTGAAATTTATAGTCCCTTGCGTAAGTGGGTGCACCGCATAATCTGGGTCGAAACGAAAATCAGCGTTTTTTCGTAAAGCAGTATAGTTTAAAAAGGCAGTTTTCATATATTATTTCCAAAAACTCAGTTTCTCTTTCTTGGCCCAATCAATAAACGCCTCGGCGATCCCATCTGAAAGTTCGCCCTTGTGATTATGCAGGTCATGATTAACAATCAGGTGCCCATATTTATCCAGTTTGGGCTTGCCGTCGCCGTTTTTGACATAGATGTAATCGCCGGAATTATCTTTGCCCGATTTCTCCGACACTGCAAAATAAATTGGATAATCGCTCTTTTTCGGGCAGAGCCCATCATCCCATTTTTGCAGAAAAAGAACACTAGTCTTTGTTCCGGTGTGAGGCTTAAAAGTGTTGCCGTGCAATCCCACCACTGCCAAGATACGTGCTTTGCTGGAAATAAAATCCCGAATGTCCTTATCCGATGTATTGTTGAACCTGCCTTGAGGCAGAACTATGGCCAAGCGCCCGCCGGGTTTTAGAAAATCGAGATTGCGCTCAATAAACAGAATATCTCTGCCAACATTAGACTTTGGCTTTCTCTTCTTATTAAAGCCGAGATCGTATTTATGGATGATATTTGACTCTTTAATATCTCCAGCAAATGGTGGATTCGCCATCAGAATATCAAAGAGGAATTCCTTGTTTGAATTGCGATCCATTTTTAAAGCTTCAAGACGCTTGAAACCTGCGCCGTAGGTATCCCGCCAATCGGGATTATTTACTTTTTCATTCCAACGGTCATAATCGAGGGTGTTGAGATGCAAGACATTTGTCTCACCGTCACCTGCAATAAGATTGAGCGTGCGAGCGACACGCACGACCTTCTCGTCAAAATCAATGCCGAATACTTTTAGCACATCATCTTTTTCTTCCGCTGATATCTCTGTATTTTCAAAAAGATGACCGGTAAGATGAAAGATAGTATGTACGGTAAATCCGCATGACCCCGAGGCGGTATCAACCATGTATTCGCCACGTTGGGGATTAAGCATCTTCACGCACATATCAATCACATGGCGAGGCGTAAAATACTGTCCTTTTTCGCCCTTGGAAGACTTACTGACCAAATACTCAAACGCCTCGTCTATGACTTGCAGATTGGAATTAAAAAGCTTTACGTCTTGCAGGCTAGATACACAAATTGATAAATGAGAAGGAGAGAGATCAATGCGGCTTTCATCCGGAAAGACTCCGGGCCATTTCTTTTTAGCTTCATCGAAAAGTCGTTGAATCTTATCCTTCAGCCGGGCATCGGTCTGGCCGGTATTGCGAAATTCCAAAATACGGAAGTCGCTATCATCGATATCTTTTAAAACTATTTTTAATTTCTCAAAGTCACCGATTTCAACTGCATTAAGCTTCTTTTTGACAGTGCGGTCAATAATAACCTTGTCGTCCTTGCTTTTGGTCTCGTCATATAATTTTGTAAAGATAAGTTTGAATACTTCCTCAAAAACGTCCACCCCAGCATTAGCAAGTACTTCATTTTCCATATCTTCGATCTTAGCTTTGAGGGTAATTCTGTCATTCAAGAGGGCGTCTTTAACGATTAAATCCCGCCAAGTGAAGCGTTCTTTTAAGATATCCTCAAGCGCCTGATCCGCTTTCGGGATGTCGGTTATATCTTCAAAGAAATTCGGGTCCTTACGGTTATAATGAGATATCTGCCCGCCATTTGACCAAACGCCGATTGGAGCACCTGTAGCATTGCAATATGATTTTAGCTGATCTTTACCATCCTTAAGCTTTGGTTTTTTAACTTCGACAATAATATATTCAACAGTGGGCCTATCCTTATCAAAGACAATAATATCGGCTGATTTCGTTTCCCGGCCAAATTGAACCGGATGCTCAAACCGAATTCTTTTTTTCGGATACCCGTACTCGCTAATAAGTTTAATTGTATACAGTTGCCGGACTACTTCTTCTGGCTTTAACTGCACGTCCTTTTCTCTGATGATGCATTCAACATAGGGTTTGTTTTTAATAATCTTAATTTTGGCTTCAAGTGCTTTAATGTCTTTTTCTAAAAATAATGAAAGATTATAATTTGAATCTTTGAGAATCGAGGAAAGCGTTAATTTGACTATACTATTTGACATGCTTAGTATTCTCCTTTAATCATAGTAGCCCTTTCTCCTTCAGAATTTGTTTGGATTCGGCGCCAGTGAACTGAAGATAGATGGCTGTCGTGTTTAGGAGTGAATGACCAAGGATCTGCTGCACGATTGAAAGCGGGACGCCGGCCCGGACAAGCTCGATGGCCCGGGTATGGCGCATGACATGAGGATGCGCCAGCTCGCCGGGGATCCCCGCCCGAATGCAGAGTTTCCTGAAGACAGTAAAAAAATTCACGCGGCTGACCGCAAAAGCCTTGCCCTTCATTTCTGGATACTGCGCGAGGTATCGTGCAAGCTCGTTGACTGCCTGCAGGGGGACCGAGACGATCTTCCTAGAATTTCTCCTTTTAGGATTGTGCCTCTTGAGAATGTTCATCGTGATGTCGCCGGCGCGGAAGTCAACGTCGGCCTGGTCGTTGATGCCCGTGACTTCGGACACGCGGGCGCCAGTGTACCGCAAAAAAAGATAGAC
>JAFFZZ010000091.1 GCA_016933915.1 Candidatus Babeliaceae bacterium
CATATGATCCTCAATTACACACATTCAAAAAGATTCAAACCCTCGACGATCAATATGTCGCAGGTGTCTCTTGGAACCCTAATGGAATTATGCTCGCCTCTTGTTCTTACAACAACGGCATTATTGTCTATACATATGATCCTCAATTACACACATTCAAAAAGATTCAAGCCCTCTCCAGCCATTATTATTTTATTAAAAATATTTCATGGAACCCTAATGGAACTATGCTCGCCTTTTGTTCTTATCTTCCAATAGTTGTCGTTTATACATATGATCTTCAATCACACACACTCAAAGAAATTCAAACCATCTACGACCATGACGGCCGCGTCAACGATATTTCCTGGAGCCCCGATGGAACTATGCTCGCCTCCTGTTCTGTTGACGAAACCGTTATCGTTTATACATATGACCCTCAATTACAAAAATTCACGCGATTCAAGACGTTCCGCTACAAATCAGAAGATTATTGCGACAAAATCTCCTGGAGTCCTAACGGAACCATGCTCGCATTTCGTTCTCGAAACTCCATTCCTGTCTTTAAATACAATTCACAATCAGGCACATTCACGAAAATAAAAACCTTCTACAACCATACTGACATCTCATGGAATCATGATGGAACCATGCTCGCCTTGCTCGCCTCTTATTATCGGAGCAACGACGCCATTATTATCTATAAACATGACCCCCAACTAGATATTTTCACAGAAATCAAGAGCTTTTACAACTATACTTGCATCCCATCATGGAGTCCTAACGAAACTATGTTCGCCGCTTATTATGGGGATTGTTCTTGGGAACGTACCGCCATTATCTATAAACATGATCCACAATCAGGCACATTCAAAAAAATCAAGACCTTTTACAGCAAAAGAGAATCCTGCTACTTCATGGACATCTCCTGGTGTCCCGACGGAACTACAGTCGCCGCTTTGTTCCGAGACAACAGCATTCGTATCAACAAGCCCAAAGGAATATCCCTGTTAGAATATCTCAGTAAAAGCATTAAAAAAGCTGTTAATATCAAAAAAACTGGTTGTTTAGTGCTTTGATCCGGCCTGACACAATACACCTTGCTTCCACCTGTCAGTAGATCCCGTTACTGGATTATCAACGATTCCATTTACTGCAAGCAAGTGGTCAAAACATGTTCTCAATGACGAATAGTCTGCGGACGTAGGGCTTGGCGTTTAACAAAACGCACAACCCCGCGGTAATCCTCGCTTTTCATGCACGGTTCAACGGCAAACAGCACTTCACCAGAATGATCAACGTTGTGGCGAATAACAAACTCCTCGATAGTACCGATAAGATTGTTTACCTCATCAAGATTGCCATGAAGCGTTATTTCAAGACAGCCAACATCGCAATATTCGACAATGCCCTCTACCGCAACAAGACTGATATTTTTTTTGAAACGACTAACAAATCGTTCACAAGAATCGATTTGCGTCAAAATTATTTTGACACACTTCCTCATATCCCTTTCCTCCCCATTCGGCATCTACGTACCGCAGCACAAACCGTATCAAAGTCCTCTTTTCCCTGTCAATGGAATGAGAAATTGCTATACTTGGGGCGGCAGTTCGGTTTTTATTTTTTTACTGGCACCCATTATGACCACTCATACTTCTTCACCAATCCGCACACGATTTGCACCATCACCCACCGGTTTTATGCATATCGGCAATGTTCGTATTGCTCTTTTGAATGCTCTTTTTGCACGCCAACAAAAGGGAAGTTTTCTTCTTCGTATCGAAGATACAGATGCAAGCCGTCTTATTGATCCAGAAGGGAAAAAAATTCTCGCCGATCTCACCTGGCTCCAGATCCGTTTCGACGAAGGGCCTTTTTATCAGTCACAGCGAACCGCCATTTATCAAGAGCATCTAGAATTTTTAAAGAAAAAAGACCTCGTCTATCGCTGCTTTGAAACAGCAGAGGAACTCGAAGAAAAGCGTCAACGTCAGATAAAACTGGGACTTCCTCCACGTTATGACGGTACAGGTCTCAGACTCAGCACGACTGAAGTTGATAGCTTGCTTGCACGAAAAGTGCCCTTTATCTGGCGCTTTAAGCTACCGGAAGGAACGGTAACTTTTACCGAGTTAGCACGAGGACCAATAACCTTTGACATGAGCCATTTTTCAGATTTTGCACTCACTCGACACGACGGCTCTTTTACTTTTCTATTCGCCAACTGCATCGATGATCTTGTCATGAAAGTATCACACGTTATCCGTGGTGCCGATCATCAAACAAACACCGCTTCTCAGGTCGCTCTCCTCAATGCCTTTGGAGCAACACCGCCTATTTATTATCATGCACCGCTTCTCTGCAATGCGGATGGTAAAAAACTCTCAAAACGTGACTTTGGATTTTCACTGGACGATATTAGAGAAAGTGGCTTCATCCCAGAAGCAATCCTCAACTATCTCGGCATCATTGGTGGCACCTACGAAAATGAAATCCTGGACTTTGAAGAACTCACTACCGCTATTGATTTTCATAAACTGCATCAATCAAACACACTTCGATACGATATCGATAAGCTTCGTTGGGTTAACCACGAATGGCTTAAACGCCTTTCGCTTACCGACCTCGCCAAACGAATTCGCCCGTTCCTCGAACAAGCCTACCCTGAAGCAAAAAAACTTAGTGACAAAGAACTTGAACGGTGTATCGATCCCATTCGGGCTGAGTTGGTTACCCTTTCCGATGCAGTAAATCTCTTGGCAGTCTGCTTCACCCTCCCGGAACAAACAGCAGAAATGGTCGCTGCCATTGAACCCTATCGCACCATCATCGAAGGATTCATTAAACAGGGCGTTGCAAAACTTTCGGCTCAAGAATGTATTGCATATTTTCGTACTGAAGCAAAAGCACACTCGTTCTCATTCGCCGACTTAGTCAGCACTTTGCGACTTGTCTTAACCGGCTCCCGTCAAGGAATTGGCATTGCAGTACTTTTTGAACTTATGGGCCAAGAACGAATCGCACAACACCTACAAAAAATGTTAACGTATTAGTTCAGGTTTGCCGCACGTCTACAAATGTGCACCTGGTTCACAAAGCCGATTTGGTTTCTCTACCAATCCAGACACCAACCCCATTCGTTCATACTGCAACATAAGAGCTAAAAATTGATCTCGACTCCGTTCGGGAACATAAAATTCAAAAAGCCCGGCATCTGGATCGAGCGTTCGATCAAAAACTAAGTGTTCATTGCAACGAAGAGTTGCCACAAAAAACCAGGTCTCCTCTTTAGTCACAGAGGCTTGAAAATAAAAACCACACTTTTTATACTGTGCCATGATTTCATATCCAACATTCGGTCTACCAATTCTTTCTCTCAAGGATACCAGATGGCCAAATCTTCCGGAACTATAAGCCTTCCTCTTGCAGTTATTATTGGACTTAATGCAGTTATTGGCGCAGGAATCTTCGGCATTCCTGCAGCTTTACAGGTCACCGCTGGCCCTGCAGGACTCGTAACCTTTCTTGCTGTTATTATAGCAGTTCTATTCATCGCACTTGGCCTTGGACGTATGACTACCCTCTACCCAATGGAGAGTTTCTTTTACCAATACCCCAAATTATGGCTTGGACATGCAGGAGGGCTCCTCACCACCACACTTTATGTTCTTGGACTGGTAACCGCTCTCGGACTCCTCTCATTTTTGGCTGGTTCGTATACCGCAGCAAACCTTCCATTTTTTTCCCCTATAGGCTGGGCCGTTGCCTTCCTCATCACGTTGGTTCTCCTGAATCTACTCGGTGCACGCGCTAATACAGCAGGACAGATAGTTCTCCTTATCTTTACCATTCTCCCGCTGGTTATAATTACCAGCATGTGCGCAACAAAAATAGATGTATCTCACGCCACTCCTTTCGCTCCTCACGGTCTCTGGGGTGCTTTTGAAGCCATAAAAGTAGTCGCCTTCAGCCTTTTTGGCTTTGAAGCAATCCCTTCGCTCTTCTCAACACTTAAAAACCCAAGGAAAACAGCCCCCATCGCCCTCGCACTCACTGTAATCATCACCGGGCTCTGCTATCTCACTTTCACGGGAAGCATACTTCTAGCCGCCCCGCAAAACTTTTTCACCAGCGCAACCGAACCGCTTTCAAAGTTAATGTTAACGCTCTTTCCTCAATTCTCTTGGCTTGTGAAACTAATCGACGGTGCCATTGTAATCACCATTCTCGGTACCGTTCACTCACTACTCTGGTCGGTAAGTGCTTTGGTAGCGGACACTGCCCATTCCATCCGCGGTCGCAAAACAATTTCACGCCACGTCATTCTTCTTTTTGTTGGTATCGGCGCAATCTGTTGCAGCCTCTTTTTTGCTAATATCAATCTACTGCTCAGCATTATATCAGTTGCCATTGCTGGAGCATACGCCACATCTCTTGTCCCGCTCATCACATTGCCTTATCAGCGATCTTTTTGGCAAATCATCTTGGCATTTTTAGGAATTGGTTGTTCGCTCGTACTCTGTACGTGTGGCATTCTTGGTATCATTGCCGCGTGGTAACCGTTAAAACGGCAAAGCAAAAAGCGAAGTTGACGCATCGCCAGGAAAGATGCTATACCATATCCAAAACGCAGGCTACCCCATGCGTACTACCCAAAGGAATTGAGTGATGAAAAAGTTCCTGACAGCTTTCTGCGCTTTCGGCGTTTTAGGGTTGATGCTCGGCTTCTCCTTACACGGAAGACAAACAAAATATTCTCGTAATGACCCAAATCCAGTCGCTTCTGCTGCAAATCCGCTTGGCAGCTTCACCAGATTTTACGACGGCGACCCAGAATTTTGTGCACAATTTAGTGTCTCTGGGTACCGACAAAATGCAGATTCAGCAGGCAACTGTGCCGGAGACGTCGTCAAACGTAACGATGTTGGGACCCCGACAACAACACCGATTTATATTGGAGACATGTACTCACCATGGAACATGGCTGCTCTGTTTTATACTGAGGCAAACGGAAACCAAGACGTAGCAACGGAACTTAAAACTGTTCTCAATCTAACTGATACAACCGGAACATGTCTTACTGAGGAGGAGATCGAAAAGTGCCTCGCAAAAATGATCCTCCCCCGTAACAGCGACCCTGATGAACTGTTTGGTTTCATGCAAGCACCAATCGGGTACCGAAAATATGGAATCCGCTTTGATGTAGAAATCGGTTCACCATGTGATTTTGGAGGATATTTCACTCTCGGTATTGCCCAAATTCGACAGCGAGTCTGCCCCGATTTCATCGATCTCACCCCAGACGCCAAAGATGTGGTTACGTGTACCACTGACTGCACAACATACACATGCGCAAAATGTAAGGATCTTGTCGGCAACGGCATTGTCAAACAGCGGGGCCTTGTTGCAGAAACACTTGAATTAGACCTCGGCCCTTATTGCGAAGCATCCATCGATATGGCAGATCTTGGGCTTTATTGGACACATACCTTTATTTTCAATCGTCCTTCGGAGACCTACACCACAAATCAGGCACACTGCACTTTTAATCCCTATTTAATGGCAGAGTTTTCACCACCCATCGGCAAAAAGCGGCCGCCTGAAAAATTATTAGCCGCAACGTTTAATAACAATGGACACACAGCCTATGGTCTCAGTGGCGGTTTTGTCTTCAACTTTTTGCAAACAATAGAATTTGGGCTTGACGTTGGATTCTCACGTTTTTCTCAAGAACTCTACGAAAATATCCCCGTCCCAACTCAAGAATTCCAACAAGGGATACTCCCCCGAAAAGCAGATGCACGTATTAAACCGGGAACTAACTGGAGCTGCGCGGCAACTATGGTTGCCCATCACTTTGATTATCATTTTACCGCATCTGTCGAATTCCGACTCGTACACCACTGCTCCGACGACATTTCCATTCTCAGAACCAGGCCTCTTTCATGGGCAACAGGCTCCTTCCCTGTATCAAACGTTGATGTCGGAAAAATGATAGAAGAGAGTAGCTGGAGCTCGAGCTTTGTTAATTTCGGACTTACGTATGATATCACCCCCCACGTAGCTCTCGGCTTCTTCGCCCAGCTCCCTGTCCGTCAACGTCTCGCTTACCGATCGACAACGGCCATGGGATCTGTTATATTTACTTTCTAATAGAAATGCAAACTGAAAAAAGAAGGGACTGCAATGAATAAGAAAATAATAGTACTGGTATACTTCGTTTCTTTAATTGCTGGATCAATTAAAGGTTCAGAACAAAAAGCAAAACGAAAAACCCCTAGAGAACAAATACGTGAATTATTAACAACTGCACCCCGTCGTGGGGAAAAAACTCCGGGGCAGCAGGCAGCCGAGTTGCTTAAAAAGGACGGGAGAAAAACGTCTCGTCTTACCCCAAAAGAACAATTTGAACGCCTGCTCGGAAAAAAGAAAGAAGAAGGTATATCAGATGAAAAAACAATAGCAAGCGAAATCTATCTACCAATTCTTGCAAGATATCAAATATCTGAGGGGACGAGAGAACCAGTCTTCGACAAAGAAAGCGGCGAAGTAATTTGGTCAGATCTTTGGAAAAGCGAAGCAACCCACACAAAAGTTCTGAATGGAATTAAAAATTTCTTACGAGACATCAAAACGGAAACGCAAAAGTTAAACGACAAAGATCTGATATTTATCAAATCATCTGATGCACGTAAATATCGCGACATGCTAAAAGTTCTCCGTGTTTTCACCTACATTCTCAACTTTTATAACAAACAACTCAATTACTATCTCAAAGAGAGCGAAAAAATCTCTCCTCCAAAATGGATTTCGAAACTAAAAGAAAAAGTTGAAAAACATATCAAAAAAGACGGAGAGTTCTTAAAAGAAAACTTTAATCTTACCATTTCCATCCCCTGCGCGAAATGCGCAAGCTGTTCTCTCTGTCCAAGCTGTAAGCTCTGTCGAAAAACGAGCTAGACAGGGAAGAGGAATCAGGCTAATATAAATATATGTTAAGTTTTTTAATTTTTATTCCTTAATTTCGACAGGACGGCGAAAACGTAATGAGTAGAAAAGCAAATATCATGGTCGTGGTCAATGATCACAATATTGAACGAGCAATGCGTCAACTCAAAAAACGCAGTGAACGTGAAGGTATTATCCGCGATATGAAGCGTGTAGGCTATCACGAACCACGTTCACAAAAACGTCGCAAACGACTTATGCGCGCTATTAAACAAAACTATCTGCGCATGGCATCTTACAAACTCATTTGAACATGAAAACAGCCGATCGTATTAAACGAGCACGCAAAGCGTCTCTTATTAGAAAGACGGTTGCAAAGCTTTTAGCAAATCAGGCTCTGGATGATCCACAACTCCAGAGCCTCTCTATTTCTCGTGTCGACTTTAATGTTGACCAAAGCATTTGCTGGATATTCTTTTATAGCGAGCAGGGTGAGGAGCATTTCAATGAAAAACTTGAACATCTAAAGCTTTACAAACCGTCGCTTCGTACCGCCATCGCAAAAGAAATCCCGGGAAAATATGTCCCTGAAATTGTTTTTAGATATGATGAACAGCTTAAAAAGCAAATAGCTATTGAACAGCTTCTCGACACCCTGAAAGATCAATGACCGTCATCCTGATACTTTTCCTCGGCCTCTGCTGGGGGTCTCTTCTCAATGTTATCGCCTATTGCAGTACCCATGGGGAAACCATATGGCGCCCCCGCTCCCACTGTCCTCACTGCCTTCAAAATGTTGATTGGTATGACCTTATCCCTATAATCTCGTGGTTTGTACTCCGTGGCTCATGCCGTCACTGCAGAACATCAATTTCTCCGCTCTACCCCTTTATTGAACTTATTGGTGCCAGTGCAGCACTTCTCCTCTGGTATGCAGTTCAGCCAGCATATATCCCACTTTACTTCATCTTTTTTTCAGCGCTCATTATAACTATACGAACTGATGCAGAAACGCTTACCATTGATCGACTCTACACTCTCGCACTCATTCCCTTCGCTTTACTGGCAAGTACCATGAAATTACTCCCCATCACACCACTAGAAAGCCTGCTTGGGCTTTCACTCGGTTATGGCATTTTAGCTCTCGTTCGAATATTTTCCCGCATAATGCGTAAACATGATGGTATTGGGCAGGGCGATTTAGAACTCCTAGCAACCATAGGTGCGTTTACCGGCCCTATCGGATGTTGGTTCGCACTGCTTATTGGCACTATCTGTGGCGCATTTTACGGGCTTCTTTTCTCATCTCGGCAAGGTCTCTCGGCTCAAACCATGATACCTTTGGGGGCATTTCTCGCACTTGCAGCGCTCCTAACGACTCCCTTTATCGCCACCTTGAGCCACATCCTTCTCTGTTAAAAACAAAAACAACAACGACAAACCTCTTCCAATCGCCACATTTCAAAATACGTGACAAATAGAAAATTTCAACCGTAATAAAAGAAACTTTTTTGTTTTTTGACATTTCTTTCATTTCTGTTAAATTAATGTCACATGGCAAAATTTGAATATCAATCATACAAGGGAGTCATACCTATGGCCATTCCGCAATCTTCAACCGCAAAGCGGAATATCGTTTCAGCTGTCAAGCAAAGAAGCTATCAAGAAATCATCGCCTACCTTGATTCTCATTGGCAGGTAAAAGCTCATGATGAAGCTGCGCTTGCTCGCGTTCAAAAGCTTGATCGTAAACTTGGAACTGTTTCTCAGCAAATACCAACCATTATCGTAACGGGAACTAATGGAAAAAGTTTGACCGCTCATTTTACTGCTAAACTACTCCAAGCTGAAGGGCTAACGGTCGGAACATTTTATTCTCCACATATTTTAACGTACAACGAACGTTTTTCAGTCAATCACGAAACGATCCAAAATAAAACATTTACCGACATTGGCAACATAGTACTCGACGCGGTAGAAAGCTTGGAAGTAGAAGCGCACAGTCAAGAAATTCTTACCCTAATGTCACTCATTCACTTCAAAAAAAGCAATGCAAATGTTGCCATTCTTGAAGCGCGAGCAGGTGGTATTTATGATCCAGTTAATATCTGCAAAGCGAAAATAGTTGGTATAACTCGCGCCACGCCAGAATTAGCAACAACAACGCCCGAAGAAATTCGTTCGTTTATTTTTGAATGCCTCGGCACTGTGCATACAGGAACATCCGTTGTCTCGGGCGATCAAGTAAAGGCAAATCTACAGCTCATGGAAGAACTCGCTGCACAACGTGGCGGTCAATGGGTTATGCCTATCCGAAAACTTGCTCCACTTGCCTACCCATTTGAGCAGCTTCATGGGCGTTGCGCCGCACTCGCTGAGCGAATTGCGCACCTCTTCGTAAACAATAATGAAGCACAGGAAAAAACAGATAAAAAGAACAGTCTGCTTCGCAAAGAAAAAGGCAAACGGGGGCGTCCAACTATCGCAGAAAAACATGACGCACAACGCAATCCAAGAAAAAACATTAGTCAATTCTGGAAAGAGACAATCAGTGATCTTCCAGCGCGATTCCAAATTCTCGATAAAGAAAAACCGTCAATCCTCCTTGATAATGCAAGCAATCTGGATGCCTTTGAAAACATTCTTTTGGGGGTTCGTCTTCTCCATTATCAAAAACCTCTCAAAGGGAGCAATGGAAAAGAAGGGCTTGGCCTAATAATCGGAGCTTCTGGCGACACAACACTCCAAGGCGAAGAGTTCCTACGCGCAGTTCGATACTTCTGGAAGAAAACCCCAGGAAAAGTATATCTTTGCCCTCTCAATCCAAACGAAAATCCAAGCAACAACGAAGATGGAAAATGGAACGTTGCGGAAATTGCTAAAGGTCTAAAAGCTCACAAGGTGGCCGTAAAAACATTCGATTCTTTCGCAGCAGCTTTTGAAGATGCGAAAAAAGATATTGATGAGCGCTATGGGCTGCTTGTCATTACCGGTTCTAATACCGTTATCAGTGAATACTGGCGACATAAAGGCATGAAAAAACTTTCATGAACTTCAATGAAGTCTCTTTTTTAATTACTCCCACAGCCTACGCTTTAGCGTTCGCTGTGGGAATTTTATTTGGCCTATACTGGAGTGGCCGATTTATCTGGCGACCGTACTTGCTCGCATTTACCTCGGCAATCCGGCTTAGTTTACTTGCAACTCTTACGGTTCTTCTCTTGCACCTCCCCATCTCCCACGTTATACTCATACTGTTTTGCGGGTTAATCACCGTTTTTGCTACCGCTTCATTGGCGCAAAAACAACCACAGTAACGGTTGCTTGTCCGACCGTCTTTGAAAGGCAATCCATGACAGAAGCCTTGGCTATTTTCCCGCCCGAGGTCTGGCAACCTCTCGCGTGGCTCGGTATTACCAACCCTCTACTGGCACTTAACAAAGAGATTATCATTAACACCTGGTGTGCTCTTGGGATACTTCTTGTTTTTTCCCTTGTAGGTCGTTGGGCACTTTCACAAAAAAATTCTGTAGCTCGCTATACTGTTACCACCATATTGCGTAGCTTTATGGGCCTTGTAACGCAATCTCTGAGTGGAGCACTCTACGCCCCCTACTTTTATTACATAAGCACTCTCTTTTTGTATCTGGTTGTTTGCAATACTCTTATTTTGATTCCTGGGCTTGAAGAACCAACGAGCGATTTAAACACTACTATTGCAATGGGTCTGATAGCTGTTTTCTACGCCCAAAAAGAGGGTATTCGGGCACACGGCATTGTCGGATACTTAAACGAATACTTCAAGACGCCACTCACTCTCTTTCCAAACGGATTTTCGTGGCGAGCAATCCCTTTTGCTATTGTCAAAGCTATCGGCAACATAGTCATTGGATCATTCACATTCCCTATGGAACTTATGGGAAAATTATCAAATATCATTTCCCTCTCACTTCGTCTCTTTGGTAATATTCTAGGAGGATCTTCAATTGCGCGAATCTCAAAGTATGTTGTCTCAGGCTCATGGCTTTGGCAAACCGTTACTCTGATAACTGGCCTCAACCTTGTTATTGCGCTCTTCTTTGGTCTTTTTGAGGGGTTTATACAGGCATTTGTCTTTTCAATACTAGCTATCACCTATATCTCTATGACAGCACAAACAGGCGAGGAACATAAACATGCATAATGCACAGCTTATCCATTTTAGTGCCATCGGCATTACCGTTGTTCTTCCTATCATAGGGGTTGCCGTAGGCCAAGGTTTTGCAAGTAGTATGGCCACCAAAGCACTTAATGCTCAACCAGCAGCACACGGCGCTATCAACCGACTCTTTATGGTAGCCCTCGCACTAACAGAAACCGCCGCCATCCTCAGCACTCTTATGGCAGCAGTTATGTTTATGAATCCTTCCTCAACAACCGGAAGCTCATTGGCGCATATCGGTTCAGCAATAGCATTAGCTATTCCAGCCGCATTCATCGGCGGTATATCTGCCTATCCAATTCAAGCAGCACTTAAATCAGCATCGCGACAACCGCTCATCTCAAATAAAATTTTCAATCTTCTGCTCCTTTCCATTTCAATGGCACAAACGCCAGTTATTTTTGGACTCGTAACCGGCTGGCTCCTTATTCAGCAAGCAGGGGAATTTACCGGTATGGCAAATGGATTACGCCTCTTGGCAAGCGGCCTAGCACTCGGACTCGGCTCTATTGGACCCTCTGCGGGCCTCGCAATTTTTGGAAAACAGGCATGTGATGGCGTTGGAAAAAACCGTGAAGCATATGATCATATTCTCTCATTCACCTTTATCAGCCAAGCGATTATTGAAACACCTATCCTTTTATCTCTCGTTGTAGCTATGCTCCTTCTCTTCTTTGGCATACTCCCACCAGAAGCCCCACTTACCGACGGGTTCGTATGCATCGCTGCCGCTCTTGCTGGTGGATTCACTACGTTCGGCGTCGGGCTAAGCTCCGGAAGAACAGCGCGTGCTGCCTGCAAAGGATTTGTAGAAAATTTAGAACAATACCCGATGATCTCACGCACCAGTCTTCTTGCACAAACGCTGATTGACACCAATGCAGTCTATGGCCTCATTGTAGCAATCATGCTTATTATGCAGACAATTCATTAACATATTCATTATTTTTTCTTTAAAGGAAGCCGTATGAAATACGAATCCATTTTGCATGCAATCGGGAACACACCACTTGTTCGCGTCCCCTTCGACGCACCAGCACAGGTTTATGCAAAACTCGAATCTCTTAATCCAAGTGGCAGCGTTAAAGACAGATCTGCCGCATACATGATCGAACAAGCAGAAAGATCCGGGAAGCTAAAACCTGGCGGGACTATCATCGAAGCCTCTTCGGGAAACCAGGGAATCGCTACCGCACTTATTGGTGCTATTAAGGGATATAACGTTATCATCACCGTCGCAGAAAAAGTAAGCACCGAAAAACAACAGACACTCACTGCTTATGGGGCTAAAATTGTTGTCTGCAAACCGACTGCAACCCTTGAAGATCCGGAAAGTTACTATGAAATAGCACGCAAAATTCACGAAGAAACACCAAATTCAGTCTTTCTCGCACAGTACTACAACAATGACAATCCACTTGGTCACTACTACTCACTCGGCCAAGAGATCTGGAATCAAACCGCTGGCACTCTCACCCATTTCATTACCGGCGTTGGCTCAGGCGGTACCATTGGTGGCGTTAGCCGTTACCTCAAGGAACGTAACCCCAAAATAAAAGTCATCGGAGTCGACACCGCACATTCATATCGCGCAACAGGCGGAAATCCTAAACCCTACAAAATCGAAGGCATCGGCATAGATTACACCTCTCCTCATATTGAAAATGCGGTTATCGACGAATTTTTCAACGTTGCTGACGAAGATTCTCTAAACATGACAAAAGCTCTTGCACGAAAATATGGCTTCCTTGTTGGCCCGGCCAGCGGCGCCACTGCCTACGCAGTGCAACAGTATGCTGAAAAGCTTTCGCCAAATGATCTTATTGTCTGCATATTCGGTGATTCAGGTCGCGCATATCTCACCAAACATTTTTACGAATAAAGGAACAAAACCACCGGCTGCACAGGCATCTGCAGCCGGTGGACTACTCTCATGGAAAACGATAATAAAAGTCTTCACCAATAGTAGGATGCAACTTGACCCAAAACAGCTGTTTCGCGTGCTGTATGCCATCCTGAACTCTGGTCTTAACAAAACGATATTTTTTAAGAAGATCTGTAACATTTCCCGAGTTTTTTAATTCCCTAAGACTATCATCACACGCAACCAATTCTTCATGGTAAAGATCGTGATGAACACGATAAAATCGCAAGCCAGCCTCACACAACTTAACTAATCTTTGAATCAAAAAATATTTTCTCTTGTCGCTACAAACTTCTAGCATCCTCTCCAGCAACGCTCTTCCGTTAAGACGATAATCACTGTCATACCCAAAAAATTTTTGAGCGCAATCTTTAAATATAGGCTCAGGAAATCTATCTTTGCATATCACATCACCGTTTTTCATACACTCAGGATCAAAATCAAGCAACGTTCGAATAAATTTAAACAAATAATTTGATTTTTCAGATACCCAGTAGTTGAGAACAAAATCAAAAACCATGGAAAGATAGGCACTCTGTTGAATACGGGGATCTTTAAACACTGACAGAAGCTCTTTTGACCTATTAAACCAAATGTCATAAAAACTTTCTTCCCCCATACATTCGCCATAACCAAATGTCGCAACAGCTCGAGCCATCAAAGAAAAAACAATAAATTTATTACGTTCTAACTGAGATACGTTTTTCCACTCTTTACCTGTTTTATCGTAAAAACTTGCAGGAGGTTCAATTGATCCATTTAGGATAAAGTTATTCAAGTTAGTTGCTATAGAATTTACGTCTTTAGGCAATTTACCAAATACAAACATTGCCCAAAAGTTAGCACCGTTTTCTGTTTTCTTTGTCGGAAAAAAAAGATTCGCAACCAGATCAAAACTGACGGGAGCTTTCTTTTTAAGGAAATCTTTAAGCAGCGTAACAACTTCCTCTTCAAAAAGCTTAACCCCATCACCCTCCTCGGCAAAAAGAAAACAGCTACTCACAACAAACGAAAAAAGAAATATCTTGCGAATCATTTTCAACCCCCTCTTAATATACCCCATTATTCAAGCGTGCCAACAAAGGGGGCTGAAAATCAACTGTTTTTCATACACGGGGAGCAAGCTGCCTCATTTTTTACCAGCCGACTGTTCCTTATACAAAAAAGAATCTAATTGCCCGAACTGTTTATCATCCAATCCCAGCTCTTTCCGAACCAACAAAAGCCAGTTGGTTGGCAAGAGACCACCCCAATGATCAGAAGCGAAAATACTTTTCTTACACGCACAACTTACTTGAGCAACAAGGTATTCCAAAAATGTTACGGTTTTCCATTTTTTATCAACCTGAACACCCCTTTCTTTCAAAACATTTCCTCGCCCGTAATAAATTAAAAACGGTAAAAACCCAAAACCATCCTGATCAACGCCCGATAAGATCTCATAACCCAGATCATTCGAATGCGCCCATTTTGAAAGACTCTCAAAAAATTTAAACTTAAACATTAAGCAATGCGCAGGAGAATAAAAACCCTCAGGATGATAAACGCGCATCAGAAACATCGCTTTAACGGTATCTATACTCCTTCCGTGCAAAAAATCTTTTTCGAAAGAATCAAAATCTATATCAGGAGCAAAAAGCGCATTCACAAAACAATAGCTATAGTTAGTATCGTTAATCCATTTCACCACATCCGAAGATTTATTATGCTCTTTTTCGGCAATGGCAAGCAGTTTTTTCAAAAAAACGAGCAACTCGTTTCTCACCGGAAAACGTATCGCATAGCTTGATTTTCCCATTCCATTCCAAAGAATTTTCAAAACCTCTGTTTGTCGCGATTGCACTGCTTCTTGCAGTGCCGCTTCCAAAAGCTCCCTGCTATTCTTCTTTCTTTTTTTAAAAAATTGCTGAACTTCTTGAATCTTGCCACCCTTAACAAGATTTAAAATTTTTTCCTGATTCCCCCCCGCATCCATCGAAAGGGAAAAAACAAACCCACCCAGCAACAATAAATACCACAATTTCATGTTGACACGCCTCTCAAAAAGGTGACGATATTTTCGTCACAATAGCACCATTCTTGAGTTACCTACGATAGTTGTTACACTGAAGAGGATACGAGGCAAACACTTAAATTTCTATCAGGAATTTACATGAACAGTTTAGAACAGATTGAAGCCGCTCTTTTAGAATACTTAAAAAAAACATTCAATCTTTCGCAGTCGGAATCCGATGCTTTTATTCTGTCACTCAATGACGACCCTAAAAAGGGGAATTTTGGGGATCTCTCCTCAAACATCGCACTTGTTATTGGCAATACACGCAAAGAACAGCCTCGTCGTATCGCGGAAACAATCACAACAACTTTCTCTCACCCACTTATCGCCTCAAGTTCCATCGCTGGACCCGGCTTCATTAATTTTACCCTCACCAATGAATTTTTCAGCAACTGTCGCCAAGAACTTACCGCCGACTTTGATTCGTATTTTAAACTCCCGTCAGAGGCGCCACGTTACGTTTTCTCCGATGAGTTTGTCAGCGCCAACCCAACCGGTCCGCTTCATCTGGGACACGGTCGAGGAGGTATTATTGGTGATGTCCTCGGTAACATTCTTCGTTTTGTTGGACACCAGGTTACTAAAGAATTCTATATCAACGATGCCGGAAAACAGATAGAAACCCTTGGGCTTTCTTTCAAAATACGTTGTCAACAAGAGCTTGGCCTCACCATAGAACTTCCAGAAGATTCATACCAAGGGACATATCTCATCGACCTAGCAAAAGAATGTCTCGCAGAAGATCGAATTAAGGTTGAAGAGGCACTCGCCACAAACGAAGATACATTCTTTAAGCAATACGCAAAGAACAAACTGCTCGCGCACATTACCGAAACACTTGCGCGCTATGGCATTCATTTTGATGTCTGGTTTTCAGAAAAGACATTGCATGAGAGTGGTGCCACTGAAAAAGCGTTACAGCTTCTCACGGAGCGAGGGAATACCTATGAACAGGATGGGGCACTCTGGTTTCGCTCAACCGCTTTCGGCGACGATAAGGATCGCGTTCTGCGCCGCTCTTCAGGCACAATAACCTATGTCGCAGCTGATGTTGCTTATATTTTGAACAAAATTGAACGAGGTGCTCAAAAACTTATTATGGTACTTGGGCAAGATCATCACAGCTATGTCCATAGGCTCAAAGGTGTCATGAGCGCACTCGGCTATAACCCGGATAATCTCAGCGTAATTCTCTATCAGCTGGTCACCCTTAAAGAAGAAGGTGAAGTTTTACGTATGTCGAAACGAGCGGGACGAATAGTTTCGCTTGCAGAAATCATAGAAGCAGTCGGGACCGATGTTGCACGTTTCTTTTACCTTAATCGCAAACCAGAAGCGCATCTGGAATTTGATGTAGCACTCGCTCTCGAAAGAACTGAGCAAAACCCAGTCTTTTATCTTCAGTACGCCTTCGTGCGCACCAATAGTATTCTCGAAAAAGCAGCACCACACACACTTTTACAATCACAAGCAGAAGAAGATTTTATCACGTGGGAACCAGCTGAGCGCCTTCTACTCAAAAAAATAGTTGCCCTTAAAAGACTACTCGCCGTCATCGGCAGCAACTATCAGCCACACCTTCTTACTTTTTATGTCCTTGAACTCGCACATCAGTTCCATAGCTTCTACGCTGAACATCAGGTAATAGATCTTGACCGTCCTTCACAAAGTAGACGCAGACTTGCCCTTGTATCACTTTTGCAAAATACGTTCAAGCTCTCGTTTGCCCTGTTAGGTATTAGTGCTCCTGAAAAGATGTAGTCTGAGTACAATCTTTTTTATAGAGATGAGGAAAATAACTTCCCATATGCTGTAATTTATGACCAAACTGGTGACACTTCCCTTCCTTTTGCCCGCTAGGCGTAAGGAAACAACAAAGTAATAAATAAAATATGCTATACAAAATAGCCTCCCCTTTTTACTGATAAAGATAAATGACAATAAAAGAATAATGCGATCACTCACGTTTATCTATAGATGGTAAATCTCTAATCAAAAGAAATCTTTTTTGGATTAATGCATAATAATGCAATCTCAGGCAGAGGAATATCGTTCGATCATTATCAAGAATGAAAATGCCGGAAATTCATGACGCAGAAGCAATTTTGGAAGATATATATCAGAAGCAACATAAAACTCAATTTATGGAATGGGTGTATAAAAATGCAGACCTATAATGATAAAGAAGTTACTCGAAAAAACACCCGGCACGTTGTGGCCGGTATTATTGAGAAAAAAAGCAAGCTTTTTATTGCCAGACGAGCTAAAAAGGACTTTCTTGAAGGTTTGTGGGAGTTCCCTGGGGGAAAGGTGGAACCCAATGAAACACACGTCGAGTGCCTTAAGCGGGAATTGTTCGAGGAACTTGGGATAATTGTCGATGTTGGCATGTACGTATGTACGAGTTCATTTGTTCATCAGGATATCAATATGCAGCTTCACGCGTACAGAGTACCTTCCTTTAGCGGTATTATCGAGCTTAGAGAGCATTCAGAATCAAGATGGGTTACACCAGATGAGCTGCACTCATTTAACTTCCCAGAACCTGATTTGATTATTATCAAAGCACTTTGCTAACCAAATAATGTTTTTGTCAAAAATATAAAACCTGTTACAAAAAACAAGCATCTTTAGACAAAAAAGCAACAGGTCATGCTACCCTTTAAAAGGGTAAAAGAAATAGCTATTTTTGGAGATATTATTTTGAAAGATGAAATCTACTACGCCACCGGCAATGCTGGCAAATTTGCCGATGTCGCATCGTATGCCAAAGAGCATCAGCACGATATTACTATCAAACAATTTGATTGCGAACTTGTTGAACCACAAAGTATGGACCAACGTTTTATAGCTCTAGAAAAAGGACGCCAGGCATGGAACATTTTGCAAAAGCCTGTTCTTGTTGATGATTCAGCAATCTATTTTGAAAAATATCATCAATTTCCCGGGGTATATTCAAAATTTGTTTCACAGGGGCTCGGCATCAGCGGCATACGGAAACTAGTAAACCCGGGAGATCGTGCCTATTTTCAACTACATCTCATCTTCTTTTACGGTAAAAATATATATCAAATATTTGAAAATCATTGTTATGGAACCGTTGTTCATCAAGACACATTCATTCCACCAGCATCACTTCCCTACGATCAAATATTTGTCCCTGACGGATCGGAAAAAACATACGCACAATTACGTCTAGAAGGAAACGGACATCTTTTTGATTATCGAATAGAGGCCTGCCGAAAATTCTTTAACTGGCTTACTCAGAACAAATTATAAAAAACTGGCAAAAAATCGTATTTTTTCATATCGATAGTGCTATACTAAACGAGTAAGGCGGTTACAACGGCCTCATCATCAAAGATTAAACAAACTTCGAGAGAGAAACAGTAGACAGGTGGTAAAGGTGGGGTATGAAAAAAGAACAATCTGCAGGTATCGTAGTATATCAGCGAAACAAAGAAACCGGAAAGTTAGAGTACCTCTTATTGCACTATCTTGGTGGTCATTGGGATTTACCCAAAGGAAAAGTAGAAGGTAATGAATCTTTAGAAGAAGCTGCAGTGCGAGAAGTCTGGGAAGAAACAGGACTCCGTGTTGCACCGATAGCAGGATTTTCTGAATCGATCAGCTATTGTTATCGGGGGCCCCAAAAGGAACTTGTCGACAAAAGCGTTACTTTTTTCATTGGTGAAACGACAGAGAGCAAGATCAAACTCTCTGAGGAACATTTAGCTTTTGAGTGGCTTGAAATTGGACAAGCATTGCGTCGCCTAACCTACAACAACGCTCGACATTTACTCTCCATGGTAAACCAGTTTATTCACGCTCGCGACGAGGCCCTTAATTCTCTCGAGCAAAAGTAAGCCCTTCAGTCCGAACAAGCAAAAGACGGTGTTTAATCTGATCGATAGCAACTGCCGTTCCAAATTCACCGGACAAATTTTGTAACCGCTGTGATAAAAATTTAAAGTCTTCCCCCGTCGCTTTATTAACCTGACAATTTTTAATAATTGTCGGAATAATTTCGATACACTTAATTGATTTATTTTGCCAGGATACCCGAACAAGTACGCCTAAGTCATTGCGCAGTTCAGGATCAATAGCATAATCATCAACAAAATCTCCCGTGTCGTAACAAATAAGACGATTATGGTACCACTCCATTCCCTGTACTACATGGGCACTATGGCCGTGTAAAATGTCTACCCCGGCATCTATAAGTTGATGGGCAAAACGTCGAAATACCTTGCTCGGACGCAGGCGCATATTTGGACCCCAATGTATAGAGAGAATAAACATGTCAAGCTTATGCTTCTTCTTAAACTCCGCAACAAACGAACAAAACTTAGATCGAGCATGCGCATTAGCCGTATTAATGTAAAAAATTCCGGGTTTATTCTTTCCAGCATCCCAGCAAGGCTCATTATCAGTCACGCCAAGAATACCAACTCGACAACCATGTCGGGTGATAACAGTCCCCGCACGAGCCAGCTCCGCATTTTTTCCAGCACCAACATGGAGAATTCCAGCATCATCGAGCAAAGAAACCGTTTCCAAAAGACCGGTAACAGAGAAATCGAGGCTATGGTTATTTGCCATATTGAGAACGGTAAAATGTGCCGATTTCAAAAAACGTATCTGTGATGGCTGAGCTTTAAAATTAAAGACCTTTGCAACTTTTTCACTACTTTTCGTAAAGACATTTTCTAGGTTCCCCAAGGAAATATCGGCATTACGCAAAAGAGATATGGTATCGCCCCAGATAAATTCATCAGAAACATCAAGGCTCATTTTATCTACAAGGCGCCCCAACATAATGTCACCAACAAGGACGAGTGACACCTCTTTTACTTGACCAGCACAAAGATAGTTGCAAAAATTCAACACCATGATAGCAATCATGCCACCGACAACACAGCTTCTCATACAATCCCTTTTATTTCTGCTCTGCGGGCAACTGCTCCTTCTTATCCCCGGCAAAAATCAACGCTTGAACGACCCTCTTTGAAGTTACTTTCTGAACTTGGAACGTATACCCTTGGTAAGAGAGCTTGTCACCCTTCTGCGGCAACCGCTGAAATTGCTCGGTCAAAAAACCACCAATTGTTGTCACTGCAGCCTCCGTCTGAAAAGAGATTTTGAGCAAAGCAGCTAATTTATCAAGCTCTGCACGACCATCAACAAGCCATTTCCCTTTCCCTACCAAAACAATACGCTCACTTATGGCCTCGTATTCGTCATGAATCTCACCAACAATCTCTTCAATCACATCTTCCAGAGTAGCCAAACCAGCAACGCCGCCATGCTCATCAATCACCATCGCAATATGCATGTGCTTGCTCTTAAACTCGCGAAGAAGCTGGTTCACTTTGGTACTTTCAGGAATAAAGAGGATAGGACGCATAAGCTCACGCAACGGCCGTTCAATACTCTTCGTTAGAACAGGAATCAGATCCTTGAAATGAAGCATCCCCACAACATTATTCATATCGCCTTTATATACCGGAAGCCGTGAAAACTGATACTTGATAAACATCTGATATGCATCCTGCACCGATTTAGAAATATCAATCATCACTATCTCAGGTCCGGGAACCATAATCTCCCGAACCGATGTCGTACTTAATCGAAAAATACTCTGCAACATATTCGTCTTATCACGATCCATCAGCCCCTTTTCATCAATATATCCAATAAGAAACTGAATCTCACGCTCAGAAGTAACGGGATCTTCCTCAGTGGTTGATTTCCCAAAAAAGAGACGTGCAACCATGTCGGTAAAAAGACTAAGGAGGGTTACGAAAGGATACAGTAGATAATACGCCAAATTCGTTAGCCAGAGCGTCGAAGCAAAATATTTTTCACCACGTAATTTGACAATATTTTTGGGTAAAATATCACCAATAATAGTAACAGCGCCAGTTAAAATACAAACACTCAATGTATAACGCACCGAACTTGGCAATGACTCTGGCAACAACTCAGTTACCACGAGCTCACCCGTTGTTGCAACAATGATATTAACCAAATTGTAAGCAACAAGAATCGTGTTTAAAAGACGATTTGGGTCTTCCTCTATCGCCTTAAAAAGCTGCTGATAACGTCCCGCTTTTTGTGCAAGCTCCTTGAGTTGAAAAAGCCGCATAGCCATCATACTCGTCTCTAAAAAAGAGAAAAGGGCACAAAAAGATAACGATACAATAAATATTACCAGGTTTACGTACAAACTCCCTTCCGGAATAACCATCTCTTTGGTTCCCTTTCACCCTCAATCTAAAAAGACCACCACTTACTCTTCCGGCTCCAAAGGAGCAACTGCAGAGTCAGTTTCTCGCTCGAAGAAACTACGAAGCTTTGCACTTCTCCCCGGATGTCGCAGCTTCCTTAAAGCCTTTACCTCAATCTGGCGAACACGCTCACGTGTTACCCCAAAATCCTTGCCTATCTCCTCCAAGGTATAGCCAGAGACCACATCGATACCATAACGCATTTTAATGACCTTCTCTTCACGAGGCGTCAATGATTTCAACACCTCGCGTACATGCTCCTTCAAATCATTGCTCGTCACGGTATCAACCGGTGAAACCTCATTCTCATTTTCGATGAAATCTTTAATAAAGGCATCGTCACTATCACCAACCGGTGTCTCCAGAGAAATCGGCTCTTTTGAAATTTTGATGATATGCTTTATCTTCTTCTCGTCAAGATTTACCTCTTTGGCGAGCTCCTCGTATGTTGGTTCTCGTCCATACTCCTGCAAGAAGGAACGCTTTGTCTTGTTGATACGGTTAAGCGTCTCAACCATATGCACCGGAACACGGATTGTACGCGACTGATCAGCGATAGCACGCGTAATCGCCTGTCTGATCCACCAGGTTGCATAAGTCGAAAACTTGTACCCACGTTCAAACTCAAACTTTTCAACAGCCTTCATTAGGCCAATGTTACCCTCCTGAATAAGGTCAAGAAAGTGCAACCCGCGGTTAACATATTTTTTTGCAATATTAACAACTAAACGCAAGTTCGCACGAGCCAGATCATCTTTCGCCGCTTTATCATCGTCCTGACTCCTTGTAAACTGTTTAAGATATGCAACCGCCTTTTTGCGATCAACTCCCATTTCAAGTTCAATTTTTCGAATCAGTTTATTGGCGACACGAACCGAACGATTCAATTCATCAATAGCTGCCAGATCTTCTTCGCTAAGCGATTTTTTAGAGCGCCCTTGATATTCTTCTAGTTGAGCTAATGCTTCAGCAATAAGATGGTCCTTTTCCCCTATTTTACCAAGATATTTCTCAACACGCTTACCTAACTTCCGGATAAGCTTATTCGATAATTTAATTGACTGAATCGCTTCACTTATGTCAATTTTATTCTGTTTTACTTTGTTCAACATCTCAGTCTTTTTACGCGCATTGCTGAGCTGGTTTCGATACGCTCGATATATCTTGTCCTCATTCCCAATGAGCTCTTTGATTATCGCTATCTTCTCTTGCAGTTCACGCCCCTCTTCTTCATAGTTAGGAATGTTTTCCCCATCATAGCTAGAGAACTGAATAATATCTTTAAGCGGTATCGTATTTTTTAACAGACGTTCACCAATGGCAACAATTTCATGATGCACAAATGGAAAGCTGGATAACGCTTCAATAGAACTCCTTTTACTCTGCGCAATCTTATCAGCAATAATTTTTTCGGTCTTCTTATTTAAAAGCGGTATCTTACCAATATCCCGGAGATAACATTTAACACCATCAGAAATCTGAGCGGTATCGGCAGTTCGCAAAATCTCTTCATCACTATCTTCTTCATTTTCTTCTTCAAGCGTATTTGCAAAGCTTTCAGCGTCAACCACACTTTCAGTTTCATCAGAAGTAGCAGAACTCGACGGGGTCACCTTTTCCCCAACCTCAACTTCGATATGCTCCTTTTCAAACATTTTAAGAAGCTGATCAAGCTCAATATCGGAGAAATCATGCTCTTCGCTCAACGCAAGAACCTCCTCATACGAGATAGATCCCGCTTGTCGCGCACGCTCAACAATCTCTTCAAAAAGCTGTGTCTCTTTGACTTTCTTATTATTACTCATGAAATCCCCTCCGCACCATAAGGGTTTGCAATTTTTTTACCTCTTCAAGGATCGCCCTTTTATCCTCTACGCCTGCACCCACCAATCGCTCTTTAGCATGCGCCAACTGATCACGCCAATACCGTCTTCGCACCTGCTTCAACAGCTCCTCATACGTTGCAACCGTCACTCCTCGCTCTCCCCATGAAGCACACCGTAACGCCGCAGCTTTTGCCTCACCTGAAAGCGATGCTATAAACTGATCAAACTGGCCGTTTGAAGTATACCAAGCACAAAAAAGATCCTTCATCACACCAGAAAATTGCTCAGTTAAAAAAACGCGATCTTCTTCACGAATATTAATACCCTTTGTAAGTATAACAGAAAAAAGTCGTTCTTCTAATAGATCTAAAACAAAACTATCCTTATCTTTAACCCTTTTTTCCCCTGCTTTTCCTGAGCTAGGTATGCCACTCAACCGAACGCCCCCCGTCAACCGTTCCATCTCTCGCTGCAGAAGCGCCACTGGCAACACAAAAACCTCTGAAGCCTGCTGCAGAAGGAGTTGGCACCGGAGTGCGTCAGGAATTTGAGCCACAAGACGCAAAATCTCATTTGTCTTTTCTAATTTTTGAGCCGAAGGGAGCCCTCTCAGCGACCCACCCTGCGTTGAAATAAAAAAAGTAAATAGATCCTGCGGCGTTCCAAGCCCCTGTAAGTTACCTGCTTTTTCAAGATATGAAGCGGGATCATCCTCCTTCGGCAATCGTAAAACCGATATATCAAGGTTACCTTGCCAGCAAAGCTGCGTCAGCCGCATAATCGCCTTCTGCCCCGCTTCATCACCATCGTATAAAACAACTAATTGGCGCGCATAACGCCCTAATAATGCAAGATGCTCAGATGTACAGGCGGTACCAAGGGTAGCAACGGTCGCCGCATACCCTCCTTGCACCATTGCAATACAATCGATATAGCCTTCAACCAAATAGACCATCCCTTTCGCTTGAATAGCCTTTTTTGCATGTCTTAGTCCATATAAAAGCTGCTTTTTATTAAATTGCTCATGATCGCGAGAATTAAGATATTTTGGTCGCTCATCTCCAGGGCGAAACACCCTTCCTCCAAAACCACAGATTCCGCCCATATGATCTTCAATAGGAAAAATAATCCGATCTTCGAAGGCAAATGATGTTCCCATTGGGCCAACAACAAGAAGATGACTCTCCTCAAACTGCGATGGCAAAATCCCCTCACCACGCGCGGCACGTAAAAAATGCGAGAGCAAATCCCCGCCGGGGCAATACCCAATGCAAAATTGTGCTATCGTAGCCGCCGTCAAACCACGGACCTTCACATATGCTTGTGCCGCAACATTCTTGTGCAACCGCTCTGAACACCATGATGCAAAAAAAGCACACGCTTTTCGGTGTTGCTGACGCTGCTCACCATCTAACTCTCCAAGGCCGCAGGATAAATTTTCCGGAACTTTCAGATGAAATCGCTCTATAAGAATTCGCGCTGCTTCGCCCTGCGAACAACGCTCCATTTTTGAAACAAAATCTACTGCATCCCCACCATTCCCCGTGCTAAAACAGTAATAAATACCGCGTCCTGGACTAACAGTAAAAGATGGGGTACGTTCATGTTTAAAAGGCGAAAACCCTTTAAGATATGCACCTGCAGGCTTTAAAGCAACATACTCACGAACAACATCTTCAATTGCTATATGAGACCGGATATAGGCAAATAAATCCATCTTACCCACGCTTTCGGTTCACCACAATTAAGAAAAGCGCAAAAAAAGCTAATAAAACTATCAATCCGAGGCTTATTATCTGATGAACCGAAAGATCCACCCCCATAAAACAAGTCAGAATTCCGCGATCACCGCGCCAAAAATCGGTCGCAAAACGAATAATAATTAATCCGGCCAGCGAAAGACAAAAGGTCAGACCAGCAATACGAAGCGGCGGCTTAGAATAAAGAATCAAGAAAAGAACACCTAAAAGCACCGCATTGTAAAGTTGCACAGGATGTAGCGGAATACAGAGGGGAGCCATAGAAAGAGGATGGGTATAGGTGATGGCCAACCGACAGGAACTTTCCACGCCAAAGCAGCATCCGGCAAAAAAACAGCCGACGCGACCAAACGCTTGAATTAATGGAGCATACATTCCTAAAACATCAAAAACCTTCAACAGGGGCAACCCTTTTTTCTTGATGAACCAGGTCATCATTAAAACGCTCCCCACAACTGTTCCTAAAATAGCAAAGCCGCCATCCCAAACAGCAAAGATCTCATACCACGAATGACAGTACTTTTGCGTTGTTAGTAAAAAAAGAACGCGTCCTCCTACAATACCACCGATAATGGCGATAGAACCCAATGAGCAAAGATCATCTCGCGACATGAGTGCAGAGACTCGATTGTCTCGCCAGGCCAGGAACAAGGCAGCGGCAACACCAAGCACAATACAAAAGCCATAGAGGGGGATAGGAAAAACCCAAAAAAAATTACAAAGGATAGGATTCATAGCATCTTTCAAAAAAAACAACCCAAGTTTATACCATACCAAAAAACTGGGGAAAAATAAGGGTAACAAGAATATTTACTCATGCTAAACTAAAAAAGAGTAATAGTTTTCCCTTCAACAGAAAACCCCAAAATCAATATGAGACTTAACCAGTACCTTGCCCATGCAGGCATTACCTCTCGTCGCAAAGCAGATGATCTTATAAAGACAGGCTCAATCGCTATCAATGGTGCCATTATTAAAGAAGTTGGAACCCAGGTCAAACCCGGCGACATTGTTACCTATCGTGGCAAAACGGTTCATCTTGAAAAAAAGATTTATCTTTTGCTCAACAAACCAGCTGGTGTTATTACCTCAGTATCAGATGAAGAAGGGCGTACCACGGTCATTGACCTTATAAAATTACCACACCGCATACGCCTCTATCCCGTCGGCAGACTCGATGCCACAACTACGGGTGTATTACTGATCACCAACGATGGGGATCTTGCTCTGCGACTCTCACATCCTCGTTTTACCATCCCCAAAATGTATCATGTCACATCACAAACAGGACTGACTCCTGCAATCATGAAGCAGCTTACCGAAGGCGTTCAAGTCGATGGCAAACGAATTGCGGTAGATCGTGTAGCTGAAATTCCCCGCCGTCCCAATGAATGCATCATCGAAATTCACAGTGGGAAAAACCGCATTGTGCGTCGCTTATTTGAACAGCTCGGAAAACGCGTAACAAAACTCGACCGCATCAAATATGCAAATCTCTCTTATAAAGGGCTCGCTCGCGGCGAATGGCGTTTTCTCAGCAGCCGAGAGATAAAAAAGCTAACAACGAATATCGAACAAAGAAGGAAAAATCTCTCTAAATCTTGCGCTCCATACCATCGTTTTTAGATTCTGATCCAGAGAAGCTCCTGAATTTAAAAATCAGGGCTCTTGAGCACGATTCTAAGGAGAGTTTATGAAACATTTTCGTCACACTGCATACCCCCTGGTATGTTCTTTTTTTTGTCTAACATTCTTCCTTTCACCATTGTATGCAAACGAGAACCCCACAACACGGGCTCCACGACCTGCCCAAGAAACAATTGAAACACAACCGATAGATCCCGATCCACGCATGTATCCTTACCCTCTCGATATGCAGCTCAAGACTCTTTCCGTTACGGGGGGTACGACCGTCAACAACCTCACCGTAACGGCACTTTTACCCCCAGTGGATCGTTCGGTTTTATCGGATCACTCACTATATTTTGGCAAATGACTCCAGCATTCATATTCACGCCCTCTCCTAAAAAAATCGCGTAAACAACTCCGCAGCCGTTTTACTATTGTCAATAGTGGCGGCTGCGTTATTCTGAGAAAGTACGCGGGCTTTCTTTTTCGGAAATTCAAAGTGACAAAACAATCTCTCTTTCAAAGTTATGTTTCCGGCATCACCGACAGAACACAAGGTGAACGCTACCGAACCATCATCTCCTACTTTTTACCAGAACTCATTACGGCGTTCCTCCTGAGTTCAATTCTTTCGTGCACCAACGCCTACTTCATTGCAAACCTGAAATCAACATCGCTCTATGCAACTCAGGGCGTAACTTCTATCTTTTTACACCTCATCGACAAAATCGCCGAAGGACTGTGCGTTGGAGCAGTAATTCTCTGCGGTCACTTCAATGGGCTCAAGCGTTTTACTGACGCAGGGCGTGCCGCCATGACGACAATTTTGGTCACCATTGCCATCGGGTCAATCATTGCTGTCTCGCTCTACGTTGGCGCCCCACAAATTTATAATTTCCTTCAAGTACCAGAAAGTATGGTTGCTCCTGGTATAGCCTATCTTAGGCTGAAATCCATAGCCATATTCCTTCTCTTCATCCATTTTGGACTTATCGGTTTTCTTCGCGGTATCAAAAACACACGCGTCCCTATGCTCTCCTTTTTAATAGGGGGGATTGTTTTTATTTTTTTTGATTACGCTCTTATCTTCGGTAACTTTGGGTTCCCGCAACTTGGTCTCTACGGAGCCGCTATCGCATCTATTCTCCAAGCAATTACCATGTTGTTAGTTGCCGGAAGCTACCTCATGTTTAATCGCCATATCCGACACTATAATCTTACTTTCGCACACAGTTTCAGCTCTTCTAACGTTCGCAATCTACTCGAGCTCAGTTGGCCCGTCATGATCGACAAAGCGGTTCTTG
Source organism: Candidatus Babeliaceae bacterium (assembly GCA_016933915.1). Classification (GTDB taxonomy): domain Bacteria; phylum Babelota; class Babeliae; order Babelales; family Babelaceae; genus JAFFZZ01. The sequence continues at coordinate 27,921 of JAFFZZ010000091.1, forward strand.
CCGCCGCAAAAATCTGGCTTGTACGACTCATCGCACCAATGGGAGAAATCCCCATAGCTAGCTTCAATGTCATACGCGATATGGAACAGTTTGCCTTTGTTCCAGCTATTGCATTTGCCCAGGTTATCACCTTTTTGGTCAGCAACGATTACGGCGCAGGGAATTGGGGTGGCATTAAAAACAATATTAAGAAGGTTATCTTTCTCGCATCAATCGCCGTCTCATCAATTCTCATCATATTTTCGCTCTTCCCGCAAAAAGTCATTCACTTGTTTGACCAGAAAAACGATTTTACCCACTTCGCCTCAACCGTATTCCCCATAATTAGTGCACTTGTCGTTTTTGATATACTGCAACTCATTTTGGCCGGTGCACTTCGCGGAGCTGCAAACGTAAAGGTTGTCATGCTTACGCGACTGATCGTAGGAACCTGCATCTTTATCCCTCTCGCATATGGCCTTTCGCTCCTGCCAATTGACAATCTCATGATAAAATTTATCCTAATCTATGGCTCATTTTATATTGCAAACGGTCTCATGAGTCTCGTCTATCTCCTTTGGTTCCGCCGCGATATTTGGAAACGCAGACCAGATGTTCATTTTTAGAGGTGTAGCATGACACGCGTAACAGAAGACGAAGTTCTTCACCTAGGGTATTTAGCACGCATCAAACTCAACCCTGATGAAATTCCAGCACTTGCAAAAGAAATTGAAGCAGTACTCGAATACGCTGATTTTCTTGTCGAACTCGCCAAATCTGCGCCCACACCTGAGACACAGGGAACTCCCTCAGACAACATCATGCGCGACGATAGTATCGAACGACAGAACCCCGAACCGCTGCTCACACTTGCACCGCAACGCGAGGCAGATTATTTTGTGGTTCCCCGTATCATTAGTCGTTCATAGGATTCATTCATGAAAGAACTCGCTTTTGCCTCTATTAAAACCATACGTGAAAAAATTCAAAAACGTGAACTCTCACCACGTGAATATGTCGATTTTTGCATTAAACGCTTCGAAACTTTTGACTCTACAATTCTCTCAGCTCTTGAAATCTTCAAACCAGAAACTTTCAACAACATCGAACGCACAGAAGGCCCATTGGGAGGAATCCCCGGTCTTATTAAAGACAACATCTGCCAAAAAAATCGCTCACTAACCTGTGCATCAAAAATTTTGGCGGGATTTGTCTCACCCTACGATGCAACAGCGGTACGCAAGCTTAAAAATGGCGGCGCTATTCCATTAGGACGTGCCAACTGTGACGAGTTTGCCATGGGGGCATCAGGAGAAACATCAGCTTTCCAAAAGACAAAAAACCCCTGGGATCAAACACGCGTCCCTGGAGGTTCAAGTAGCGGATCAGCAGCTGCTGTCGCAGCAGGATTAGTACCATGGGCTCTTGGATCAGAAACGGGAGGTTCTGTCCGCCAACCTGCAGCACTCTGTGGCATTGTGGGAAGCAAGCCAACATATGGCCTCGTATCACGTTACGGACTTGTTGCCTACGGATCATCACTTGATCAGATTGGTGTATGCACACGAACGGTCCATGACAATGCACTCGTTCTTGGCATTATTGCAGGAATGGACGACAAAGATAGTACTGCTCTCCCCCAAAAAGGCCCTCACGATTACGTAAGTGGCCTCACCGGCACTATTCGTCCCGGCCTTAAGATTGGTGTCGTTACCAACGCTCTTTATGCTGAAGGGATGGGAAACGAAATCAAGAACCGTCTGCAAGATGCTCTTCGCAAACTTGAAGAACTTGGCGCAGAACTTATTGAACTCACGCTGCCAGCGATGGATTATGGAGCCGCAGTCTACTTTATGATCAGCCGAGCTGAAGCAGCATCAAACCTCGCGAGATTTGATGGAGTCCGGTACGGATATCGGGCGCCTGATGCAGAAAATCTAAGGGATATGTATGAACTTACGCGCGGCAAAGGATTTGGTCGCGAAGTTCGTCGCCGCATCCTTCTCGGCAATTACGTTCTCTCCGCAGGACATGCTGATCAATATTATGCCAGCGCCTGTGCCGTACGACGACTTATGCGTGCTCAATTTTTAGAAACATTCAAAAAAGTTGATCTTCTCTTTTTACCAACAAGCCCCGCGGGAGCTTTCAAATTTGATGCTTTTGCAGATAATCCCCTACAAATGGATTTACAGGACTATTTCACTGCACCAAGCAACCTTGTCGGTATGCCGGCAGTTTCAGTACCATGTGGTTTTGTTGAGAATAATCTTCCGGTTGGATTCCAGCTTGCTGGACCTGACTGTTCTGAGGCGCTCATCTTCCAGACGGCATATGCATATGAACAAGCAACCGAATGGCATGCCAAACATCCAGATTGGCTAGTGTAAGTTAAGCGACCAAAAAAAAGATTTTTTTAAAGTTGAACATTACCAGCAATACGGCGATGGAGAGTTTTCGGTTCAAATTCTACACCATAACCTTGTCCAATCATTTTGCTAACAAACCAAAGATGTCTTGGAAGGTGCCAGAGTGATGATGCTATTGGAACTGCTTTATTGATAACTCCAGCATCTGCTGAAGTTATACCATGAATAAGATTGCCACATTCAAAACCAGCAAGCCCCAACTTGGCAAGATATATGAGTGCGGTCCAAACGGGGGTGCCCCACTGCTCAGATGGACAAAGCATTAGTTTTCCCGCCATTCTGTTAACAAGAAAATCTGTCACCAATGGCAATGCTGCAGAGATTCCCCATCCCGCTACTCCTTGCGGCATATAACGTTCAGAGAAAATATGACCTCCTACAGCAGCAACAGCTGTCAACAACCCGAGCGTAGTTGCAACACCAATGTTACCAACGGTATCTGGCAACATACGATTTATTTCAACAACATCCCTACCAAGCTGCATTGTTACTTCCTCAAATTCGTTGAACAGCATTTCACGTTCTCTCTTTTTCTGTTCCAACAGCACCCCAGATTTTTTTGCTGCACACACTTCGTCGCACAGAACCTTCAGCAATTCTTTTTCACCCTTACCCCAATCCTTTGACACTTCATCGCGCCACGTAGAGAGGTCTTTATCTCCAACAAAAACATGGGAATTGAAAATGATCGTCCCATTAGAGCTTGGCAGTAGAATATCTGTAAACCCGGCACGGACCTTTTTAAGACAACTGTACAATGTCTGCCATTCAACAGCGTTCAACATTTCACCATCTTTAAAATCAGTTTCAGTCATAGCTGCATACCAACGCCGACAGAGAGAGCGATCGTACACTGTTTTTATTTCATCTTTTACCATCAACACATCGGTAATTTGATTTGCTAATGCCTGAAGCTCTTTTTTCGTATCCTCATCAAAGCGGTGCTTTTGAAGACATCCCTCAGGTTTTTTAGAAACCAAAGGACCTTTTTTCAAACCTTCTTCTAAACTATCGTCTTTATTGCCCACAAGCTTCTTTTTATGCTCTCTATTATTTTTCTCCAGCTTGGCAATCTCTTCAGCAACCTGAGCGATCCCCTTTTGCAAACGCTCACTTTTCCCTTGCAACTTCCTCTTGTCCTCAGAAGTAAAAACCGCGGGAACAGTATCGAGAAATTTTTTGTAAAGCGTAAGAGAATCAGACAACTCTTTGATATCTCTCTTTACCTCTTTGCACTTTTTTGCATCCAGCTTTAACGAAGATCCATGAATACTTTCTTTGGCTACACCAACATTCATCAACAACCCTGAAATCTTTTCTTTAACACGCTGAACTTGGTTCTGAGAAAGCGAAAGAGAATTGACGTTTTTTAAAAAAATTTTTTCGAACGAAGATAATGTGGGAAGGAAAATTTTAATTTCCCGAGCAGGATCAAGTTTACCGCCCAAACATTCGAGCTCTTTCAAGGCAGCATCAATCCATGCCTTCAACACTTTATGCGCACGCGCTTCAATGCCTTCTACCAAAACACTATCTGGCTCCCAAATCATAGAAGTGATACCACTAAGAAACGTTCCTGTTTTTCCGCAACCTGCTCGCAAAGAAGAACCACCGTTTTTAACGCGCTTCCATTCACGCTCAAAAAACCCAGATACTTTTTCCTCTTTTGGATTAATGACATTTCCTGCGCAAAAAAGTGATCCCCCAGCAAGGAGTACAAATGAAGCAACTAAAATGAACTTTTTCATAACCAAGCACCTTTTAAAATCGGCTATTTTCCATTTGTCACAGGCAGGCAACTCTGTATTATCGTTTAAAGCTACCGACTGCCAGAATTTTTATTCCTTTTGAAAGATTACCATAAAATGCAAAAATGTCAAAAAAACCCCCGGGAATCCTTGGAAAAAGACGACCAGGGGGAAGTTTTTATGCTTTCTTGTCGATCTCTTTGAATGCCTCATGTACTTTATCAATTGGCTGTTCTGCTGACACCTCGTGAACAGGTACTGAACGTTCGCTGAAGAATTGGAGTACAGGACCCTCGTTTGTTAGATAATCCTGATATCGTTTTCGAACAATCTCCTCCGTATCATCGGGACGACGAACGAGTTGGCTTCCGCACAAATCACACATTCCCGGTGTGCGAGGGCGATCATCTTTTGTTGAATAAACGTGCTGACAAAGTTTGTTACTGCAAATAACACGGAATAGAGCACGCTTCACTAGCTCATCGGGAGATATTTTAAACCGGACAACATTAATTTTGTATGGCCCTACAACACCCTTATCGAGCATATCGAGAAGACGAACTGCCTGAGCATGCGTACGAGGAAATCCGTCAAATATAATTGGCGCATTTGATCCTGTTTGACGCGAAAGCCAATCAGCAACCATATTAATCACAATCTCGTCGGGAACAAGAAGTCCTTTGCCCATATACTCCTTGGCATGCCGGCCAAGCTCTGTTTTTTCTTCAACATTTTTTCGCAACAGATCGCCGGTAGAAATAGTAACAAAACCTTCGCTGGCACAACGAGCAGCAGTTGTTCCTTTACCACAGGCATTCGGACCAAAGAAGACGTAAATTTTTCGTTCTGCCGCTACTGATTTTTTCTCCGTCACCCGAGGCTTAACACCCCGATATATTATCAGCACGACAAGTGCTACCAAGCAAAAAATTAAAACCCCAAAAAGCAGTTTATTGTTCATAGCGACTCCTTAGACGTTAAAAAAGATAGTTTATGTGTAGCACAATTTACCATTCTTGAAAAACAAATATGACGACTTGTTTTTACCAATATGGAAGAGTACTCTGATCTAGAGTAACGGGTATGTTACAATGAATTTTTTAATCATTATTTTTTGTTAGTTTATGCGCATAAAATCTTTTGTTACTTTTGGACTGACACTCACCCTGCTCTGGGGAATCATCTGGATAAGTCGCCACTGGCAAAATTCCATCACCGCCACTTTCATGGCACCAATTACCCGACTACACGCTTCTCTTATAGAACCAATCGGAAAAGCGATCAGATCTCATTGGCGGCAAGTCAACACCGAAAAAACTCAAGAAATAATTGCTGAACGAGATCTTTGGATGAAACGGGCAATAGAGCTTGAATCAATGCTTGCGTACGAACGAGACCTCCAAGAGCTCCTCGATTTCCGTCGCCGCTATGCGATGAAGGATGCTATCATCGCACAAATTATTGTCGCACGTATTACACCAGAAGGGCATTCTTTCTTAATTGAAGGAGGAAAAAACAGAGGCATTACCAAAGATATGGTCGCGCTCTTTAACAATCATCTTGTAGGTCGCGTTAACGAAGTCTATAACGCCTGTTCAGAAGTAACGCTCATAACTGATGCACACTGTTCTATTCAAGCACTTTGTCTCCCAAGTCGCGCAAAGGTTATTCATCGAGGCATCAACAAAGAAAACGAGACTTCTCTCATGTTTGTTAGTCATCTCGAAAAAGTCAATGAAGGCGATCTGGTCATCAGCTATGGTTCAAACATATTTCCACGCGGATTCGCACTAGGGAAGATAAAATCAGTTACCCCAGCCGGAGTCCTCTACCAGATTTCCGTAGAACCCCTTATCCCCGTCACTGAAGTTAGCCATTGTTTATTGGTAAAAAAAGGCGAGGTTGAAAACTGGGAACAGCAAGGACAGCCACTCCCAAGCGAACTCCAAATCATCACATCACCTATACCGACAACTAAGACAAACACTACATTAACCGTTTCGCCAACCGTTCAGATAAAGAAGAAACCGACACCGGCAACAAAGCCTCATACGGTTCGGACAGAAAATGCGTCAACTCAGAAAGCATCTGAACAGGAAAATGAGAACCCGAATCCTCAGGTAACAGCACAGACTCTCCCTCAGGAAGAAGAAGCCGTTCACCAACCTGCAAAGCTCCCGGAATCAGCTCCAGCGGCAGAATTCGCTCCTCCTGCCACCACGCCACCGTCGCCCGATGTTCAGTCAGAGAAGTATTCCCCCATTCCTGCACTAAGATCGTCAGATGAGACGAAGAACACCCCTCAAGAAGAAACCGCAAAACCTGCCCCTTGTCCACTAGAGCAACAAGAAACAAAAAATAATTATCATTCCGAGCAGTTGAACTCAGGCGCCGACGCCAACGATGCAGAGACTTTGTGTCACCATGAGGCCATACCAGAGGATCGTCATGCCCCGGATCAATAGAAAGATATGCATGCCACCGCAACCCCGCATGCATACTACATTTTTCTGCATATGAACGCCAAGAACTAAAAAAGTGTACTGAAAAAAAAGTGTCAGATGATGCAGCGAGCGATTTCAATTGAGACTTAAATGTCTCCACTGCCGCACCAATACTTTTCCGCCTCAGTTGAGGTTCAATAGCAATAAAGGTAATCTGCCGATAACCAAGCTCTCTTAGTCTTTCAACAATATAAAATTCATCCAACATGCCACCAGGACGATCAAAAACAATAACAAGAGAATTCTCACCTTGCGGCAAAAAACGACGCTCAACCTCTCTCAAAAAACGCTCTTTTGCATGTTCCCGGAAAGGAAGCGACGGCGCAAGCCAAGGACAATCACACACATAAAGCATCGAAGACTCGATCTCACTAATTTATTATTATCGATTATTTCGTTGGCTTCTTACACTCAATTTTATATCCCTTACATTTCCAGCTACCGGGAACACCGTCACCAACAGTAATAATTCCGCACCCATCATATGGCGGAATCTTAGCCTCTTTAAACAGGTACTCGTAGCCCTCCGGGCCAACAGCAAAAGTAGATACGTCACCTTTATTCAGACACGTATCCGGGCTTTGTTTCTTTTTACCCAAAATGGCAAACCCACCTCCCTCACTAATATCTGGAATAAAAGCACCTTGTTGGTGTCCACGGAAAACATAATCAACCTGATGTTCTTCTGAGCTTATATTCTTCAGCATCTTATCACTCTCAGTTATGGGAATAAAAAGGCCAACATCGCGGTCAGTATTATATCTAATCGAATTACCTTCTAAAACATAATCATGCCAACGTATACCGAGAGGCTTATCACTCTCTATATATCCAAAAAGAGACTTATCGCGTAAGAAATCTTCGTAGTCAAAATCATACTCACTGAGCCCTGCATGGCAAAAAGCACCATAACGTGTAACATCTTTACTATTCTTTTTACTTTTAACCCCTATAAATACAACCGAAGACAAACATCGGAAAAATTTTTTGAAAATAGAAAAAAGTGAACTTTTCAACCAAAAACCATATTTTTTGGCTATCTCATCCTTAAGTCCATAACAACTTGCCGCATACTCTTCCTCATGATTCCCTCGAATTAAAATCACCTTGTCGGGATTTTCGAGAAAGAGGCGAGAGACAAAATAAATAACTTCGACACCAAAAGATCCTCGATCAGCATAATCACCGAGAAAGGTCATTCGCATATTTTTATCAAGAATCTTAAAACCAGAACCCCCGCCCAAGATATTCTGTTTTGTATCGTTTTCTAGCTTCCTAATCAGAGAAAGGGTATTCTCAAGATCCCCATGTCGATCGCCAAGAGTGAGATTCTTTTCACCCTTTTGCACAAAAAGCTTCTCAATAATTGCGCTATGTTCAGCATATTCCCTCGGTGCATCTCCACCAAACCACGTACCTTTTGACCGCCGTTCATTAATCTTTTCAACAACAGAATTAACTACAGTCTTCACTTCTTTAACAGGAATAATTTCACCTTTTTTACAGCAACCAACAAACTGCTGATACGTCATTTCAGAACACTGCAATGAAAAGACACAAAAAATGAAGAAAACTGCAGCATTTTTCATTTAACATCAACCTTTCTTCGTTACGGCAAAAATTCGAAAATTCTGGCTTTTCCCTCTTATCAACCAACCTCACACTAAAAATCAACCGTTTGAATATTAAATTTACTTTAGAGAATGAATATCTTCAAAAGCAATACGTGTACCCGTACAACACCAAGGTTCTTCAGACTTTACTGTTACCGTTGCATAACCCGTAAATTTTTCAGGCCACTTAAGAGAAGAAGAGAGGTAACCGGTAGGACTCATCATTATTGTCACAACGTCGTGTGAAGTAAACTTTCCATAATTAGTCCTACCTAAAGCAGCCACCCCATCTCCAGAAAACAATTGAGAAATGAAGTCAGTCTGCTGATGACCACGAAAGACACCCTCTATCCCTAATAATTCTAATACAAGATCACTTACCTTTTTAGTAATAGCAAACCGGGAAGAAATATCTTCTTTAAAACCAGTATCCTTTTTATAATCAAGCCAACGTATAAGGTCATTTTTTGAATCTAAGGAATAACACCCATTAAACTTAAATTTTTTTTTCTTCGCATACTCACATAAATCATTCCATAAATTTTTACGCACCTCCATACATCTTTTATTACACGTATCACCCCCAAAATCAACCCAATCCCAGAGAGATTTTCCTGCAGAAAGAGATAATTTACGAGAATCATAATCAATAAAAAGGCCTCCATGACAAAAAGCATACATTTTTCCTACCGAACAAGACGCAAAAATTATGGATGGTAGGCGATACCAGACCTGACGAAGCTTATTAAATAGCTCCACCTGTTTTTCTGGATATCGTAAACCAAGCTCGGCAAACAACCCATAACGAAGAGCTGTCCTATCTTCCTCATGATTTCCCCGCACCAAAAACACCTTTCCGGGATTTTCAAGTAAAAGTCTCAAAACAATATACCAGATCGTACAGCTATCAAAACCACGGTCCCCGATATCCCCCAAAAAAAAGAGCTTCTTATTTTCCGCTTCAAGTTTAAACGTTTTTATCGCCTCATTAACCAAACCCATTTTTTTCAACTTCACCAAAAACGATTTTACATCTCCATGCTCATCAGCGGAAAGAAGGAGCTCATCTTTTTCCTTAAGTTCAAGCTTCTGGATTAACGCCAAAGAATTCTGATATTTGGGGGGGCCATCAACCAACCAGATACGCTTTTCTTCTCGATCCTTCTTTAACCAATCATCTATCAGCATTAAAAATCGTTCACAAGAAACAATAGGGCCCAATGAAAAATCTTCGAACTTATAAAGATCGGGCCGATTCCCTGCCGCAAGTTCAAGGATAATATCTTCATCACTTTTACCCAAATCTTTCAATTTATTTATCTCGCCAAACAAATATTTTCTATGGCAATCGAACATGAACTGTGTTTTCTTTGCACTAACCTCCTTAACTTTATTAAAAAGAAAACCGAAGGAAACTTCAGACAATTCTGTTTCCCTGTGACAACTGGCCTCAAGTTCAGATATTAACGAGGGAAAAGAACGCGAGTACTTCATCTCAGATTCTGGCACTATCAAACACGGGAAAAAAAGCTTTTTCACCGCACAAAAAATTGCCGCCAGAAAACCATAACACGTTTTCTGTTCATAGCCAGGTAGCTGACCAGGAACCAAACGACACACATCTTGATGATTCTTTCCAACAGTCTCTACACACAACTCCATCGCCACAGTTCTATACACAAAAAAAAACGAAAGGGATAAAAAACAGATCACCGCATTATTCCGCGTTAACACAAGACACCCCTTTCACCAACCGGAAACATTTTTCTGAAAAAAAAAGACAGCACGTAATAATCTATATCACTTACTTGCCAACACAAAATTCTTGAAAAACAAGATCGAGCATTTTAGAACTAACCGTCTTACCCGACATCTCAGCAAGCGATTCAAGGGCTGAACGCAACTCATGTGAAATAAGCTCGTAATGCATGACTGGAGCATCAACCAATTTCTGAACCTCTAATAAACGCTGCTGAAGTTCACCAAGTAGATGATAGAGTCGTTTATTCATCATAAATGGAGTCTGCGAACGTGCAAGCAATTCCTGTATCTTGTCGTTAATTCTTTGCTCCAAAAGATCAACATTCACTCCCGTTACCGTTGAAAGTGCTATAGCTGCACGCTCAAACTCTTCAGGAAGTTTTACCTGCACAAGATCAACCTTGCTCTTGACTACAATAATCTTCGCCGCATGCTTCTGCCATAACTCATCGTAAACAGCCTGAACCTGCGCAGACAGCTCTTTGGTTCCATCGAAAACCAACACAATGACATCGGCCCTTGCGGCTTCCTGCAAAGAACGACGAATACCTTCCTGTTCAATCTCATCCGCCGTCTGACGAATGCCAGCGGTATCAATAAAAGTCCAGAAGAGGCCATGCCGCGAACAACTGGCTTCGATAGTATCACGAGTCGTTCCCGGGCGAGGCGTCACAATTGCTCGCTGCACACCAACGAGTTTATTAAAAAGGGAAGACTTCCCGGCATTCACTGTCCCAATCAAAGCAATGCGGAAACCTTCTTTAATATGACGCTGCAAATCAAAACTTTCACGAGCACGCGCCACCTCGGCCTGCAAACTAACAAGAAGGTCTCTAATCTGCCCTCTAAAATCGACATCCTCTTCCAAAAACTCAAAACTTGCCTCACACAGAGCAATTACCTGTAATAACCTTTTTTCAAGCGACTCAATCCAATACGCAAGACTCCCCTCAAGCTGCGCAAGCGCTTTCTTGAGCGCCATCTCAGTCGGCGCATGAATAAGTTCACCTACCGCCTCTGCTTGCACCAGCGTAATCCGCTCATTCTCAACAGCACGCCGCGTGAACTCACCAGGTTGCGCCATCCGCGCACCTTGTCGTAAAAAAAGCTGAATAATAGATTCTATAATAAAAGGATTATTGTGACATGAAATCTCGATTGTATCTTCCCCGGTAAATGTCCGCGGTCCACGCATTACAATAAATAACACCTGATCAAGAATCGTCTCTTGCTCGTCAACAATACGTCCAAAAGCTACCGTATGCGAAGGCTTATCGGACAACCGAACCCCGCCAGGCAAACGCGCCAATGGGTCAACAACCGATAAAACCCCATCACCAGTCAACCGAATAAGCGCCAACGCTCCCGGCCCCCGAGGAGTCGAAAGAGCAACAATAACATCATGTTTTTTTATTTCTTCAGGAAGGGCTGTTTTCATGTACCAACACTATTTTATGACCACGCAAAGCTTTACGAAACTGTTTTTTTAATGTTGCAAGCATGAGCGTTGACAGACTAGCCAACAAATGCTTCTCCTTACTCTCATCACTCACAAGAGACCGCGATAACGTAATCCTTAAATGGAACTGTTGCACTTCAACAGAAAAATTAACATCCGCATGCCCCATCAAAACAAGAACCTCAGAAAGCCATGCACGTGCACCATTTAACATCTCGTCATTCCAAAGGCTTTCAAAACGGCGTTCACGAGTCGCCACAGGGACAGCAGTTCGATCTGGAGTTACCGGTCCCGAAGGAGCCACCACGTCCCGCTGAGCAGGTGCAGGTTTTGCCGCCTCCGAAGGCCGCTGCGGCATCTGACGACCTCTGCGAGATTGCGACGGCACTCCGGTATCCTGACGGCGCACTTCCCCGCGACGCTCAGAGCGCGCAGGACGCGATTGTTTGCGTAGTTCCTCTTCAAAGAAAAACGCAATCTTCGCCGGACGGGACGTAAAACCAAAAAAATTCTTTTGCGCCAACTCAAGTATTTTCACGGAAAATTGACGCGGTTCACCCGTCGTTTTCCAAGCCTGTTCAATTGCCTTAGCTATAGACGACGCTTCTTGTACAACGGACTTCATAGACGACATTTCCTGTGCGAAAATCTGCTGAAACGGTTTCTTAAATATGTGCCAAATACAGCATGAAAGGATAAAATACTGGAGTGGGAAACGGGATTTGAACCCGCGACCTTTGCCTTGGCAAGGCAACGCTCTACCAGCTGAGCTATTCCCACGCTAAACTCTACTTACAAGGTACCAAAGCAACATCTGTTGTCAACTATCAATCTTAACGTATCAAGGAAAAAAGATGATCGATTTTGTTCAAGGAACTGTTACTTCTATTCACAAGCAATCGGTAATTTTGTCTATCGGCTCATGGGGCCTCAACCTACAAATACCGCATGCCGATCAATATGAATTAGATAAAGAGTATCTTCTTTACCTCCATCTTGTATGGCACCCAGAGCAAGGTCCCTCATGGTACGCTTTCGCACACAAGGTGGAACGAGCCACCTTCAAACTTCTCATTGAATGTTCTGGAATCGGGGCACGCTTAGCACTCTCCCTTATCGACCAACTCGGAGCAGCATCTTGCATTAACGCCCTCATAAACGGAGACGCCCATCTGCTCAGCTCAATCTCGGGAGTTGGCCTTCGAAAAGCTGAGACCATGATCGCCCAGCTTAAAAAGCGCGCATCAGTTCTTGCGCAGAGCGAAGAAATGCCATCAGCCATTGAAAGCCATAACGGCACCAAACGAGCCGATCTTACGCAAGCGCTCAAAACTCTTGGCTACTCAACCACCGAGATAAGTCGTGTATTTCGTCAGATACAATGGAGTCAGGAAGCCACAATTTCTGATCTTCTTAAACAAGCGCTCAAACAGCTTCATCAGCCTCAGCAAAGCTCACAAACATGAGTCTGTTTAAAAAGTGATCGTTGAACCGGAGATAAATGCGGCTTCTGCGTATGCTCCTCAAAACCTAATCGAACAATGAGATCTATAAAATCCATTGGTCGCATACCCATTTCTGCCGCCTGATGGAAAATACAAGTTGCAGGGGTGAGAGCGGGAAGTGTATTAATTTCAAGCACAACTAATCGCTCGGTTCCTGTAGGACTTATCGCTGCATCTTGATAAAAACAATCAACACGGGCATACCCCTTACAACCAACTGCCCGATAAATTTGCTCAACTCGGCGACGGATAAATGCGAGAGCCGTCGCCGGAAGCCGTGCAGGCGTCAGATTCTCACCCGCACCAGGCAGAAACTTTTCTTCAATAGAGAGAACCGCACCGCGAGCAATTGATTGACTTGGTGGCAAAGCAAATGGTTGATCATTTCCCAAGACACCGACCGTCACCTCAACTCCCGTCAAACACTCCTCAATGAGTACACCCGTCCCTTTCTGCGCTAAAACCCGCACCGCCGCCTGTTCACACGCTTGAGGGGAATCCGCCTTTTGTACGAGCATGCTGCACCCATCATCATTCGGCTTAACAATTACCGGAAACGAAAATGGAAGAGTAGATGCACAGTGTTCGCGCCACTCCTCGCGCGAAATAAACACTCCCGAAGGAACATCAAACCCCTCGGCACGCAAAAATTTATTGGTTTCAAATTTATTCATACAAAGTGCACCCTGCAAAACCGAAGAACCGTTATATGGAACATTAAGCATCTCGAGCATGCCCTGTATTGTTCCATTTTCACCAACACCACCGTGGAGCCCGATAAAAATAAAATCAAAACGTTCCGGAACCGAGTCCCACGTAATAGCCATTGCTGACTCAAGACCATCTACAATTTCATGTGTTGTGTTGCGCACAAGAAGTCGTTGACTTATCATATAAAGGGTCAAATCGTCTCGCACAAAAAGCGGTGTCACCTCATATTTTGCTGGCGAGAGTTTGTAACAGATATTACGTCCTGATTCAAGGGATATTTCACGTTCATTTGAAGCACCACCAAGCAACACGCCAACACGTACCCGTCCCTCATCATGCATAAAACCATCACCCTTCTTATCGTTAATTGCATCTTCACTGTCATCAACACCATATGCCCGCAACTCAGTCTCAATAAGATGATTAATTAAATCGGTGTGCATCATGCCAAGCTCTGCCGCCTGCAAAAAAGCATAACTCGATGGTGCCATACCAGAAAAACTATTTGGATCGGTCACCACAACCGTCCCATCCTTCTGGACAAAGCCATCAATCCGACCAAGATTAGTAAAACCAAGAGCACGCATAGCACAGACAGCGGTCTTTTGAATAGCAGTAATAGTTTCCGACGAGCATCGAGCTGGCGTATGTTTAGTGGCTCGCCCCGGCATATACTTCTGCTCGTAATCAAAAATATGGGCACCATTCTCAAGCTCAATCTCCGTTGGCGGTAATGGCAAAAAATTTCCATCTCGGTCGGTGATAACAATACATGAAAATTCCATGCCCTCCACCATCTCTTCGATAAGTACCGGTTGCCGACGTTCCGAAACAACCATCGCCCGTTCCACCGCACAGCGCAACTGTTCCTCGGAGAAAACTTTCATTACCCCAATACTTGAGCCCTCTCCGCTCGGCTTTACCACGAGCGGGAAAGTAAGACCAGCGCACAGCAATCTTTCTCGCAATCTCTGCACTACGTCATTTTCACTTAAAAGTTCACCAGGAGAAACCACAATATCACGCGGTACTGCTATGTTAGCCGCCCTTAGAAAAGTCTTCTGAATAGCTTTATTCATACCCAAGGCACTCGCAAGAACCTTGGAGCCAAGATAGGGAATTCCCAACAATTCAAAAACACCCTGAATAATACCGTCTTCACCATAACGGCCATGCAGAGCTATAAAGGCAAAATCAATACGATCTTTAAGTTCAGACCAACCAACCCTTTCCGCTTCGCATGAAAGACGCGTCTCGAAGTCAGAACTTTTTCCCCGATGCAAAAAGCGCCACGGCAAAACATACAGAGTCCCTGATGATGTCTGATAGACAGGAAAAACAGCATACCGCGCAGCATCAAGATGATCACAGACCGTCCGTCCTGAATTGAGCGAAACTTCACGCTCAGCTGAACGACCTCCCATGAAAACACCCACCCGCAATAAGCTCATTTTTCATTGACCCTAGCAAAAAATTTACACTATCATGTTTTCGTACCTAGCGTATCAAAAACCCATTCAATTCGATAGAAAAACGTGGAAAAAAAGCCAACAAACACTAAGCATGGTTTCCTTTGGGTAGACCTCGAGATGACCGGTCTCAACCCCGAATGTGATCACATTTTAGAAATAGCTGTCATCGGCTCAGATGTCACCTTAAAACACTTAACAGAAGGACCATCAATTATCATTCACCAACCACGGTCAATTCTTGAAACCATGGGTGAATGGGTCACTGAACACCACCAAGCTTCGGGGCTCTGGGATGCAGTGCTAGCATCAACGATCTCGGTCGAAGAGGCGGAAAACGAGGTTATTACCTTTGTCAAAACATACTGTTCGAGCAAACGACTTCTTCTGGCAGGAAATACAGTCTACCAAGATCGCCTCTTTCTGCGCCGTTACATGCCCCGACTCGAGTCACTCTTTCACTACCGACTTGTTGACGTATCGACAATCAAAGAACTCGTCAAAGCGTGGTATCCGCAAAGTTCATTTGCCAATTTTAAGAAAAAAAAGCAGCACCGCGCACTGGATGACATCCGTGAATCAATCGATGAACTCCGCTACTACAGAGAACACTTTTTTGTGAACAAGACTTAGGCTCTATCCGGAAATTATTCTGATCTTAAATGCGAACGCATATTCCACTCACCGTTCGCCCTGAGTGTAGTCCCATAGGGACGTAATCGAACGGGTTGCGAACGCATATATTTCCTTCACTCCCGCTCGTATCCATTCGACTCCGTTTCACTGCGCTCAGGACGAACGGGATGACAATCTGCAATGCTACATGACAAACGGGATGGTTTAACGAAGCCATTCACTGACCCTTTTTCTCTTTAAAGTAATTTCCAGACAAAGCCTTAGAACATTACAACTTTTGGACAGACTGTAGGAGGGAGACCTTCTCCTTATGCCCGGCCATGTATGGATTGCCAGCAATATTAAAAACAACCGTATCGCTGAGGCTGCAGGCTACAGCAGTGGTTTTGGTCGTTTTTTAGAACACCCGCTCCACCACCGATTCGCCCGAATCAACACTTACACAGAACTCCGCGGCGCAGTCGAGCAGGGAAAGGAATTACCCTCCTCAAGGCATTCGGATAAGAGATGCATGAACCCGTCAAGATATCTTTTTATCAATTGATGTCAGAGCAGTTGTATCAGAATCTTCTTCTTTCACAAATCGGCAAATACCAAGTATCTCTCGCATTTTTCTATACTTACCAGGAGTTTGAAGGCTCGCACCATCAAGAATAAATTCCTTTTCTTCGGTAGATATTTTTCCGTCCTTGAAATTTACTACCTCGTAGCCGTCCTTCTGCGCTTCCTGAGACGCAAGACTCTCACACAGCCAAACCAGACGATTCAGATTTACCGACTTCCCGCCCAAAACCATCTCTTTAAAAAGATCAGGATCATTCTTCTTAAGAAACTGAGCCACTTGCAAAAAAGTACGTTGCACCATGAACGAACCAGGTGTCCTGTTTCGTTCATCACCAATACTCATAAGTTCAAAAATAATCGGATCCTTGGGATATTCTTTAACCACCATTTTAAAACTGTCACCTAAAGAACCTTCCTCGCGAAATTTTACGATTACTTCATCAATCTTTTTGTCCAATATTGATTTAACTTTGGGAAGCACGTCAAATATCTTATCCATAAGCAAAACCATTTCTGCATCAGAGAGTTTATTGAAGAGAATATGCAAAAAAGTCTCTTTCGTGTCAGTCGTCTGTTTTTTCAAAATTTCTTGCCACTCATCAGGACATTTTCTAACAAGCTGTGCAATGAGCAACGGAATACTATCGACTAATTTGTTTTCTGCTGCCAAATGCAAAAACGTCTTCGTCTCAAACGGAACATTTACGCTAAAATTTTTAGAACCGGTACACTTGCCAAATTTATCCCATTTCTTTCCTAAAACCCAAAGATGCAACGGTGAAAGCCCGAAACGATCCACATCATCTAGCAGATTATACAACTTTAAGTCAGGAACCTGTTTCTTCACATCATTGGTAAATTCCTCAAATGCGTCAGGATGATTAAACAATAGGGTGTGCATGAAAGTACGGTCATTTTTTTCTTTCAATCTTAATAATGAGCCATCATAAATCTTCGGAGCAAGTCGCTTTGTTTCGCGAATTAAATAAACAAGAACTTCAATAGCTTTATTTTCAGCCGCATCATGTAACAAAGTTTTCTTGTCCAAATCATCTTGATGCCACAAAGATAACGTTTTATTAAAATCCGACAAACTGTCAAAATGTCTACGAAACTTACTATATAAACCGGCAGATTCATTACTCATAAATTGCTTAAGTTTACCGACTAAATCATGGTTTGGCTTACCATCCAAATCATTCATACTATTTTTTTGATGCACATGAAGATTTTTTTTAGGCGACAAGTTGTTAGGAGATTTCCGATTCACAGGAGGAAACTTGTTAATATTTCGCAACGTCAGATTATTTTTTTTATTCATAGCCTGCAAAAAACCTGTCACCCCACATACTATAATTATCACCGCTAGCATTTTAATAATCTTCATATCTGCTCCTCGAAGGTAATTGAGGCCACCGCTACAACCTCCTTACTTTTTGCGAAAAAGGACGAGCTCTGTCAAGGAAAATAATACTTTGCAAACCTTTGACGAATAGACAGTGGAACGGTAGCGTACTAAGAAATACCTCTGCAATACCAAAGGAACATTGATGGCAAACCAAAATCAGCCTGAACAACAAACCGATGTATTGAAACGTTTTTGTCAAAATATTACCGAACTTGCACGGCAAGGAAAACTTGACCCGGTCATTGGACGACACGAAGAGATCAGACGCGTCATCCAGATCTTATCACGCCGAACCAAAAACAACCCGGTTCTTATTGGTGAACCCGGAGTCGGAAAAACAGCCATTGTCGAAGGAATCGCTCAACGTATCGTCAACCGCGACGTCCCTGAAAGCTTGCAAAACAGTATCATTTATGCACTCGACCTGGGGCTTCTCATCGCTGGTGCAAAATACCAGGGAGAATTTGAAGAGCGCCTGAAAGGGGTACTCAAAGCAATAGAAGAGAGCAGCGATCATATTATTTTATTCATCGATGAGCTGCATATGCTTGTTGGTGCTGGTGCGGCAGGCGGTGGTGGTATGGATGCATCAAACTTACTCAAACCTGCATTAGCACGTGGAATACTTCATTGCATTGGAGCCACAACCATCAAAGAATATAAAAAATATATCGAAAAAGATGCCGCACTCGAACGGCGTTTTCAAAAAGTACTCGTTGAAGAACCCAGCCAAGAAGATGCACTTTCCATCCTTCGCGGGCTCAAAGAGCGATACGAACTTCATCATGGAATTCATATAAAAGATCAAGCACTTGTTGCCGCCGTCCACCTCTCCGCTCAAAACATCCCTGACCGATTTCTACCCGACAAAGCAATCGATCTTGTCGATGAAGCCGCTTCAATGGTCAAAATGGCTATTGATTCGCAACCGGAGGCAGTAGACCAACTTGCTCGCAAAATCAGTCAATTAGAAATCGAACGTGTAGCGCTCGCCAAAGAGAAAGACGAAACCTCAAAAAAACGTCTCACAGAGCTTGAAAAAGAGCTCGAATCTCTCAAAGAAAAGCACAAAACACTCCTTGCACAATGGAAGGCTGAAAAAGCGCCTCTTGAAAAAATTCGTCTTCTCAAGGAGCAAATTGAACGAAGTACTATCGCGTTTGAACAGGCAGAACGAGCAGGGAACTATGCTAAAGCTTCAGAAATCAAATATGGCCGCCTCATGCAACTCGAAAAGGAGCTTGAAGCTGAACAAAAAAAACTTGGTAATGGCGGCACGCGTCTTATCAAAGACTTTGTCGATGAACATGACATCGCTAAAGTGCTTGCCCGATGGACTGGCATCCCCGCCGAAAAGCTCGCCCAATCAGAAACCGAAAAATTACTCAGAATGGAAGAGGTGCTCAAGGAACGGGTAGTAGGGCAAGATGAAGCAATACGAGCAATTTCTCATGCCATCCAAATGCATCGGGCAGGACTCGCCGATCCAAATAAACCGATCGGCTCATTCCTATTCCTCGGCCCAACCGGCGTCGGCAAAACCGAAGTAGCCAAAACATTGGCTGATTTTTTGTTTAATGATGAACACCGTCTGATTCGCATTGATATGAGCGAATACATGGAAAAGCATGCAGTCGCACGATTAATTGGTGCACCACCCGGCTATATTGGCTACGAAGAAGGTGGGCAACTTACCGAAGCAGTCCGCAAGCATCCATTTAGTGTTATCCTCTTTGACGAGATCGAAAAAGCACACCCCGATGTCTTTAACATATTCCTTCAGATTCTCGATGAAGGGCGTCTTACCGACAGCCAGGGACGAACTGTCTCATTCAGAAATACTGTCATTATTATGACTTCTAACCTCGGTTCATCGCTTATTCTCAAAGCGCCTAAAATCGATGATACTATTCGCACTGAAATCGAAAAGCTCCTCTACAAAACATTCCGCCCCGAATTCCTTAATCGTATTGATTCAATCATCTATTTCCAAAAATTGGGCATGGAATCGATGTTTGCAATCACAAAGCTACAGGTTGCAAAAGTAGTAGCGCGCCTTGCAGAGAAAGAGATAGCCGTAACCATCGAGCCATCAGTGTATTCCCACCTCGCCGAGGCAGGATATGAGCCAGAACTCGGAGCACGCCCACTCAAGCGAATTATTCAAACAACAATGACTACCCCGCTAGCTCAACTTTTATTGAAAGAACCAACCAAAAAAGCAGTTACCATAGACCTTAAAAACGAAACCATCTTTCTGCGGTAGAAGTGATAAATCAGATGTTCGTATTTTAATTGTACAACAGATAAAAGGATTTAACGTTTTTTTTCTTGACAGAGAAGTCCTAGCTGCGTATCATAGACACTAACAGGTGAGCCGCTAGCTCAGTCGGTAGAGCACCAGCCTTTTAAGCTGTGGGTCGTTGGTTCGATTCCAACGCGGCTCACCATAAGTATTTTCTTCTTTTACATATCACGTCCCCATCGTCTAGCCCGGTCTAGGACGCCACCCTTTCACGGTGAAAACAGGGGTTCGAATCCCCTTGGGGACGCCAGTTTTTGTAAATCTTCAGCTGGCATCTTTAGATTCTTTAACTGATTTCTCTTACTTTATCCGCACAGGGCTCGTTTTTCTATTGATACAGTTTATCAGCGTTTTTGGGAAAACAACAAAGAATATATCTTTCAAATGCAGCATCTATTATCAATAAAAAATGCTGTAGAATTTTGAGAACTTAAAAGCTTTAATTGAAAGCACCATCGAAAAGCATATCGCCTCTTTTGATGCAATGAATTTAGAAACATATCCGCTCCAATTATGGACTGAACGATCTAAGATTATGGAATCGCAGCTAAAAACTAAAAATAAAGATATGGACGTACTCAGAGACACAATCAACAAGGTGGCAATAATGTATGCGGAAGACAAATCTGCTAAAGAAAGTTGGGAAACAAAACTTATCCACTTTAACAATCTCCACCAACTCTCTGCTTTCCTAAAAAGTGAATTCCCGCCAAACCCAAATAATACATTCAGTTCCTTAATACGGACTCAAATTATCGCCGCTTCGCTCAAGCCCTACCAACATTTCAACAAATGACAAAAAAATGATGCGTGGTATACTTAAAGTATGATTACTTCACTTCAGCCGCGCGACTATCGCGCCCGTCACACATCCACCTTAACTATTGACGTTCGATCACCGGGTGAATTTGCGCACGGTCACATTCCAGGGGCAGTTAACCTACCTCTTTTTTCCGATGATGAGCGCGCCGTTGTTGGCACTCTCTACAAAAAAGAAGGCCGCGATAGTGCGGTAAAGAGGGGGCTTAACTTCGTTAGCCCTCGTCTCAATGAGATCATTGAAAGAGCTACACAGCTATTGGCAACATCACATGATCCATCAAGCCGCGAGATAGTCATCTACTGTGCCCGTGGCGGCATGAGAAGTAAAAGCATTGCGATGCTTGTAGCCTGTGCCGGATATAAAACTTATCAGCTTTCAGGCGGTTTTAAAGCGTACAAACATTTTTTACGACAAGAGATCTCTGCATACAGATTTATTCTTCTCGGCGGAAAAACCGGATCGGGAAAAACGGCACTGTTGCCAAAACTCAGCGCTTGCGGAGAACAGGTTGTCGATCTTGAAAAAATTGCCTGTCACCGCGGATCGACATTCGGTGCACTCGGCTACTATTCACAACCAACACAAGAACAGTTTATTGTTTCGGTTCTTCATGAAATCGCAGGCCATGAAAAGCATCGCCCTATCTGGCTCGAACATGAGGGAAGCAGGTTAGGTGCCGTTGCTATCCCAGCCGAACTCTGGAAATCAATGTATCATTCACCAGTCGCATACATCGAAGTCCCCCTCGCTTATCGCAAAGAAATTCTGCAACAGGAATATGGAAAATTCGCAAATAACGAACTTATAGAATGCACAAAAAAATTGGAAAAGCGTCTTGGTGGACTCGCAACAGCAGCAATCATAACTGCTCTTGAAAACAATGATCGAGAAAAAGCGGTCAACCTACTTCTTGAACATTATGATCGTGCCTATGATTATGCAACAAAACGCAACACACATAACACTTTTTTTAAGGTCGATTTAACAACTAAGGCATATACTCAATGGGCAACACATCTCTCCTCCTTTGGCCATCAGATTTCAGATGAAATACGCAGAAGTCATCCTACTCAAGGGACCTGAACAGATTCTCACCTACGCAATTCCCGATTCATTGGAATCAGAAGTCTCTGTTGGCAGTCTTGTAACAGTACCGCTACAGCGGCGATTCGATAAAGGTATCGTTACCGCTATCCAGCACGAGTTACCAAAAACAACTTTCTCTATTCGTCCAATTATTCAGAGTGAACCGTTCCCCGCAGATACTCATTACCAACACTTCATAGAGACAATCGCTGCATATTATCGGCTAGAACCAATTGTTTTCTACAAACGACTGAGAACGTTTGTCTACCAAAAGGAAAAGAATATCACATATGCCTCGCAATCAGACAACTCACCTACAGAACAGGTTATACTAACATCAGCACAACAAAAAATTGTTGACAGCATCAGCCACAATTTCAACCCATCGCAGTATGCTCCAACACTTCTGCACGGAGTCACCAGTTCAGGAAAAACAGAGGTATACGTAGCACTCATGAAGCAGGCTCTCGCCGCACAACGGAGCATACTCTTTCTACTTCCCGATGTCTCCCTCGCCGTACGTTTTTGTTCTCTTCTAAAAGCAAAGCTTCCGCCAGAAACTGCACTCTTCGGATTTCACTCCGCTACCGGTGCAAATGAACGTCGTGCCCTCTGGCAAAGACTCTGCAAGGGTCTGCCAACCGTAATCATTGGTGTTCACCTCCCTGTACTCCTTCCAATTGCACAACTGGGGCTCATTGTCGTAGACGAAGAACATGACGTAGGATATCAAGAAAAAAAACATCCAAAAATCAATACCAGAGAATGTGCACTCTTACGTGCCAGTCAACTCAAAATTCCCATCCTTCTCGGCTCTGCAACCCCTTCAATTCATAGCTTTTATAACGTACAACAAAAAAAATGGGCCCTCTTCACCTTATCAGAACGTTTTGGAGGCGCATCGTTTCCGACAATTAAAATGGTTAATTTATGCCAGAGTAAAAAAAGGGCATCACCATGGATCAGCGCTGAGCTTGCCAACACCATCTCTGATCGGCTCATAAAAAAAGAACAAAGCATTTTATTTTTAAATAGACGGGGTCACAGTTTTTTCATTCAGTGCCGCACCTGCGGTTTTATCTTTTGCTGTCCCAACTGTTCTGTCAGCCTCACTTACCATGAGAATAAAACGCTTCGCTGTCACTATTGTGACCATCAAACTGAAGAAGCGATAGCATGTCCTCATTGCCGCAACCAAGACCTCATTAAACGCGGAATAGGAACCCAACAACTTACCACACAGGTACAGCACCTTTTTCCGCAGGCTCGTATTGCACGTGCCGACCTAGACACAACGGTAAACAAAAAAAGATGGTCAGAAACAATGCGGCAGTTTCACGAGGGTACTATCGATATACTCATCGGCACTCAAACAATCACTCGCGGCTACCATTTTCCACGCGTAACGCTTGTCGGCATTATCTGGGCAGATATTAACCTCTCGCTTCCACAATACAATGCAACAGAGACAACGTTACAGCAGCTCATACAAGTAGCAGGACGTGCCGGCCGTGCCTCTCAAGAGAGTCTTGTTCTCGTCCAGACGTTGGGCAATCATCCGGTACTCAAATTTTTTGATGAATTACGATTCCACGAGTTTTATACGTATGAATCACATTTTCGAAAAACACTCTCCTACCCACCATTCATCCGATTCGCTGAGCTTGAGCTGCGCAATAGCGACCTTGCCAAAGTCAACACAGACGCACACGCGTGCGCTTTTGCGCTCAAAGAATTTCAGAAGAAGGAACCAAACCTTATCGTACTCGGACCAGCAAATCCACCCGTTGAGACCATAAAGGGGATATCGCGCCGGCTCATTTATCTAAAGGCACCCACATTCGCCATTATTCACGCCGCATACGAACAAATTCCACCATGCGTTCATGCATCCACTATCTTCTTTACCCCAAATCCCATACAATAAATAAGGAAAAACAACGTACAAGAAATAGACACCCCAACATACGTCACGTTTTCGCAAGAATCATCAAAAAACCCACAACTGACAAAAACAGTGTTTTTTGTATACTTTAAATAAGTTATGCGATAAAAAAACCAATCTCTGGGAAAAATAATGACAAAAAGAAATACCCTGGTACTGCTTTGCATTATTAGCTTGCCGTTCAGCTGCACACCGGTTTGCGCGATGCACAAGACGGTTAACACCATCAACAATGCGGTTAAATTATCAGTAATAACATGCCAAAGCTCTCCTTTCGCAAATTCTGCATGTCCATGTCCATTCTGGAAAAGCAATTCCGGCAAAACTGTCATCATCGGCAGTGGAATTATTGGGATGTTGGAATCATCGGAATCATCGGAGTACGCGCGTGGATTCGCTTTTGTCGGTCCAGGCCTAAATCAATAAATGGCCACACAACAGGTTTCCCAGAAGTTCCAGGAAAAGTCTCAGAAGTTCCAAAAAATGTTTCATCCAAAGACAATAATAATGCGGAATCTGTCTCTAACAACGACCTCATCGA
>JAFFZZ010000092.1 GCA_016933915.1 Candidatus Babeliaceae bacterium
ACGTCCAAGAAAATGTCTTGCTTTCAGAACGCCTTATGAGGTATTCTTTGAACACCAATCTGTTGCACTTGCTAGTTGAATCCAAGACTGTTTTTATGATCCTTCCCTCTCAAAAAAGTTTACTTATACATGCTCATCAAGGTAAACAAAAAACGCTTGGCTGATACGCTCAAGAACGCCCACCTGCTGATGCTGTTCTTTTTACTTCTTACATTTTTTGTTGGGTGGATGTTCCAGATTCCATCTTATACTTTAGCTATATTCAAGCATCATAAAACTACAATAGAGAGCAAAAATGAAAAAACCTGATATTGATGATGGTCCTCAAGATGAAGTCACCAAAGCTGAAGTATCGTCTGAACTTGAAGAAGCAAAAGATTTCGCCAAAACGCTCAATATTGATGATATTAAAAACGGGCAATGGGTTATTGCTCTTTTACAAAAAGTTGTCAAAAATTACAACCGTAATGCTAGGGCTGAATATTTTCAACAGAAATATCCTGGATTACCTCCCGATGAAATTGCCGACATTCTGACCTCTGTTACAGTTAGATATGCCACATAGCCGGGGCAGTTACGGGGGCAGCAGCAACAGCAAATCAAATTGCCGCTTTGAGTTCTGCGGGAATGACGATAGCTGTCATGGCTGGCGCGATTGGTGCGGAGATGGTTTACTTGGCTCGTATCCAAATGCGACTGGTGCTTGATCTTTCCGTCGTGCATAATTTACAACTTGATCTGGATGATCCAGAAGATATATTGATGGTTTTCGGATATGCGTTGGGTGTCGCGCCAACTGAAATGTTGGGGAAAGGACTCCAAGTGGCGACAAGGGGAGGAACTCAGTATGCGGTCAAAAAATACTTTAGCAAAGGTACACTCAAAGCAATTCAAGATTTTGGAAAAAGAATCGGCATCAAGATTTTGCAAAAGTCTATCTTGAAATACGCGGTCTCTGTTGTCTCGGCGGTGGTGGGAAGCAGTTATAACTATGTTGTGACAAAAGCTCTTGGTGGAATTACCAAAAACCATCTAAAGAACCGGGGCAATGTCACAGAGGAATTGCGTCAACTGGTTTCCCGCCAAAATACCTATGATATTGCGTTTCCTGCGGCAGCGATGTATATGGCTCAGATAGATGATGAGTTTTCCACCAAAGAAAAGGAATTTTACTGAGCTATATTATCTCGAATGTCGTTTGAAGAACATACCCAAGCCGAGTTTAGCAAATTAATGGCGAGTGAAGGAAATATTAAAGAATATCATTCAAAAAGCCGCAAGTAGCACAAAAGAGACTGTGTCCAAAGCGGCAGGTATTGCCGGGAAAGCAGCCGGTAATGTAAAAGAGGCTACCGCAACAGCCGGTGGCAAAGTTTCAAGCGCATTCGGTAATATTCTTCGGTGTCAGAAAGGTTCTATGTGAGACTTCTATTTATTTTGTTCAGATATTGAACAGACGATCTTATGAAAACTTCTTGAGATATTGGATGACCGGATGGAACCTATGTTATGCCAACGCCAATATAGTTGAGAATACAAGTAGTCGATCTATTCATTGAGAAAGTAATATCCAGAATTTTCTAGATAATCAATTAGATCTCTTTCTGAAATCCGATAAGTACGACTTCCAAAACGGATAGCCGGGATTTTATTATCAGAAATCCAACGGTAGACAGTTTTTGTGCTTACTTTTGCCCATGCTGCTACTTCTTGAACGGTTAGAAGTCTTACTTGTGAAATTTGGCTGTCTTGTAGTTTTTGAGTAAGCATATTGATTCTCCCCGCCAGACAAAAAATCTGGCGTTCGATGATTTTTCACCGAACGCCAGATTTTGCGTTTGTTACGCTCTGCGGCCCCGACGGGATTCGAACCCGCGATCTCGGCCTTGACAGGGCCGCATGTTAAGCCACTACACCACGGGACCAATGATTGAGCGGGCAGTAGTTTATCATACACCCCCGCGCGTGTCAATATGATATTGCTTCAAAAAGAAGGGGGAAGTGGGGTGTTGTGGTCGTGCTGCGCACGACCACAACACCCCACACCTCGATGATTTATTCTTCACTGAATACCCCGTAGCTTGCTACGCGGGTTCCAAG
>JAFFZZ010000093.1 GCA_016933915.1 Candidatus Babeliaceae bacterium
CCTCATTCATCCAGCCATCCCTTGTCGGGATGGGCGATTCTATGCGGGGTCGTGGCGTTTCAGTTGCTTTCTCGTTGAGTTTGGAACGGCCGGAGTGCTCGATGTGAGCGTTTGCGCATCCGTCCGATTTTTGCCCTGTCATCCCTGGTCGAGATAGACGATTGGTTTGCGGGGTTGCGGGATTATTTTAACCATGAAGCACATGAAGATCGTGAAGATTTTTTAGACACAGATTCACGCTGATTGACGCTGATTTTCATTTTAGACAGGATTACAGGATTAACACAGAAATAAAGAACATTCACCACTGAGGCTGCTTGGGCCGCTGAGAGGTTGTGGGGGTGGAATCGCCCGCAGGCTTTGCCTGCTGAACTGTTCAGAAACGGCCGGAGTGCTCGATGCGAGCATCTGCGCATCCGTCCGATTCTGTCCAGCCATTCCTTCGGAATGGGCGATTCTTGTGCGAGATTCTCAGGGGCAGGTGCTGTCCTTTTTCAGTTAGTAGCGGGGAGCTCGAAATTTCATTTCTGTGCTCGCCAACCTCGTTCCTCCAGCCATCCCTTTTCGGGATGGGCGATTCATTATTCAGTTCGTAGTTCGCGCGGTTTGTGGCGGATCGGGGGCTGGGATAAACTCAGTGGCGCATGGGTGTCTTCGCACGGTTTGCCCCGGATCGGGGTCCGGGGTAAACTCTATGGCGTTTTTGTGGCCCGAGGTGCGGTTTTGGGGATTTTGGACGGACATGGGCGAGGGGATTTGATTGTCTGTTGTGGATTGCAAAGCAGACGTTTTTTTGTTTTTCATGAGGGGGATTGTCGAGTATAATTCTTGTAAGTATATATGAATACAGGAATATCAGTATACAAGTATTTTGGGAGTCGCCGGAGGCGGGGCATGTTTTCGTTTTTAGTTCGTTGTTCATGGTTCGTAGATTGAAGAGGCGATGCGGTGAGTTGACGGGAAGGGATGGATTTTATAAGGGCTGTGCATCAAGCGAGTGCGGCTGTTTGGTTTTGGCCGGAGCGAAAATGAGGAGATGTAATGTGAAAACAATGGAGAAGCTAAGAAAGGTGTCTGCACCCATTTCATTCTCTGGCGGTGAAGGAATTAGGACTGGAATCAACGTTGCGATCAAGAGGAAGGCCCAGAAAAGATTCCTGACACCTTTTTTTATTCCCTAAAGAAAATGTCTTTAGGAAAGGTACAATGTTATAGTTAAAGTACTTTTAATGAAAGCGAGAGGACTAAATGAGATATAAGAGTAAAAGTAATTTGTTTATTTTATTAGTAATACTTGTGCTGTCATTTGTTTATCAAGTCAAAAGCGAAGTTGCTCAAAGTTACTCAAAAGAAGATATATCAATAATATTAAAATCTGCAGAACAACAATTCCCTAATATTTCGTTTGATTATACAAGCCAAATGAAATTGCCCAATGGTAGAGAATATGAAAAGCGTACAATTACTGGTCATGTTGCCAAGACCTCTCAAGGATATATTTTCAATGAGGAACAGAGAGTTTATACTAATAGTACTCAACAAACTCAAAAAGAAGAACCTGGATATATTTTTGCCTATAATGGTGACAGGATATTTCAATTAGACCGACAAACAGATGAAAACAGGCACAATTCGATGATGCATGCATCTATACACGAAGACAAAAAAACGATCGCTCCCATATTAAGTAGGTTGCCGGATGCATACATATGGAAATTTGGAGAGGTTTACTTTTCTGATCTTCTTGTAGATGATGAGTATGGCATGGAAATTGTGAGCAACCAAGAACAGCTAAATGGCGAAAGTGCAGTGCTTTTAGAAGGAAATGCAGGTGATGGGCTTAAATTGTTGTTATGGTTATCTTCTGAGAAAAACTTTATGCCTCTAAGAGTGAAAATGATAAGAGAAAAAGATAATTATGCAATAGATCTTAATTATGGTAATTATGTTAAGATGTCGAACGGATTATATTACCCCCAAAGAGTATTTTGGATAGGGCCGGACGGAGCAGTGAGCAACGAAATTAGTATTGAAAATATTTCAATTGCTCCTATTCCTGATGAATTATTTACCCCAGAAGCTCCCCCTAATACCCATATTACTGATCACTTATTAAAAATTGCGTATACAACAGAATCAGCTGGTGATATAAGCCTGGAGAGCACTAATGAACTTCCCGCTGTTGATGATGTTCGGAGCAATGACGTCAGACAAGAATCATTAGACCGTTATTTAGAAACAGCCAAAAGTGAAGATGGAGGGAAGGGAATTAATAAGGGTGGTTCTAATAATTGCTTTTGAGCGGCAAGATGAAGATTTTTGCATTCTGGCAAGGAAGGCAAATCAGCTTTAGTTGAAGC
>JAFFZZ010000094.1 GCA_016933915.1 Candidatus Babeliaceae bacterium
CGGGCAAGTATCCTTTCGAAGATTACTTTGGCATTGCCTCCAATAGTTGTTGCCTGGGCAATAAAATAATCAGCATCCCAGCCCTTTGTTTCCAAGTAACGAAGATGACTTTCGGGCATGTGTTCTTCAATGGTGGTATAACCATTTCGGCGGCAACTTCTTCGATGGAGGGCAATTCTGCGCAGGTTCAGGAAGATTTCAACTTCACTGGAGTCGTATGTGATTTTAACCGTTTCTCCAACATGGATATATGGTACACTATATTGATGCATGTCCTCACCTAAGATTACATGATAATTGCGTTGCACTTTGGCATTAACTTCATGCTTGACAACAAATTCAGATAATGGAAGAGGTTTTAGGACGTGCTTTTCATCTTGTTCAAAACGCTCTTTTCGGCTTGAACCATATCGTTGCATGGGAGTTGTATTATGCACTTCCAGACATTCCCGTATACGATAATTAAGTTCAGCTAAACTGTGGAAGATTTCGTTGCGCAAAGGAGCAAATATCCTCAGGTAAGAAATGTGGACTTCTTTCTCAACTGATGGCTTATCCTTCGGTTTGCGAACCCTCGCAGCAGATAAAGTAGTATTATAGTAAACCGACCATTGTTCGGCCATTTCATTAAACCTAGGCTCGTAACGGTTGGCTTTCACAACAAATTGTTTCATGTTGTCGCTCAGCACACTTAAAGGGACTCCACCAAAATAACTTAAGGCTCGGCTTAGTGCTTCGTACAAATTGCTTTGAGATGCATTTTCAAGTGCTTCAACATAGGTGTAACCACTGAATGGAAGGGTGCTGACCAAAACGGGACATTCCGTTAGCTCACCACTGATCTTATCGACATAAGATAGTTTTTTACCTGCAAAATCAACCTGCATCTTTTCGCCAGCAACGTGATCAAAATGCATGGTAACCTCATTGTTGTTTCTGCTTTTTAGTTGGCTTAAGCGCTCACAAAACTGAGAATAACTAAAACCATCGGGATCTTGTTTTAGGTATTCTTTCCAAAGTAATTGACGGGTAACTCCAACTCGCTTGAGTTCAGCAATGAAATAATCGATTAATGTATCAAAACGTTCTTGCCGAGAGGTCTTCACAACAACTGTCGGCTCACCATATATTAGAGCCGAAAAATCAGTATCGGAAAGAGTCAATAGCTGATCATTCGATAGTTCAGATAACGATATTTTTTCCAGGTATTTTCTTAACGTGGTTCGCGATAGATTTAATTGTTCGGTGATGAAACGTTCTGATTTACCTGCATCCAATAATTGAAGTGCTTTTTTGATTTGTAACATGCTCGTGTTTTTATTTGCCATCGTAGTTTTAGATTTTCATCGAAAGTACGATGGCTAATTTTGTTACAAATCCACCTAATGGGTTATTGAAAGTGGTACACTTTGCGCCGGAATGTCAGCATGCCATTCTTTAAAAAAGCCTTAATTATTTTTTGTTAACTAAGCCTAAAGAGTGGTACACTTTCGTCTGGAATAAGTGGTACACTTTAAATCGGAATAATCAGACAGAGAATCTCACGCAATCCGCTTCTAAACTTACACCAACGTTAGGTGCAAGCCAATCGCTATTTTGACACCGATGTGCAAACTTGAAAAAGACCATGCAAAATGACAGAAGAAATTTCTACGAATTCGATGTTTACTGCAAGGGATTTTAATTTTTTCCCCCACGCTCTTTGCGCCTGATGGGCGCATTAATGAAAACAACAGCCCTCGCTCAAAACAACACATTTACAAGCCCAGCCCAAATGCCATTTCTTCAGCTTGCAAAAGAGTTGTTTTCTTGCCC
>JAFFZZ010000095.1 GCA_016933915.1 Candidatus Babeliaceae bacterium
CCGATGAGATAGCTGTGGCATCTCATCCCGGTGGGATAGTAAACTACCCCGATGGGATAGTATACGACACATCCCACAGGGCAGGCACATCCCACAGGACAGGCGGGGCAAGCTGCTACGCGAAAGTTTCGCCTGCGGCGGACAAGTTTTTCAACAGCAACAATGTATCCTATTTATTCTATTTATTTATTTTCCGTATATTATTTCTATTACGTGGAATTACTTGGTTTGTTTCTTTTCAACAAGAAAGAGGAACTCACGATGGGGTTTATCTGAATCGCCGACCCATTCATTCGTCCACTTCATTTCTGCCATCACATTTTTTTTGTAATCCACTTCAGCAACTTCGATAATCTCGCCGTTGTCAGTGAGAACCTGATTTAACTCATCGGCTGTGGCTCTACCTCCTGAACTATACGATAGGATAATCCATTTGGCTTTTGTAAGTTGTATTAATCGTTCAATAGCTTCTATGACAATAAATCGGCCATTGCTATTTTTCCGAAATTCTTCAAATACAGAAGCTGCCACCGTATCTGATGTGTCATCTCTTCGTTTGGCCTTACCGAATAATCTGGGTTTATCATAAAGACATATAGTAGTCCATAGATGATAATAAGAAGCATATCTCACTCGTGATGGAGGCATCTTATCATTGTTAGAGCCATATGGCGGGTCGAAATACGCGAGGTCCGCAGAGATATTCGGCACAAGGTCAAAAATATCGTGCCGAAAGAGCTGGTGTTTTTCATTAGTAACAAAGACGTTCGGCACCCTGAGAATAAGTTCATTATAAGAACGCGGCGACCAATCCTGAAGATAGGATACATAGTGTCCAAGTGTGCTGTCAACTTGATCGAGTGCAAGGATTAGGCTGGTAATCGCCACGGCCTTATCAAGTTTTGGGAGTGAAAGACGTTCGATTTCTTCTCTAATTGCATCAAGTTTTCTTGTGTTGTGAATTTGCCAAGGTTTTTTGAGGCCATCTACCTGAATTGAACAACCTCCATTGGGCAATCCACCGTAATTCTCCGTAAACCAGCCATCGACAGGCGGCAACGAGTTCAGATGTTGAATGAGTTCCTCATATGCTTCGCGTTTTTTATCGTTGAGAAGATAACAGGTGCCAAACACCTCGGACCAAACAGAGATGTCATTGCATAAAACTTGATACCCACTTTTGGCAAGAGCCTGAGAAACTCTTGTAGTGCCGGAGAACCCATCCAGAACAGTCTTTGCGTCCACTTTTTTGGCGAGTTGGAGGATGTAGGGAATAAGTTTTAGCTTAGAACCTGCGTACTTAACACCTTCCGTTGAAAGAATATCAACAACAACCTCATTAAACAATGAAAGCGTATCCGTCATTTCGACAATCCTGCTTTCTTCTTTAAAACTGCAATATCCTCCTTGATTTTCTCCAGAGCAGACGTGTGCCCAGCACTGGAAGACACCAGTGCGTGAGAGAACAACTTGACCAATATCAGATTGTGTGAGTAATCAATCCAACCGTTGGTAATGCTGTCAAAATACTTGAACCCTGATTTTGTGTTCGTCCAGAAACCTCGCTGTAGTGCGTTTGCAGCAGCGCCACCATATCGGACTTCGCAAACATATCCCCCATCAGTATCGAAGAATCTGTAGATGGGATGCTTTCGCCCCCTGCCTTTTACGATAGAATCAATGCGGGTTACCGCAGATTGAGCTCTCCCAGAATTGAACACAAGAATGTTGCACTTCATTTTCTTTTCGTCGTAGATCAAAGCTAAGACATTGATGTCTTCAAATTGCGAAAACACGGGGTCACCCCACACTTGCTTTATCATGTCTCCTTCAATCGGGGTCTTATACTGCTCTAGTTTGGGAAACATAAGGTTGTTCTTGTCCGTGGACAATTGTAACGGGCCAGCTCCGTAGGCCTTCAGGCTCACTGGAAATGTAGTTTTGGTGAGCTCATTAATTATTGTGATGTCTTCCTCTTTGGTTTTCGATCTGTAAAGATCTTTACCAACATGGAGGGATTTAAAGTCGTACATATACTGATTTACAAACTCAGGAATTGCAATTTCGGCAAGATCGCCGTGAGTTTTATTGCCGATGAGGCGCATCGTAAAAATATTACTGAGCGTTGTTGTGATTAGATCAGGTTGCTTACTAATAAGCAGCATGAGACGCTCTATAAAATCCTTATATGCTTCTTTCTTTTCCATAGTGTTGTATTCTAGCGCTGATTATAGGCAACAAATGCGTCAAAATCAAATGTTAAAAACTGAAATCTAAATATGCCTCAGATATAATCATTTTTTAATCTTGCTATGTTGCAAACAATGAATGTTTATTTTAGTTTTACTTGCAAGTATTTCATATTTTAACCAATTCGATATAAGCCTGGGTGGAGGCGTGGCGGTCTTCGAATGAGCGTTTTTCCTTTGTCTCGCCCCAGAAGACCTCATAATTGCGATTAGAGTTAAAAGGCGGGTCG
>JAFFZZ010000096.1 GCA_016933915.1 Candidatus Babeliaceae bacterium
CATCACGTGGTCTATTGACTTTATTTTGTAGGATGAGCCTTAATAATGTGCCAAAAACATGCTGCTGTTTTGATCAAAATTGTATAAAATTAAGTGCCTATAAACTATTTTCAGCCACTTTTACTGGTACATGTGACAAACAAGCATTTAATAATCGTAAAGGAAGCTCAGGCTCCCAGAAGCGACGATTAAAACGATAACTAAACTCATCAAGGTATTCCTGGAGATATTTTAAAGATACACCATGGAAAGTACCATTCAGAAATTTTTTCAAATTACCAATGACGACATGCACCAGAGGCAACCATTTAGATATCTCTTCTGCCGGAACTACCTTTTTTTGGTGGTAATGCATTTCCTTGACCGAGTTAAGCGCAGGAAATGCATCTGTACGAACAGTCTGACCCACCTTCAGATGATTTTGAAGAAAGTCGCGTACAGTTTCCTTCGAGATTACATCTACTGCTTCTACGGCCATGAATCCCGCTTTTTCTCCTCTCGTTTCTACCGCAACCAGTATTGGCTTTTTCCCAGCGGCACCTCGACCGCGCTTACCTGTGCGCTTACCACCGACATATGCATCATCAAACTCAACCACATTCTCAAGTCGATAAGCATTGTCTCTATCGGCCATAGCTACACGTATTTTTTTCAACATTTTCCGGGCCGTAGGCCACGATACACTCATATGTTTGGCAAGTCGGAGCGCAGAGATCCCTCCCTTATCAGTGGCTGCAAGATAGATCGCCCAGAACCATTTTACCAAAGACAAATTCGTCGAATGAAACAATGTGCCGGCCGTTATGGATACTTGATACCGGCATTGAGAGCACTGATATACTTTTCGAGTTGTTATATAACTCGCATCTTTCGAGTTGCATCGCGGACATATAAAACCATTCGGCCATCGAATTTTAACCAAAACTTTTTCACAGGCTCGTTCTGTGCCATAACGGTTTTGCCATTCCAGCAAAGATACTTTTGGCATTTTCATAATAAGACCTCCTTAGCTCTATTTGACTGATCTTATTATGAAATATAAGCACTGAGCTGTTAATTGTTAAGAGGCAC
>JAFFZZ010000097.1 GCA_016933915.1 Candidatus Babeliaceae bacterium
CCGGCCTGAACTTCGCATGAGCGAAGCGGCACAAGCCAGAGCGAAGTTCAGAGTCCGCAGCCCGCAGGGCTGGACATCCGCGCGCGGCGGTGCTAAGGTGCGTATAGAAGAGGCACCTCAAATACATCGAGAAAAATGCGCTATGGTTCCACGTGAGCATTGCCCATAATTAGTGCTAATGCTGATAACGCGAAGGCGGTATATCAGCTAAACACAATTCATAATTTAACTCGAATTAAGCAACCCTTTTTATCCTCATTTGGGTCAAGAAATTGCAGACACCACGTAGAATGAAGAAAAACTTGTTGAAGATTCCCAATATGCGAAAGGTTGACTCTGTACAGCTGTTCTAATTTGCATAAATCTGCGATAATGGGAAATATTGACAAGCAAATGCATTAAAGTATACTTCCATTGCGATTTTTTAAACTTCCAATAATCGCTATTTGTTTTAAAGGGGATACTCATGGAAGCATATAATTACCAATTTACCGCTCTTCGAGGCATTCAGGCTGGGAGAGAATATTATGTAGCTATGTGTCCATTAAAACTAATACCGAAGATTTTTCTTTTTGACGAAGAAGAAATCCCGGCGGAGTTGCGTGCCCAACGTGTTCTTAACCGCGCCCGGGTCCCCGATATTGCCAGGTACATAATCAACAATTCTGATGACTACATTTTTTCTTCTATCACTGCAAGTATAGATGGTGAGATCAATTTTGAACCGCTGGAAGAACATGGTTATGGTCGAAACGCTGGAATTTTGACTGTTTCCATGACCAGCCGTTTTTTAATCAACGATGGTCAACACCGCCGCGCGGCAATAGAGGAAGCTCTGAAAGTAAACCCTGATCTCGGTGACGAAACTCTTTCAGTTGTTTTCTTTTTGGATGCAGGATTGGACCGTAGTCAACAGTTTTTTGCCGATCTCAACAAACATGCAGTGCGACCAACAAAATCCATAGGGATTCTTTATGATAGCCGTGATCCATTAGCGCGACTTGCTGTGAAACTTACAAACAATGTCCCTCTTTTTAAAGGGCTGACGGAAACTGAAAAAACCACAATATCAAACAGGAGCACTAAACTTTTCACGCTCAGTGCTGTTTATCAGGCAACACAAGCTCTTATTGCAAAGAAAAAGGGAGACAAGATCAAATCAGGAGATTATGACTTGGCTCAAGAATATTGGTCGATGCTAGGTAGTGTGATTCCAGAATGGCGCTTGGTAATCCAGAAACAAATCTCTACTGCAGAATTGCGCCGAGATTTCATTCATAGCCATGGAGTCACATTACATGCATTGGGTCTGGTTGGCAGAGCTTTGCTTGACATATATCCCGACGATTGGGCAGAATGTTTGCAACAGCTTGAAGATATAAACTGGCTGAGAACCAATCCGCTTTGGGAAGGGCGCGCTATGCTCAGGGGTCGTATGAGCAAGGCGGGTCACAGTGTCATCTTAACAGCAAACGCAATAAAAATGGCACTCAACATCCCATTGACGACGGATGAATCTGAAGTAGAAAACACTGTTTTATCATCTAGGGTGGAAAAGGGATAAACATGGGTCGTATAGGGTTTCCAAC
>JAFFZZ010000098.1 GCA_016933915.1 Candidatus Babeliaceae bacterium
GCTTCAACCTGACTCGCCTATGTCACGGTTATGTGCTTCAGGCTTCGCCTGGCACAAACCGCGCCATGTACGGCTCGCAGGTTAAGCGTATGTTAGACATAAAAAAGAGGAAAAGATGAATAAGTTGATTGGACTATCGATCTTTATAGTTTTTCTTGTAGGATGTACCGTTACTCAACCACAACCAAAAGTAATGCGATATGCTACTGAAATTTTTCAGCCAACTAACAGGATTGAGATTATTCATACAAAGCCTGTAAATCGGGATTACATTGAAATTGGAGAGGTTTCAATACAGCTTAAAAAATCGACAGAAGAAAATGCAGAAGCTCTCCTTGCTGAAAAAGCGAAAGAACTAGGTGCTAATGCTTTGATAATCATTGGTGAACGTTCAAAAGGCGCGGTTGTAGTGCCTATTGGAAATATGGCAGTCGCTGTGCCTCTCAGAGAACTCTATGGAATAGCGATAAAATATAAGTGATTCTTGTTTAAAATTAATGTTAGTCAACAATATGACAGTGACGAAGGTAACCCTCGATACAAACACAGTAGATGACAGCAACTTAATAAAATCCGGAAGGCTCCACGGTTTTGAGTTTGTAGCGATTACTGTAACTGACCGAGAGCTACAACCGTCCGATATCCGAGCCGATTCAGAAGCAGTGGGAACTGTCCCTGAAACAGTGGTGCTGGATGAAAGTTGTTTCGGGCAGGCAGTGCTCGGATCTGACTCCGACCGTGATATGTTTGAGGAGTTTCTGGTAATCATATCGAACGGATCTTTCCCTAAGGTAGGACAGCGTGAAAATCTCACGCAAGGGCAGCGACGTCAGCTACGGGATGCCATGATTCTTTCAGCACACATTCGGGAAGGAAGAGATATTTTCGTGACAAATGATATTCGCGGATTCATCAGTGATAATAGACGCAAACAAATCGAGGAGAGATTTAATACAAAGATCATGACTTCGGTTGAGTTCCTCAACCTCTGCAACGGTAAGAGTAGGAGGTAGTTGTCTAACCTGTCAGTTCACCCGGCAGGTGTTCCGCTGAGCTTCACACCTGCCGGTGACTTCCGCGTTGGCATCATAGAATGTAAAAAATGACATACTCGATTGAAGAACATAGACATCGTTTCTCGGCATGGGCTGCCAGCAGGGCAGCTACTGTTAATGGATGTCGGTTCAAGGTAGCGCAAGGAAAAACAATTATCGAGTCTTCTGGGTTAGTTGAAATTGGTAAAAATATTAAAAATCTTCCATTACCTGATGAATTTGATGAGAAACATCGTGAGTGGCGAAATTCCGTGATAAAATCAGCACAGCCTTTTCAGCCTGCTTTCACACACGGTGTTGCTGCAAAGCTCATAAATATCTACCTGAAGTCCATTTTTGTGTGCGGTGGCCTATTTACAGATCCAAAGGTCAAAGCAATTCATCCACCTATTGATAGTGTTTTGCTTGATACACTGTATGATAAAGACATTGGAGGGTTGCGCCCATATTGGCAATCTGTGCGTCACATTCGATGGTCCAAATTGTCAAGTGAACAATACGAAGATCTCATAGTACACATTAAATTGGTTGTTCCACAAGGCGAAGGACTCTGGAGTATCGAAGAACATTGGCAAGGATATCAGTAAGGTAATGCCAACCTGTCGCTGGTGCGGACTCGGTTCCCTCGCCGCACAGCTTATCGTTGGGCTAATGAGGAAATGAATCAGCCTGAAGACATTTTCGTTAATGAACTGGAAATTTTCCGCACAGAGGCTGAGGCGGCTATTCAGTTCTTTTATTCTTATCTTTCCATCCATGCCGTTGCCGGAGAACATAAAGAGGTTCATCGATCATTGAACACAGCACCTCTTTTTTGGAACACCGCGCTTGGTGCTCTGCAAACTAGCACCTTCATTGCTCTTGGTAGGGTGTTCGACCAAAAATCGAAACATAATGTAGATCGACTCATTAAGATTGCACAAGCAAATATGGATATATTCTCAAAGGAATCTCTATCTCGACGCAAGCGTCGAGGTAGCGACAACGCAGATGAATGGCTTGATGAGTATCTACGTGATGTATATGTGCCCAATGCAGATGATTTTCGTCGACTCAGGCGTCATATAGCCAAGAGGCGGAAAATTTATGAGAGCAACTATCGCAATATTCGGCATCATATCTACGCACATAAGATAGTCTCGGAAAGGGGGGAAGTGGAAGCGCTTTTTGGCAAGACTAATATTCGTGAGTTGCAGAACCTTTTGATTTTTCTTAGGAAGCTTCATGAAGCGCTATGGCAACTGTATCACAACGGGCGTAAGCCTACTCTTCAGCCGGCCCGCTACTCAGTAAAAATGATCAGGGAAAAACCTTCGCCACAAAATCGAGGACAAGGGCTACAAGAGAGATTGATCCATGAGATAGAAGGCTTTTTGTTGGCAACTGCCCAAAAGCCCAACAACAAAATTCAGCCGACGCAAAAAACCGCGCGGCTGATTTAGGCGTTATGTGCAAACAGACGAAAAGGTATGGGGCAAATGATAATTGACACAAATTTTAACTTTTACTCCGATGCAAAAGGCGGTGATCCTGACAGCACCAGTCCAACACTCCGAAGATACCATAAGATACTATGGAGTAAACCTTTGCCAAATGGTAACGTCCTTGAATTGTGTGATAATAAAAATGGCGCTTATTTATATCACGAGTCAGAACTTGGAAAATTCTTTTTGGGCAGCGATGCTATAACACACTCGTATAAAAATCATAAACGGAAGAAGTGGCTTACAGAAAAAATTCCAACCCAAGTAAATGAGCTTTTTGATACGGGCTCTACTGTTGGGGCTTATATTATTTTTCCAAATAACAGAATTGAAGGAAAGTATACAATCAATCAAGCTCGCGGAGTAAATAGTTTAATTGATGACAGGTTTGATTTAACTTTAGAATGTATCCGTCTCTTCTATTCTGGGGAAAAAAGTCCACTTTATGACACCTTATTGAGATATGAGAATTTTTTCGATTTGTTTGATGATTTTATGGGATACATCCATTTTTTCTTCCTGGATGATCTGATAGATGAAAACAATAGAATTAAATTCTATTTGCCTTTTGATGGTTTCAAAACTCGTCCGTCGTTCTCCGATGTCAAACAATATCTTTCATACAAAAAAAAGGTTGTTAGCTTCATTAAATCAAGAAACAAACGAATAGAAAATTATATTAAAAGTGAAAGATGATAAGTATAACCCAAGCACATAACAACCGCATCAACTCGGACTGGCAATTCCGCTGCGCTCCATTGCCAGCCGGTTATGCGGAGCGTTGAGCCTGTCGAAAAAGACCATGAATGTTCTATTAAAAGTTGAATCGATACGCCACTGTGGTAAACTGTCCTTACCCTGTAAA
>JAFFZZ010000099.1 GCA_016933915.1 Candidatus Babeliaceae bacterium
ACCCTCGGTCACTTTTTCATCGGCATCCTGACCAATAATAAGAAAAGGGATACGAGCAGTGTTGAGCAATAGTTGTCGCGATAGTGATCGCGACGCAAGAAAAATTGTTTTATGAACCACGTTTTATACAACACTCCCACAACAAAACTTAAAAAGGACTAACGCTCTTCAGCATCTTCCATATAATACATCTTGCAAGCAGCACTCTCCTCATCCCTGGCCACAAACAAAAAAGTGTTCCACTCTAAGCCCCCCAACATCCAATGAGAAAAACTACGCTCAGAAAAAATACTACGATAAAAATGGTTAAAACAAGACATTAGACAATTACACGCACATGTCTATCCGACCTTGCTACGCTCACAGTTCAGGACGAGCGGAAAGAAGGTACAAAAAAAGACGCCTCACGCGTCATCTTCTTCAGAAACTACAATCGAACGAACAAAAAAAATTGGCTGGGGCGGAAGGATTCGAACCTCCGAATGCCAGGACCAAAACCTGGTGCCTTACCGCTTGGCGACGCCCCAAACCGTCATTTTTAAGAAGAGCCGTAAGAACTACTCTTCAACTACATCCTCATCTGATTCAACCTGCGGACCGGTCCAGCTACCTGCTGCAACACTCTCAGCAACCTTACGGTACTCAGAAATAATGCGCTCTTCGATAACCGTTCGCATTTCCGAATTGAGCGGATGAACGATATCGCGGAAAGTTCCATCTTTGCGACGCCGAGAAGGCATCGAAACAAAGAGACCTTCGCGTCCTTCAATCACTTTCAAATCTCTCACAATAAAGCAACCATCAAATACGATGGTCGCATAGGCTTTAAGTCTGCCGCTTCCCGTTGCAGGATATACCTTGACTTCTGTAATCTTCATCATCTGCAGCCTTTGCAAAATCCAGAGAATTCTCTTATACAATCAATATCACAATTGACACGTGACCGTACATTTTCAATTGTACGAACCATACACACACTTGTCAACAACTTTCCCGTCAAAAACCCTCTATTTCACGCCACGGAACTGTGCTGCACGCAGCCGTGCCGAGCGTGCCGACGGATTTTCGTGCACCTCCTCATCCTGCGGGATCACAACTTTTGGGGTCAAAACCTCGAACAGATCTTTGTTATCGCGAAAATAAGTTTTTACCAGCCGATCTTCTAACGAATGAAAACTAATACAAACAGCGCGGCCCTCCGGCGCGAGAATCTGCGGAAGATGCCCCAAAAACGTCTGTATATTCTCTAATTCACGATTTACTACAATACGCAACGCCTGAAATACGCGAGTAGCAGGATGTAACCCACCAAGCCTCTTTGGCACTACTGACAAAATCACCTTAACCAAGTCTGCCGTAGTTTTTATCGGACGCTCACGACGCGCTGCTACTACTGCTCGCGCAATACGGCGAGAGAAGCGCTCCTCGCCAAAGGTATGAAAAATATAGGATAACTCTTCTTCTGATGCACGGCGTATGAGCTCTTCTGCCGTCAACTGCCCATGCGCCTGCGACATACGCATATCAAGTGGTGCAGTACCGGTGAAAGAAAATCCAGCTCGTTCAGTAATTTGAAACTGAGACGTCCCAAAATCTGCTAAAACACCGTCAACACGAGGAAACCCCTTCTTCTTTAGAAGCTGTGGCAGCTGGGCAAAGTTGCCCCATATTGTTTCAAGGCGCTCACCAAACTGCTCCCTTACTAGAGCACTATTGCGTTCAAGTGATTCTGCATCCCAATCGCAGGCAATTACCCGACACCCAGGTTCATGCGCAAGAATAGCATAGGTATGACCACCACCACCAAAAGTTGCATCAACATAGAGGCCACCAGGCCGCGGAGCAAGATACGTTAACACCTCAGCAATAAGAACCGACTTATGAAACTCAATATTAAAAGACTTTTCAACCACGCGAAATCACTCTTACACAAGCTGTTTAACAAGATTTTCTAAACCAACCCCATGCGAACCTTTAACAAGAAGTGCCAATTCATTGTTTAGACCTATATGTTCGAGGGCAACCGTTACCTCTCGCCAACTTGGCACCAAAACCGTTTGCACCGAAAGCGGAACCGTTTTTTGCGCGGCAGCCATATGCTCGCCAACTAAAACCACATGACTAACAGAAGGGGCTTTTCTTAAAAACCGGCCAACCTGCCGATGCCAAAAAGAGCTATATGCTCCAAGTCCCAGCATATCTCCCAACACGGCAACCTTTGTTCCACTCACCTCTAGTCGCTCAAAAGCAACAAGCGCTTCTCGCACACTCTCAGGATTTGCATTATAGGCATCATTAATAATTATACCCTGTCCAGAGCGTAAATTAAGCTGCTCAAAACGACCGGGGACTGCATTGAATTGATGAATAACATCAACGATACATTCGTTGGGGACCCCTAAGAAACAAGCCGGCCCTGCACTGGCAAGCGCATGAAGAAGGCGTCCCTGGTGAGCTGTTTGCAACTCTACGGCATACCTCTCGCGATAAATCTTGAAAAATGCCGAAATAGAAGCCGATCCAAATGTTACCCGGCGAGCCTGAATCTGATTTGTGGTCTTGTACCCAAACTTTACCACCGGATGCGAATACGAAATAGCAGAAAGAATCGGTTGATCACCATTAACAAAACCAATATTATCCGGCTTGAAAAATTTAAAAATCTGCCGTTTCTCAGCAGCAATGTCCGCTATTTGACCAAGGGCATCCATATGTTGATGAGCTACCAATGTAATAACCCCCATTGTTGGTTTCACCAGTGCCGCAAGGCGTGCCATTTCACCTGGCTCCGAGATTCCCATTTCTACCACCGCACACTGATGCTCAGGCTTAAGCTGCAAAAGAGTTAATGCCGCGCCCACAAGGGTATTGTAATTCCCTTCCGACATAAGACACGACTTTCCCGCCGCACGAGCCATTGCCGCTATCATCTCTTTGGTAGATGTCTTCCCCAATGAACCAGTCACGCCAACAAGGGGAATAGAAAACTGACTGCGCCAGGCAGCTGCAAGAACAATAAGCGTTTCTTCTGGCGAATCGACCAAAGCAATTGAAATTTTGTTAAGGATATCCCGGGGCAGCGATTCCACAATGTCACGCCGCTTCTTCATCATAATGATACCAGTCGCGCCCCGCGCAACCGCATCATTAATAAAGTCATGACCGTCAACTTGTGCGCCTCTACATGCTACAAAAGTTGCTCTAGGTGTCACCAACCGCGAGTCAATTGCAAACCGCCCAAAGACCGGGTCCCTATCCCCTGCAAAGATAACATCAGGAAGTACAGATTTTAAAAAAGTTCCCTCAATCCTCATGTAACCTCTTTTCATAATCCATAACGGTGACACCAGACAAGAATGTCCGAAATAAAATATTACCTAGTTAAAATGTCTCCGGTTAGCACATTTGTCAAGAAAATCACGCGCTTCGCGCAACCTTGCGATATCGGCCACGACGATCTGTCAGGAGTATTCCCCGC
The DNA here is from genome assembly GCA_016933915.1 of Candidatus Babeliaceae bacterium. GTDB lineage: Bacteria > Babelota > Babeliae > Babelales > Babelaceae > JAFFZZ01. The sequence continues at coordinate 3,479 of JAFFZZ010000099.1, forward strand.
TCGGTAAGCATTTCAATAAGGCGTGCCGAGCGATTAAAGCCGATACGAAAACGACGCTGTACCAATGAAATAGATACCTCATCAACCGTCTGTACAAAAGCAACCACCTCGTCGTAGAGCGGATCCTCAGCTCCTCCTGTAGAATCACCTGATGTTATGACATCAAATGACTCGTAGGTAACACGTTGGCGGCTCTTCCAAAAATCAACGAGAGAACTAATTTCGGTATCACGTACTAAGGCACCGTGGTATCGTCCAACACCTTGCGTTGTCAAAAAAAGCAGATCACCTTTTCCAAGCAATCGCTCAGCACCGGGAACATCGAGAATGGTACGAGAATCAATTTTTGAAGCAACCTTAAAGGCAAGACGTGATGGAAAATTAACTTTTACCACACCGGTAATCACATCAACAGATGGTCGCTGTGTCGCAACAATAAGATGTATCCCCGCTGCCCGCGCCATCTGTGCAAGGCGAGCAAGAAGCGGCTCAACGTCGCGCCCTATAGTGACCATAATATCGGCAAGTTCATCGATCACAACCACCAGGTAGGGTAACGGAACAACACCATGGTATTCGGCAATTTGTCGCACACCTGCTTCCGCAAGTTTTTTATAGCGACTCTCCATCTCGGCGACAAGCCACTGCAGTACTCGCGGGACCTGCATAACCTCGGTTACCACCGGGAAGAGAAGATGCGGAAGATCAACATACGAAGCAAACTCAAGACGTTTGGGATCAATAAGAATAAGACGCATTTCTTCGGGCGTCTTTGTGTATAGAAGACCGGCCAAAATGGTATTCAGCGCAACCGATTTTCCTGAACCTGTCGACCCAGCAACCAATAAATGGGGCATCGTTGTCAGGTCAACAATCAAGTCGCGTCCTGCCGTGTCGGCACCAATAAGCAGCGGCAATTTCCCTTTTAACGCTCCCTCTTGTCGCTGAAGCATGTCTGCCGCAAACACCGTCTCACGTTTCTCGTTGGCAAGCTCAATCCCTATAACTGTCTTTCCTGGAATAGGAGCAATAATGCGGACACTCAAAACCCCCAACGCAAGAGCAAGATCATCTTCAAGAGCACAAACATGAGCCACTTTAACCGATGGACCTGGTGCATATTCAAAGAGCGTAACAACCGGCCCCCGTCTCCACACAACAACCTTTCCGGGCACGCCATGCCGATGTAATACCTGCTCTAACTGATTTTTTAATGAGACACTCTCGCTTTCAATATGAGAAGACTTAAGATCATCGGACACTTGAAAAAGTGAAAGCGATGGTAATGGGTGCTGCTCAATATTTTCAGCGGTTGCAATCGACGTAGGTTTTCTAACAGCCTCGTGCCACACAGGATCGCCAAATATACTTTCAGGGGAAACTTCTTTAGGACAGAACCAACACCAAGCATCACCAACCCAACGGCACCCACTCACAATCCACCCCAAAAAGAGCGAGAGCCAGGTAAACCTAAAAAGCAGAATCATACCACTTGCAAGTAACATTAAGGCGAAGCCGACGGCAATCCAATTATCAAAAACCTGCTCAAGAATAACCAGAAAAACAAGCCCAACAACCCCTCCACCGGGAACTCCAAAAACTGAGATAAGCGGAATGGGGGCAACCAAAGCAGAGAAGCCTATGAGAATCAGCACCAAACCTACTAAACGCCCCATGTCACCATTTTCATGAGGATATCCCCAGAGAAAACAAGCAATAGCACCTAACAACACAACAAAGATATATGCCCCATAACCAAAAGTAACAAACAACCATGCTGCCAAAAAAGATCCAATAGATCCAAAGATATTCGCGGTCACACACTCATCAACCGCTGCCACATCTGTCCAAGATGAAGGATCTTCTGCACGGAAAAAAAGCAGTGACAACAGTGAAAAGAGCGCCAACAAAAAAATTAAAAATGGTACGAGCTTCGCAATAGAGCGACGAAGGTCTTTCATCAACTTCCCCTAAACCCCTGACCCTTCCTTTTTCACCTCCAGCCTAGAGGCGACCACAATCAAATTGCAAGACTATGTGTCACATCTCCTTTTTGCACATTATAAGGACCCGTTCGTATCGGTTCGACTCCGATCCGCTCAGGACGAACGAAAAACAAAAACGTCATCAAACAAGTGCTCACGCAAGCATCCTCGTTCTAATGATACCCATCCAACCACCCGGTTTAGTTTCACTTCGTTCAGGAAAAGCGGTGAAAAAAATGACACAGTTGAAAGTTAACATATACTCCGCAGCGCCTACCTCACAAAAAATAAAATAGTTTCGAGTCCAAGAAGATAGATGCCAAAAAGCCACCATCCCCCCTGAAGCGCAAGGCGTTCGACAATCGCAAGAAAAAAGAGTGCTATAAGCATAGAAAACCATATTGATGCAATCGAACCCCAAGAAAAAAGAGATGCTGCTTCTGTCGGTGTTAGGAAAAACAACCCAAGTAGCGCCGATGCCGCAAAGAGTGGCACTTGTAACAGACACGAAAATCTAAAAGCGTGCGACGCCGCCATGCCTGCCCAACGTGCCGCCGTATACGTTGCCGCCATCCGCGAAACACCGGGCAACGCGATCACCATGCCCTGCACAAGGCCAAGCAAAACGCCATCAGAAAGACGGGGAATTGAACGTTGCCCGTGCGGCACAAACCAAAGCGATAAGAGCAAGAAAGCTGAAATCGTTATCCCAACGGTTAATGGAAAATGTGGATGCCACCAATGAAATATAAGATAGAGAACTGCAGTGATACATTCCGCAACAACTGATGCCTCGAGCCACGCAATAAGTGTCATTTTATACGAACGCCAAGAACGAAACCACCAGACAATGTCACGCCAAAAATATGCAGCTAATACTAAAACGGTTGGACCATGCGCAACAAAATCAACCGCCAGCGAAGTCGTTAATCCGAGGAGCGCGGTATGAGTCGAACTACTTATCGGCAATGATTCGAAGATTATCTGAGCACAAACGTAAGCCAGATTCATCAGCAGATTCCTTTAAGAAAAGTATTTTTTTTAATGTCCAAAAAAAGAACGCCATAATGAGGAGATTCAAGTTGCAATGTCTCGCGCCTTGATCTAGAGTATACGGCAACAGAGGAAATTTGGTCGATTAATTGCCGACCATGAATCCGAAAGGAGGAGGCGAGAGTAGATTTCAGGAGCAATTAACATTACACACATTTTTTGTTTCAGGGCGCATACGCGCTCATAGTTGCCTCTTTTCGGAGCTATTCGAAATGAGAGTATTTTCAAGGAGTATGTTATGAGGAAACTTTTAAAGTTATCTCTTGGACTTGCAGTGCTCTGCACTCCGGGTCTTCTTTTTGGATCATGCTGCACGACATGCACAACAACCACGTGCTATTCTGGCTGCTCACCAAAAACAATTCTGATTCCCCGTGGCGCTGAAGATCTCGTAATGCAGACCTTCCGCAACGGTTACTCATACGATAATGACTGCTGCTTCTGGGGTAATCTTAGCCTCGAATATAAATACAACCGCACCTGGAAAGAATGCCAAGTTGCTGAAAGCATCTTTCCTCGTCAGACATTAACCTTTGTTGGCAGTAACGTTGCAACACGTACCACCAATGATCTCATTGCCGATTACTTTGGCATGGCAACTGATACCAACATCAGAGTATGTCTCAACCCACTTATTCAGTTCCATAAATTCAACATCGGCTTAACACTCGGTTTGAGCAATATCTGCGATGGACTCTGGCTCCAAGTGAACGCTCCAGTTATTCACACCAAGTGGGACCTTCGTCACGACTGCTGCTCAAATTGTAGCACCTCATGTTGCAGCTCTTCATGTTGCAGCACCTGCCCAACAGCGAACACTGCACTTTCGAGCACCGCATTCAACGGCGGTTACATGAACCACACCGCTACAGGCACCACGGCTCCAGCAACAGTCGCACCGCTCACCAACCTTACCGATGCATTAACCGGTAAAGTATTTGGCGATATGACTGAAGCGTGGCTCTATGGCAAGTTCTGCGGCTGCGACAATGACGACACCAAAGTTGGTATCGTTGATGTCAAGCTCGGCTATAACTTCTATGAGTGCCCAGACTATCATGTTGGCATCTATCTCAAGATGGGCGCCCCAACAGGAACACGTCTCGACTGCTGTCATGCAACCTGCCTCTTCAACCCTATTATCGGTAACGACCACTGGCAATTTGGTGCTGGTTTGAGCGCCCATGCAGATCTCTGGTGCTGCGATGATTGTCATACCGTCACCGCATACTTTGAAGGTTATGTAACACACCTCTTTGAACGCTCACAAGCACGTTCATTTGATTTCAAAAACGGTGTCATGAGTCGTTACATGCTTCTCAAAGTCTTTGATGAAAACAACGCCTATTCACGTCTCATCAACGCCATCAACTACACCACTCGCTGCGTAAAAGTTCGCGCAGACGTTCTCGGCGAAGCACTTCTTGAATTTGTTTACCGAAATGAATGTGGCTTTGGTGCCGGTGTCGGTTATAACCTCTACGGTCGTTCAAAAGACAAAATCTGCCAAGTCTGTGATCCATGCAGCTCAAGCATGAAAACAATCAAAGTCGGTTTTAAAGGTTGCGCGCCGGTCCAACCGGTCGGTTTCCTAACAACTACAGCCACCGAAACTATCACTACGGGAACAGCAGTTTACAACGCACCATCTTCAATCTTAAGCGCAACACAAAGTAACGCAACCGCATTTGCATGTGGCACGGTCGATTCAGCGGTAGAACTGTATGATGCCGCCACAACTGGCACTCCAACGAGCGGATTTGTCTATCTCGATACACGCCAAACAGCAACAGCTACTGCAGGCGACTTAGTCAGCACCTTAAGGACTAATGGTTTGATAGCAAGTGAATCGGCAACAGGAACAGTTGATATAACAACGGCCGGTGTTGTTACAGGGCTCACTCTTGCACCAGAACTTATCACTACGGCCGATCTTGATATCTGCTCCGGTGAAGCACCAAGCATTGTCACACATAAGATTTTCGGTCATCTTGATTATACATGGACAGACTGCGACTGGACGCCATTCCTTCGCGCCGGTGCTGAAGTTGAATTTGCCAGCAAATGCGACAAGGGAACCCTCAATATGTGGGGTGTCTTCTTGGGTGGTGGCATCTCCTTCTAAAACACCGCACAGACGGATACAAAAGCACGCAAGGCCCGGTCCAAAACCGGGCCTTGTTATTTGAAATTATCAACCCTCGTAACTTATTAAGGAGTACGCTTACATGAGAAAAATTCTTCGCCTCTCGCTCGGGTCTCTCGCACTTGGTATAATCACCGCAGCAAATGCATCCGCCTGTTGCGCAACAAGTGCAACCCCGTGCTATAGCGGCTGCGCACCAAAAACAATTTTACTCCCGCGCGGTGCCGAAGACCTGGTCGTTCAGACATTCCGCAAGGGATACTTCACCGACAATCCGAACTGCACCTGGGGAAATATTGATTTCGAATACAAATACCGTCGCAGCTGGAACTCTTGTCACATTGCCGAGAGCATATTCCCTTCACCAGTTCTCTCATTTGTCGGCAGCAAAGTTGATAATCGTGAGACATGCGATCTTGTTGCCGACTACTTTGGTATGGCAACCGATACCAACCTTAAGCTGTACTTAAACCCACTTATTCAATACCACATCTGCAACATCGGCATTACCCTAGGACTCAATGAAATTGTCGACGGCCTCTGGATTCAACTTAATGCACCAGTAACTCATACTAAATGGGAACTTCAACATACATGCACCGATGCATGTTCTAACAAATCTCCCGGCTGCACTATCCCATGTTCCACCCTCTTATCCAAAACTCAATTTAATTGGGGGTACATGAACCATGGCACACCACCAGAACATGAACCAGATGAAGTACCCGGCATTGATCCCCTTCCGGTACTCGAAGATGCATTATCCGGAAAAGTTTTTGGCGATCTTTATGATTCATGGTACTACGGTAAATTTTGCAACTGCGATAGTGGTGATACCAGGGTTGGTATAGTGGACGTCAAACTCGGCTACAATGTCATCGAATGTCCCGATTATCACGTTGGTATCTACTTCAAGTTTGCCGGACCAACGGGCACTCGCATCGACTGCACACATGCCGCATGCATCTTCAGCCCAACCATCGGAAACGATCATTGGCAAGTTGGTGGTGGAATAAGCGCGCATACAGACTTATGGAACTGCGATGATTGTCATACCGTTACACTCTATTTTGAAGGCTATCTCACCCATTTCCTCAGACAGTGTCAAGCTCGCTCATTCGACTTTAAAAATGCCGGGGTCATGAGTCGTTACATGTTACTTAAAGTTTTCGAAGAAGATAACACATATTCAGGCCGCATGATCAACGCTATCAACTACACGACACGGCGCGTTTACGTCAACGTTGATCTCCTTGGAGAAGGGTTACTCGAATGCGCTTACAAAAACGAATGTGGCCTCGGCGCCAGTATTGGCTATAATATCTACGGGAGAACAAAAGATAAGATTTGTCGCGTATGTGAACCATGCTACCGGGAAACAGACAATCGCGTCGGCTTCAAAGGATGCGAACCAATTCAACCAGTTGGGTACCTGACAACAGGCACCCCAGGTGTTGACCAAGTTATTGATGGTGTCGGTGCAATTGAAGGCATTTATAATGACACCACAAGTGCCACACGCAGCAACGCAACTGCTTTCTACTGTGGCACCACCGACGGTGCTGTACCACTCAACGTAGAAGATACAACACCAACATCAGGTAAAGGGTTTGTATTCCTAGATCCACGAGTTACTGAAGTTATTACTGGAGGAACCCAAGTAGATGCCGATCATGTCACTATAGCAAATGAGTCGGCATCTGGCGGTACACTCGCCATCTCAGAAGCAGGTGAAATATCAGGACTCACCTACGCACCACATCTTCTCAGCCCAGACGATCTTGATATCTGCTCGGGGGAAGCACCAGCCATTGTTACTCACAAAATTTTCGGAAAAATTGACTATACCTGGTCAAACTGCACCTGGCTTCCTTATGTCCGATGCGGCGCTGAAGTTGAATTCGCCAGCAAATCACGCAAGGGAACAATGAACATGTGGGGTATCTTCATCGGTGGTGGCGTCTCCTTCTAAAATAGTAAAGCGCAAGGCCCGAGGATCTTTCTCGGGCCTTTTTGCCTGCGTATAGCATTTTTCTAGAGTCGTTCGTATCCATTCGACTCCGTTCGCTTACACTCTCTACGCTCAGGACAAACGGCAAAACTTCGTTCGCCCTGAGTTCCCGGCCGACACGTAATCGAACGGGTGCGAACACAATATTTTAGTGAGCAATTGCTTTGAGTGCGCTTGACAGACTCCGTGCCTTTTTTGTTTTCATCTCTTCAATTAACTTTCCAAACTTCTGATCAAAATCACCACTCCTAGCTTCCCACAACTGACGGGGAATAAACTTTTGGTCATCATTCTGGATGGTCAAATCCGCTCCTTTTTCAATGAGCAACTGAACAACACTTTCATTTCCATTTAATGCTGCATAATGTGAAGGAGTATTTCCACCAAAACATCTCTTGTTAATATCTGCACCCACTTTAATCAGGAAATCAACAATCTCCCCATGTCCTTTTTGAGCAGCAATACAAAGCGGCGTTCCAAACTGCTCATCTTCAATTTCAAGGCGTTCTTTTTCAGAAAAATAATTTTTAATCAATGTCTTTTCAGCTTTTGTTAATTCACTGGGACTTTTATACAGTAACAAAAAAATATCTGTCTCTTCCTCAACCCCTTCTGCTGCAGAAAGTAAAGGTCCCCCCAAAAGAACCGCAAAGAAACTTAACAATAGCACCATTCTCATTGTAATACCTCCTCATGCAATCATCTCCCGGCAACACCGTTTAAACATGGTTTCTGAACCACCATCAGACAAACCTTGACTTTTATCATGCCATTTTAAGAAGGTAAAAACGCAAGACTACAGCTCAAAATTCCAGGAATTGTATATGGAAAGAGAAGCTCCTCTCTTTAATTTTGCTCGCGGCACCTGGTTTGTCATATGCCACCCGTCACTTTGGGTAATGGGAATTATCGGCCTTGCTGCCGACACATCACTCCTTTATCCCGTCCTGCACAACTCACTTCTGATCACTCCCGTGGGAATCGGTTCACTCGCAACCTTTCTCATAATTTCATTCAGCAAAACAGTTTTTGATACCTGGTGGTATATTAGTCTCGCTCGTATGATCATCGCTATCACGCAAAAACAAAAAATACATTACTTACTCTTTCGACAAGCGCTCCTTCAGACCGTACAAAGCTGGTGGCTTGTTATCACTACCGCAGTGATCAATGCCGCAGCATTTCTCCCTATACTTCTTTTTAGTGTCGGAATCATCAATATTGTCATATCTATCTGCATCTTTACGGTCACCCCTGAAAAAGTTATTTTTCTTGCCGGCCTTTTTGGGCTCTTTCTCATCTCTATCATTCAGCTTTTCGTCAATATCTTTTTTTATCTGCGCACTATAGAAACCGGCAGCGTATCACCACTGCAGTACTATTTCGCACTTGGCACGACACGCAAATTTTTTGGAAGCTTTTTCCGCATGTTCTTCTTTATTATTTTAATAACACTCGCCTCCTCACTTGTTCACATTATGTTCCCGCTCCTCGCAGAAAAATTCTTCGCGTTAACCATATTTGGAGAAGCTGAAGAAGTCGGTTTTCCATTTCTCAGTGCTCTAATGAAAACGGGGGCCACTTTAATTTTAGAAGCAAGCTTCGTCATTTTTTATTATCGCAATAAACAGATGCAAACCACCACCCACTCTTCGTAAGGAATTAATATGCATAAAAAAAGGATATCTCGCATTATCCTCTGCCTAGCTATACTCGGACTAATCGGATATATCTCATGGCGCTACTACCAGACACCAAGGTCTGTAGCAACTACCGAAAAAAAAGAACAACAACCAGCAGAAATTAGACACATTATCCAGATTAACGAGATCGAAGAAATCGCCTCATACGTCACCCCGGGACCAGAGACACTCGTCATATTTGATCTCGACAACACCGTCATCTGGCCAGAAGAACCAGAAGCTCGCGATGAATGGTTTGCCGGACAGCTGAGCGCCTATAAAAAAGTAGGACTCACCCCTGATGAAGCAATAAAACGATTTTTACCAACACATCTTAAGGCCCACGCAACAAGCAAAATATACAATGTCGACAAAGATACACCTTGGTTATTCACTTTCCTCAAAGAGAATAATGTTCGGGTAATCGCCCTTACTGCACGAAGCATCGCGTTCATTGGCATCACCAAAAAACAACTCAAAAAGGCTGATATCAAGTTCAGCCCCGGAAAAAATGGATGGAATGAATACTACGAAATCGATGGACTCAAAAAACCAATCTTCTACACGAACGGAATCATTTTTGCTGGCGGAAACCCTAAAGGCCCAACATTAGAGTTATTCCTACAAAAACTAGCATTCAAGCCAAAAGAATTGATCTTTGTCGACGACTCACGTCAACATGTTGAAAGTGTTGCAGAAACTGCTAAAAAAATCGGCATTGAAAAATACTTCTGTTTCTGGTTCACCAAAATGGATACCAGCGGCGCTGACAAACCTATTTCGCTGCAGCCTGCTCCAACAATTGCGTAACATACGCCAGAAGATCACTAAACGTTTTTAATTTTTCAGCTTCGTCATCATTCATTTCGATGTCGAATTCTTCCTCGATTTTCATCACAATCTCAACTCGATCGAGGGAATCAACACCAAGGATGTCAAAGGTAACATCGTCACCAATCTCTTCTGTCTTAATCGACAATTGTTCAGCAACAATCGAACTCAGCTTTTTCCGAACATCCTTCATACTACCTCTCTGAGCCATTTTTTGAAACGATTGATACGCTCAACACCTTCGCTCCACCCGAGAACAACGAGCAACGATGAGACCGATGGACTACTCAACTCTCCGGTAAGTGCAAACCGAATGGGTTTCGCAAGATCAGGCATCTTTGCTCCCATCTGTTCACAAACAGCACGCAACATGCGTTCCACCGATTCAATATCAAGTGACTCAACGGCCAAAAGGCGTTGCTCAAAGTTTTCGAGAAGATCCGCTGTTCTTGCACCCCATGTTACCGAGACAGGAAGTTCGGTGATTACCGGCGCCTCACAAAGTTGACAAACCATATCCCGCAACTGCACAACGGTAAGCACACGATCTTGATAGAGCGCCACCGCTGCTTCAAGCTGCGCCGGTCCCCATTGCTCACATTTCGCTTCAAATTTTGGATCAACATTCGCATGGATGTAAGAAATAAGATTAGCCGGACTATATCCCTTGATATAAACGCTATCAACCCAGTTCAATTTTGCTATATCAAACATAGCACCCGCACTATGCACGGCATCAAGCGAAAAATAATTGATCATCTCCTGCCGCGAAAATATCTCCTGATCTCCATGCGACCAACCAAGACGAATCAGATAATTCCAGAGCGCCTCAGGCAGATATCCGCCATCCCGATAATCAAGAACTGCAGTAGCTGCATCACGCTTTGAAAGTGGCTGCCCAGTAGCACCTAAAATAAACGGCAGATGTCCAAAAAGTGGCAATGGTGCACCTAATGCTTCATAAAGTAAAATTTGGCGGGGGGTATTAGAGATATGATCTTCACCGCGCAACACATGCGTAATACGCGACTCAATGTCATCGACTACTACAACAAAATTATAGAGTGGCGTTCCATCTGCACGGGCAATCACAAAGTCATCAATGAGAGACGTCTCGACAGTAACCGAGCCACGAATAAGATCATTAAAAACAACACTCTGTCGGTCGCGAGGCACCCGGAACCGTACCACACTCTTGCCATTTTCTTCAGCAAGAGGATCTGACCAGTAAGCACTCCCCGTTGCCAACAACCGATCTATGTATGTCTGATACAGAGGAAAACGCTGTGTCTGAAAAAGTATCGGTTCGTCACTTTCGATACCAACCCACGCAAAAGCATCAAGTATAGAGTCAACATACTCCTGCTTCGAGCGCTCAATATCGGTATCTTCAATACGAATGAGAAAAACACCATTATGCTTCCGAGCAAATAGCCAATTAAAAAGGGCTACCCGCAAATTACCTATGTGTAATCGCCCCGTTGGCGACGGTGCAACACGCACACGCACCGGACGCAACGAACTTGTGTCACTCACCGCGTTCTCCTGAAAAAAACTTACTCGCTATAACTTAGCTTCGATTGCGCTAAACGAGCCCAAACAGAATTACGCGCCACCGGACCACTAAATTCTTTCCACACCTCTTCAGCACCGCGCCGATCACCACCATCAAAAGCAATAAGCCCGAGATAGTAAGCTGCCATCTCACGTTGCTGATTGCGCGGATCATGAGCCAATGTCTGCAATTCCTGCATACCCGCTTCTCGTGTCTTCTGATCAGCAGAATCAATTTTCATAAGCGCTTTTTTGACGGCATAAAAACCATACATTGCTGCATCATCAGAGAGTGCTCCAACAGCTCGTTCCATAAGAGCACAGGCTTTTGTACGATCTCCTTGGGCAAGCGCCAAGTCAGCGTCTAACGCTAAAAAGTAAGGTGCTAATGATGAACGAGAATACCGTTCATATCCAACACCCGTCTCCAAACGCGCCTGTTCAAGCAGCGCAGGCTGCTTCTCCTTTAAAGCACGCTCTACAATCTCCATGCAGTGCGCCAATTCCTGTTGGGCACGAGCATTATAACGGTTCGAATACCAGCGATATACAACAACATCAACCCCGACAAATGCCACAATAAGTAGTCCTATGAGCATATATCGTCGGCTACGTTGTTGTCTCACGGCAGTGCGATACCATTCAACAACCTTCATACTCTCACTCCAAAAATGTTAAAATCTTTCCTTATTTGCCGCTCGTTACTCGCCTTGCGCGCCTTCTTGTGGCTGCTGGGCTTTTTTTGAACGGACCTCGTCACGCGAAAGAGCGCGATCCTTTTTAGTGCGCAACACCTTTTTGCCCCGGTAAAAACCACAATTTGGACAGACTTGATGCGGCAACCGTGGCGTAGGAGAAGCTTGGCATGAACCTTCATGGCAAAACATTAAAGGCTGCGGATCAAGCCCCTTATTAGCACTACGCATATCTCGGCGTGAACGGGATAATTTTCTCTTTGGTACTGGCATATTAATGCTCCTGTTATAAACAAACTTGTATTATTAGTGTATCTGAAAGAAAGATTACTCGCAACGACCTTTTCATGGCCCGTTATATCGCTTGCGTAGAAACCCACCGACCAGTAAAATCCTGCAAAATAGCGCCAGTAATCTGCAAATTAAAAAGACGATCTTGCATTTCAACGGCCGGCACAGGGACCTCGTGCAACAGTTCATCAAACGTACGCGGCACACGGCAAAAAAAAACAAGTGGATCAGTGGTGCTCGCAGACTTTGCAGTTGACTCAGAACTCATGTCCTCACAGACTTCCCACCCCAATGCCCGCAATAAATCAGTAGCACTGGTTACAGGGGTTGCACCCTCTTCAAGAAGCCTATGGCAACCAACACTCAATGGATTGAAAATATCTCCAGGAACTACACAGACAGTGCGGCCTTGTTCAAGTGCCTGAAGCGCGGTAATACGTGCTCCACTCTTTTCTGCCGCTTGCACCACTACCGTTGCCTGACACATCCCAGAAATAATACGGTTCCGCGCCGGGAAATGCCCTGGCAACGCTGCTGTCCCCAATGAAAACGAACTCAACAACGTTCCTCCAGATGCAACAATCCGATCGAAAAGTCGCTTATTAACCGCCGGATATGGTCTCAAGAGCCCGGATCCGAGAACAGCCACCGTCTTTCCCCCCGCACATAACGCTGCCTCATGTGCCATTGTATCCGCACCAATCGCACCGCCGCTCACTATGACAGCCCCCGCGGAAAGGGCACCCGGAACAAGGGTCTCAACTACACGACGCGCATAATCACCCGCCTGACGAGAACCCACAAATGCCACCGCACGTTCCGCACCATGCGGCGAAGCACCGCACCAGTAAAGAATTGTTGGCGGAAGGTAAATTTCACGTAAAAGCGCTGGATAATCGTCTTCCCCGAGCACTACCCACGAAATCTGGTGACGCTCAAGAAGATGAAGTTCGCGATCAAGCATCGCCTTACAACGCAAACCATCAACGAAAAGCTTACTCAGCCGTTCTGAGAATCCGATACGCTCAATAAAATCAGCAATCCGCCATTGATAAAGATCAGGAAAGGAACATTGCGGTAAAAAACGCTGCAAACGAGCTAATACCGCCGGACCAACACCGTCAATCAAGGAGCAGTGGAGAATCACCTCACGTGTTGATTGACTCATGATACCGCTTCACGCTCCGGAGTTACTGGCTCTTCAGCCCCTTCTTCACCATCTTCATCATGTACCACGGCAACGCCAACAAGCCGCTGCTCAGGATCCAAGCGAATAAGACGAACCCCTTTTGCTTGACGCCCCATAGTTCGAACCTCTTTGGGATGAAGACGAATTATTTTGCCAACAGCATCAATAAGCAAGAGACTTGCAATATCATCAACAACCTGTAACCCAATAACTTTGCCATTTCGCTTGTCTGCTGGAATCGTACGAACCCCCATACCGCCACGATGCGCTATACGGAAATCTCCAACGCGAACACGCTTACCATAGCCACGTTCAGTTGCAAAAAGAATATCTCGATCGTCAGCAACTACTTCCATACCGATGACTCGATCGCCCTTACGCAGTTTTATGCCACGAACGCCAGCAGCTTGACGTCCCATAGCGCGTACCTCGCCCTCTTTGAAGCGAATGCCATACCCTTCAGCCGTCGCCAAGACAATAGAGTCAAGACCCGAGCTTAGAGAGCAAAATGCTAGTTCATCGCCCTCATTAAGCGTCACTGCCCTAATACCCGTACTGCGCACCTTCGCAAACGCAGATGCTTCAACACGTTTGATAACACCCAGTTTAGTAACCATAACCAAAAATTTATCCGCAAAATCACGCGCGCAGAGCAACCGAACCACATGTTCGCCTTCTTGCAACGGGAGGATATTAACAATAGCACGTCCCTTGGCGACACGGGAACCTTCAGGAATTTCAAAAACCTGTTTGCTATAGACACGCCCCAAACTGGTAAAGAAGAGCAATTCATCATGGTTTCGCGTTGCAAAAATATCCTGTACTACATCATCTGACTCTTCTAGGGTTGCCATACCTTTCTTACCTTTGCCACCGCGATGTTGAATGCCATACACCTCAAGCGGAACCCGTTTGATATACCCTTTACGAGTCAACGTCACCACAACACTCTCGTCAGGGATCAGATCAGCCTCGGTCATTGCATCAAGCGCCCCTTCAATACGGGTGCGTCGATCATCGGCATAAAGATCACGACACTCGACGAGTTCTTTTTTAATCTCAGAACGTAAAACATCAACATCTTCAAGAACACTTTGATAAAATGCGATAGCTACTCGTAGTCTTTCTATCTCAGCGTGAATCTTTTCTTGCTCAAGACCAGTTAACCGGTTTAAACGCATATCGAGAATAGCAACACATTGCTCAGGAGTAAGTGAAAGAGCCGCTTGCAGGCGCTCAGAAGCCTCCTCAGCTGTTCGTGATGCTTTGATAAGTTTAACCGCCTCGTCAATATGAGCTAAAACAATAAGGAAACCTTCAAAGAGATGTACTCGCTCACGCGCCCGCGTTAAATCATACTCAGTTCGCTTGGTAACCACCTCGCGACGATGCGTCAAAAATTCTTCAATCAGACGACGCAGCGGAAAAATAAGCGGCTGATTATTCAGCAGCGCTAGCATTAAAATACTTATAGAGGTCTGAAGCTGTGTATACTTGTAAAGCTGATTGATAATTACATCGGGAATTTCCCCCCGCCGCAACTCAATTACTACACGCATACCTTTTCTATCTGATTCATCCCGTATATTGGTAACACCCTCGATTACCTTTGCTTTCACCAGATCAGCAATTTTCACGATAAGGTCAGCCTTAATTACCTGATAGGGCAATTCAGAAATAACAATGATGCCGCCTTTTTTCCCTTCTTCAACAGAAACCACACCGCGCACAATCACATTGCCACGACCGGTCCGATACGCCTGAACAATACCGGAACGACCACAAATAATACCGCCGGTTGGAAAGTCCGGGCCAGGAACTATTGAAAATAACTCTTCCTCAGAAACCTCGTCGCCACGTTCGAGCAGCAAGAGACACGCATCGACTACTTCACCCAAATTATGAGGGGGAATCGACGTTGCCATACCAACCGCAATTCCGGTTGTCCCATTCACCAAAAGATGGGGGATACGACTTGGCAGAACAGTAGGTTCAACAGTAGAATCATCAAAATTGGGTACAAAAGGAACCGTCTTTTTATCAAGATCAGCAAGTAGCTCCTGGGAAATTTTTTGCATGCGCACTTCGGTATAGCGCATCGCGGCAGCATTATCGCCATCGATAGAACCCCAGTTTCCTTGTCCATCCAACAACGGGTACCGCTTAGAAAAATCTTGCACCATCCCGACCATGGTATTGTACACAGCTTGGTCTCCGTGAGGATGATACCGTCCAAGCACCTCACCAACAACACGAACCGACTTGTGATATGGCTTGTTGTAATGAAAACCCAACTGATTCATCGTATACAAAACACGACGATGGACAGGCTTCAAACCATCGCGCACATCCGGAATAGCGCGACTGACCACCACAGACATCGCATAATCTAAAAACGATGACTGTAATTCTTCTTCAATCACGACCGGTTTGGTGCGCTCTTGCATGGAAAAGCCCTTTATCTATAAAGAAAATTCATGTGTATAGTCTTGGTAAGAACATAATGAGCATACAGCAAAAACCGAGTAGACTCAACGATCAAACGCTACTCCTTTTTCTCTTGTTTATTTGTTTGGATTCGAATCAGAAAAATTAGGCAGAACACTCTTCAATGAATTATGAAAATCATCATCATTCAAACACCACCCATTAAGAAGTGCATTTTTCACCTGTTCGCATGTCTGTTTCTTCTCAATGAGTTTATCCACAACAAACTTCCAAGGCGTACTTTCGCCTTCTTTGCACTTCAAAATGTAGTAGTCAAGATAAGAGGCTTTTGCAGCATCAAAACCTTCTGGAAGTTTTGAAGAATCAAGTGCTTTTCCAACTTTCAGAGTAAAATCAACAAAGGGAAGCAGGGCCTCAACATTGTTTAAGTAATTATCGATTGGATATGACGAAGATGCAACGCACGTCAAAAGAGCGGTAAACGGTGTTTCGGTAAACCCTCTAACATCCCAATATGCATTAACCCATTTTTTTCTATCCGCTTCAGAAAGAGCTTCCATAAGCGTTGCAATATTTCCGCCTTTTTTAGCCAAATTTACCAATAGCGGCTCCCCAGTCTGCGAATGCTTTGGCAACATATAGCAAGGAAAATTTTTCTTTAGTTTTTCAACAGCGCTAGTAACCGCATACGAGGTCATCTCGTCATAAATTGATAACTCATCATAGAAATATCGCTTTATTTTTTCTTTATCAAAAAAACCTATGTCCCCATCCCCACATTTGAAGTCTTTTTTAAACTCATCAAAAAATCGACTACACAGCCCTTCACACCGCCTGTCCCAAAACTGATTCCAAGCAACTACAGTACCCACAACCAGAGCACCCGTCACCAAAAAACGGACAGAGCTTTGAACCAGCGTCGGCCCCCAGTGTTGCCACAAGCTCGGTTTTTCCATCTTTGGGATTGCAAGAGGACTAACCCCTACCTTCCGTGACGATTCTCCTGTACTGAGAAGATTGCCCATGGCTCCGACTGGCGCTACTGGACACAAAAGGCCTAAAAAAATCGACAAACTCAAAACCGTTTTTTTACAACAATAAAGAATCGTATTCATACTATTGCTCCTATTTTTTACCTGCTCGTGAGGAATTCTACTATTTTTTAAACAACCAACCTCACTATATTGTTTTTAATATATCATTTTTGTAAAATTTATCTAGTGCAGATTGGTCAACTTTCTCACCTTTTAGGTAATATGAATGAATACGGACACACAGGACATTGCCGCGCAATTCTACCCACAAATCTATACAATTGTACGCCGCCATTTTCCACAAGCACGAATCTATCTCTTTGGCTCTCGCGCAACCCATAAAAACCGCCCTGGTTCTGATATTGATATAGCAATCGACAACGGTTCGACAGTCGATTTTGCCACTCTTCTTAAAGTTTGGGGAGAACTGGACGAATCAAACATACCCTACAAGGTTGATCTCGTAGACCTTCAGGCATCTTCAGAATCATTTCGTCAAGAAATTTTTAAAAAGGGAGTATTATGGAACTTCTGAAAGAACGAAAAACCGTACTTGATGCGGCCCTCAGAACTCTTGTTACCGCATTAGATGATGCCAACAAGTTTCCGGCCGACGCAGATGAAGAAGATTATCGCCGACATCGTGATTCAACGATCCAGCGATTTGAATATTGCACCGACCTCTTTTGGAAGTACCTCAAATTCTTCATGGAAAAGGAACACGGTGTCACAGCCAAATCCCCAAAAAGCGCAATCAGGGAGGCCGTCGCAATCGAACTTATCTCAGGGAAAGAGGGTGAATTGGCGCTTCAGATGATTGACGCGCGAAATAATACGGCTTATATCTACCGTGAAGCTATAGCTGAGCAGATTTATCAACAGGTCCCTTACTACTTCAACCTGATAATGTCAGTACTCAAACGCCTGAAGCAATAAAAAGGTGCTCTTTCCGAGCGTACGCTTTTCTGCTATAATTAAAGAAATGTTTTTTCCTATCAGCAGTCTCCTATGGATGAAAAAAAAATAAAATTACAGGGTTTCACCCCTGAGTGCGTACGCAATTTTTCTGTTATTGCCCATATTGATCATGGCAAATCAACCCTTTGTGACCGATTACTTGAGGTAACCGGCACTATTTCGTCACGAATCCGACATGAACAGTTTCTGGACAAGCTTCCCGTTGAACGCGAACGAGGTATCACCGTCAAAGCACAGACAGCATCAATGTTTTACAATTTCGACGGCACAGATTATCTTCTCAATCTTATCGATACCCCTGGCCACGTCGACTTTAGCTACGAAGTTTCACGATCTCTGTATGCATGTCAGGGTGCCCTCCTCCTTGTCGATGCCTCGCAAGGGGCACAGGCACAAACGGTTGCCAACTTTTACCTTGCATTTGAACAGAATTTGACCATCATTCCGGTCATCAACAAAATTGACATGGCTGCCGCACACCCCGAAATGGTCGAGCATGAGCTCAAAACTCTTTTTGACTTCAACCACGAAGACATTCTCCGTGCTTCAGCCAAAACCGGCGCAGGAATCAACGATATTTTAAAAGCAATAGTCACCAAATTACCGCCGCCACAGGGAAATCCAGCGGGGCAACTCAAAGCCCTTCTTTTCGACTCGTGGTACGATGAATATCAAGGGGTAATAGTCCTCATCGCGCTTAAAGACGGGGCCCTTTCAAAAGGAGACCAGATTTCATTGGCACAAACAGGACGCAGCTATGAGGCTCTTGAAGTCGGACTTATGTTCCCTGATCGTGTTCCCGTTCAAACACTCTACGCCGGACAAGTTGGGTATCTCATCGCCGGCATGAAGAGCGTCCGTGAAGCACGCGTCGGAGACACTGTTCATCTGGCAAAAAAAGAGGTAATTCCGTTCCCGGGCTTTAAACCCGCGCAACCAATGGTCTTTGCCGGTATTTATCCAGTCGATGCTTCAGATTTCGATCTTTTGCGGGACGCTATTGAAAAATTGACTCTCAATGATGCAAGTGTTTCGGTCGAAAAGACAAGCTCTTCGGCACTTGGCCTCGGCTTTCAATGCGGCTTTCTAGGACTTCTGCATATGGATGTTTTTAAACAGCGATTAGAACAAGAGTACAATCTGTCAGTCATTGCAACAGCACCAAGTGTACTTTATGAAATAGTACGCACTAACGGCGAAACTGAAAAAATCAGCAACCCGTCGTCTTTTCCCGACCGCCAATTTATCGAAGAAATTCGCGAACCCACAGTCCGCGCAACAATCATTGTCCCGAAAGAATATATCGGTCCCATTATGCAACTCTGCCAAGACAGGAGAGGCGTGCAACAAGAATTCACCTTTCTTAGCGAGGATCGCGTAATTCTCATCTATCGTCTCCCGCTCAACGAAATCGCAACCGATTTTTATGATCAACTCAAATCTCTCAGCTCTGGCTATGCAAGTTTGGATTATGAACGCGCTGGGTATCAGACATCAGATCTGGTAAAAATGGACATTTTACTGAGCGGAAAAGCGGTGGACACATTATCACTTATCGTGCATGAAGATAATGCATATCGCATTGGACGCTCTCTCACTAAAAAGCTCAAAACGGCAATACCTCGGCAACAATTTGAAGTAGTTATTCAAGCAGCAATCGGAGCAAAAATTATTGCTCGCGAATCTATCGCACCTGTCAGGAAAGACGTTATCGCAAAGTGTTATGGTGGCGATATAACCAGAAAACGCAAATTATTAGAGAAACAAAAAGAGGGCAAAAAACGTATGAAGCAGGTTGGGTCAGTAGAAGTGCCGCAGGAGGCATTCCTCGCCATCCTCAAAAACGAAGGTTCATAACATGACACGCATATTTTCAGGCCACATATATATTTTTCACGCGTTCGATGTTGGTGAAGACATCAACCTCAACGCCATTGCGCAAGAAAGCAGTATTGCTAAAAAAACGATTACTCCGGCCAAATATTTTAAAAATTATCATCGTCCTATCGATATTGTTTTGCCAGAACAGGGTGAACCAAGCAACTACTGCGAAGCAATCAAGATACATCATTTTGGCGTTGTGTCTCTCACTTACAAAATTCCTTTTAAGTCAACACTTGAAGATCTGCGACATGAAATCGATAACATAGAACGAAAATACCGAGAACAGGGCGCTACGGATGCAGCTGTCGTCTACCGTCTCATCGAACGTTTTATAAAAAACCCTAATTTCTTTCATATCAATACCTCGTACCTACTTATTCAAGTCAACACACAAGAAGATCTCCCCGGCAAGCAACTTGAAGAAAAGCATGGTGGAACCATAGCATCGATTCTTCGATTTGAAGACGAATCACTCTCGGAATTCAAGAAAAACGAAATCCTTGAACAGGCATTCGGCTATTATCGAGGAGATTTCATAGCAGTTGATACCGATGCAACCTTCCTTTACGACGACGAATACGAGGAAGCGCTCGACCTCTTTGAATTTGTAAATATCCAACACCTTGAACTTCAATATTTCGACCGCATGCTCGACCAAAAACTTACACAAGCGTACACTGGCAGCCCTCAAGCACCACTTTCCTGCTCATATCTTCCCGGTAGCGGCAAAAAAAGCTGCGCGAGTCAAGTTGAAAATCTTGGAATGCTCAAAGTTGAAATCTCAGTTATAACTGAACGTCTGGAAAACAGCATAAAGATCGTCGGCGAACCTTACTTTTACGAATTATACATGGCATTAAATACTGCCCTTGATCTCTCAAACTGGAAAGAATCAATCAATAAGAAACTAGAAATTATACACGATTTAAGCGAAGTTTATGAAAACCGCGCCCGAACAGCTCGCGAGGATCTTTTTAACATCCTTATCAGTGTTCTCATTTTTCTTGAACTTATTGTTGCAATCGCCCAATTCTGGCACCGCTAGGAAGGTCAAAGCTTAGACATTCACAATTAAAGCTGTTGTTTTACTGTGCAACGGAAACACGAGCGGGACGTAAAATTGTATCTCGGCATAGATAACCTTTCTGCAAAACAGATACAATACTCTCTGCAGACTTGCCACTGTTTGGAACACGCATCATTGCTTCATGAAATTCTGGATTGAACGGCATATCGGTTGGTATTTCGGTAACTTCATACTTTTCGAGCAATCGTTGCAATTCACGATAGAGTAACTCAACACCCTGCAGTCGTGCAGCCTCAGCAGGTGCAATATCACCCGCTGCTCTGAACGATTCAAGTGCCCGTTCAAAATTATCAACGAAAGGGAGCAAATCACGCAAGAGAGCTACTTGCGCAAGATGTCCTACAACAAGACGCTCTTTTTCAGCATTACGCCTAAAATTTTCAAAGTCGGCACAGACACGCAATAATTTTTGTTCAACGTCTGATGGCGCCGTATCTGCATTCCGAGCACTATCTTGTTCGTTTTTCATCTCTTCAGCGTTACTCATAGCGTTTCCTTTATCAGTTTATTTTTAGTAGGCTCTCTGCAAACCTTATGAGTTTAGTTTACCGAAAAACACAACGTATGAACACAAGATTGCTCTGTTTCCTCTTGGGTCTTCCGGTGACCCTTTACGGACTTATCGAATTCGGTTTTCCCTATCGTGCATCTTTTTTTCCGGGAGAACCGCGTCTTGCCACCCCCGGCCTTATTAGTCTTGGTGTAAGAACAGCAGGCTCTATCGGCAAAGGGGAATGCCGCTTTGCCCCCGAAGAAGATCGGCATCGCGCCGTCCATAGTTCAGGAGCATATATAACCGCAAACATAGGCTGTCACGGCTATATCGGAAGTATGATCGTAGTAGACCGACTCCACGACCGACGATACTCAAACAGTAGATGCAATAACTACCGACACGGATTTTCTGAGCTTTTTGGGGGAGGCGCCTGGTGTTGGTGCCCGTCACCTCATTTCGATTTCATAGATTTTTCTTGTGAGACAGGATTACTATTCCCCCTATTTGAAAAAGATCAACATACCGCATGGGGATCACGCCTCGCTCTTTCTGTAGGAATTTTTGACTGGATTACCGCCGGCATAGGCGGCAATCTTCTCTTTCTTTTTGACCATCCCGGCATTCAGCATCATGTCAACGTATTTTTAAAAGCCGATCATTTTCTTCAAGGATTTTCCTTTCTCTTTGGACTAACCTACCAAGCCCAAAAAAGTTCACCACCACAGGCACCATCATGGCGCAATACCACATTACACATTCTTATGGAGTATGACCTTGCGCAAGAAACACACCCACACCTTCCTCACATCTCGTTTTTTTACAATCACCTCTTAAGTGGAAAAGGGGCGTATCAGAAACTTTCGCTCATGGGGGTAGAAATCGGAATCGATTTTTAAACACAAACTTCCAAACCAAGTATCTTTAAACAGGAAGAGATTTGCCCTTGTGCCCGTTCTAGAATAATTGAAATCAACTTTTCATTTTCCTGCGTATACGCCCCACATGCAATAGAAAATATTTCCACAGCCCCGCGCAATCGTTCGTCAAGATCGATTAATTCATACTCAAGCCCCCTGCACAAGAAGGGGCATGCTCCGCCCAGAGACGAGATTACACTCACTTCAGAGAATAACTGAGCAACATCAGTGTATGTTTTGCGCAAAAGAATATGGCGGTAATGGGGGGCAATCGTTATGGTACCCAAAAGTTTAAAGACATCCCACACATTCATGACTGACTTGCATGCAGATTGAATACGAAACAAAAGAAAATTCTCATTCGACTCGTCATTCAAACCACCCCAAAGTTCACAACAACTATTTTTATTCAACTGCCCACCGTGCACTACTCCGCATGCCAAGAAAGTTAGTGCAACAAACAGACCTCTCGGTATCTTTTTCATAACGCCTCCTTTTCCCCTTTTATTTTCACAAAAAAATATTCAGGTAGTCAACTGTCGAATTATTTGAGCCTTATGTATCGCATTTCGTCGAGAAAGAATCATATCAATTGAGATTGAATTAAAATAAAAACAATTGAAAAAGGTAAAAAGATATTTTTAACCTAAAGAACAGATAAAAAGTACACTTCCGCACTCGCTCAAATAAGTAAACCGTAGCGGCGGGAGGCCAGAGGCCCCGTATTAAAAATCAGGAAGTACAGTGTTTTGATGCACGGCAACTCGGGTCTGCAGACTGGCCGCATGGTACTGGCCAAGAAGTTCTTGTGCACGTTCAATAATTTTCGGCGGCAAACATGCCCCCTTGGCAACCTCAATACCAAAGCTACCATCTGCTTTTCCCCGTAAAATTTTATGGAGCAACACTATACCCTCGACCGTTTTCATACTTGCAGCATGATACGAAGCAACCCCCTTATGTGTCTCTTCAAGAATCGTCAGCTCATGATAATGAGTAGCAAAAAGAGCCCGTGCCCGGATCTTATCGTGAAGATATTCAAGTACCGCTTGCGCAATTGCCATGCCGTCATAAGTACTTGTTCCTCGGCCAACTTCATCTAAAATTACCAAGCTCTTCTCTGTTGCTCGATTACAGATAACTGCCGTCTCTTCCATTTCGACAAGGAAAGTACTTTTACCTTCAGCGAGCTGATCGGCAGCGCCGATTCTGGTGAAAATTCGATCACATAAAGGCAAAATCGCCTCTCCCGCCGGCACAAAAGAGCCCATTTGCGCCATAATAACAATAAGCGCAACTTGCCGTAGGTAGGTCGATTTTCCTCCCATATTGGGACCAGTAATAATCCAGGTTCGCTCATCCTCAGAAAGTTTTGTATCGTTGGAAATAAAGCCGTTACCAAGTTCTTTTGCAACTACGGGGTGGCGGCCATCCCGAATAAAAATATCTCGCCCGTCATGAAACGTAGGACAGACATACCCTTCTTCATACGCAAGCTGCGCCAACCCGGAGAGGGCATCAGCCTGTGCCAGGAGCTGTGCTGTCTTTTTTAAGGCAGGCCCAAAATTCTCTACGTCCAGGCAAAGCTGCCGATACAACTCTTGCTCCAAAGCAACGCTCTCGCGTTCTGCCTGCGCAATCTCCTGCTCTAATTCACGTAACGCTGGAGTGGTAAAACGCTCCCGATTTGCCAATGTCTGTAATCGCACGTAATTATCAGGAACAGAATCGCGATGAACTTTAGTAATCTCAAGAGAATACCCATAAATTTTATTGTAGGTCACCTTCAATGAACCGATACCCGTTCGCTCCTGCTCCTTCCTTTCAAATGCTGCCATCGCATGCGAAACATCGTTCATAAGCTCTCGCAGCCGATCAAGCTCCGCATTGCAACCACTTTTTACCAGCCAGTCACGCGCAGGATCATCATTCAAAGTTCGCTCAAGAAGTGAAACAAGTTGTTCAAATTCTCCAAGGCCGTCATACAACCGTTCAAAAAGGGAAAGGTGTCGCACCGAAACAAAAAGATTTTTAATAGCTGGAATCTGCGCAAGCGCTCTACCTAATACCCGATAATCATTAAATTGGGCACGACGAAGCACAATTCGCCCAACCACGCGCTCGAGATCACCCACCGCCTGTAATAACTCGCGAAATTTTTCTCGGAATAAAAGATCAGACACCAAATGGGTTACCGCATGTAACCGGAGCTCAATCAATTCACGTCGCACCAGAGGGCGCAATAGCCACTTCTTGAGCATTCGTGATCCCATAGAAGTCACTGCGCGATCAATAAGCGAAAAAAGCGTATGCGTTTCTGTATCATCCACTCCCCGCTTCACCAATTCAAGGTTCCGTTGTGTTCGTGCATCAAGCATCAAGTAATCATCGGGAGAATAGCACCAGAGAGTCGTACACTGATCTAACGATTGCACCTGATTCTTTTTCAAATACCGAAAGAGTAGTGCGAGAGCACCCCGGAGTACTTCTGATTGTTCAATAAAAACAGAAGCGGAAGAAGATCCAAACCGCACAAACCAACTTTTAAAATCTTCATCTTCAATCGCTACCTCAGCAAGCGTTGTGGTATAACCAAGACGTCGAACAACATTCTCAAACACACCACCAAATTTACTATTCGGAAGCAAAATTTCATCGGGCATAAACCGTGCCAACTCAGCCTCGTAATGAACTGCATCATCGCAAGGAACTAATGTTGCCCAAAGCTGTCCCGTCAGCAACTCCATAAAAAGGAGACCACACTGCTGTGCACTTGGAAACGCAACAGCACAAAAAGAAGCTGTTTTTTCTGTAAGAAGTTTAATATCTGTTAAGGTTCCCGGCGTCAAAACTTGAGTTACCCCTCGTTTAACAACAGTACCTGGCCGTGCTTCTTCTAGTTGATTGCAAAGCGCTACTCTAAAACCACCGCGAACCAGTTTAATAAGGTAATGATCTATCGAATGAACAGGTACGCCACATAATGGTACTGGCTTTCCCTGATGCGTTCCACGTTTAGTAAGCGCAATTCCCAGAAACGCTGACGCTCGCTCAGCATCTTCAAAAAAAAGTTCGTAAAAATCACCGACCTGAAAGAAGAGTAAAGGGCCAGTATATTCATTTTTTATGGAAAAATATTGCTGAAGAAGAGGTGTAGTGCTCATGCTATCTGATGAAAGAAGGAGAAACAAAAATAAGAGGGGGAATAAACCCCCTCAAACTAACTTATTTATCCTACAGATGCTTTATGCAGAGCGCAATGTCATATTTAAGAATTTGCAGTTCTTTAGAGCAAGCAACCATATTTCCTTGCGATGCAGAATCAGCAAGCTGATTCATCTTGCGCTCGATACTTTCGCCAAACCGAACACACACACCAGATACATCACTCTTCAATCCTGCAAAGAATTTAAGGAATCCAAGCACAAGCTCAACTTCATCAACAAGATCATTAACGGCGCGTCGGAGATCATCGATATCACCCAACTGCTCCTCTGCAGCGCAATGCAACTCTACACGGGTAATCTTATCAAAGAGTAACGTATTATCATTGGCATAATTTGCAAATCTAGGATACCAACTCAGGTAACGCAAACCCTTATTAAGTGAAGAAGAAAGAGCCATGCTAGCGAGATTATTCGCCGAATTTTCGAGAGCACGCCGCGGCACCCCTATCACAATATCTTTTGCCGCTTCGACAGCAAGTAATTTACCAAACGCAAGAGCAAAACCACCAATCAATGTCCCCCATCCAACCTTTCTGGCAATCGACGACGAATGCGAACGTTCACGAACCATACCAGGACATTTTTCTTCCACGGTTTTAATGCGCTCCTGGAGTTGATCAATTTTTTCTTCTAACTCCGAAGTTGTTGGGCCTAACACACGGTTTTTTATGAATGGAAACAATTTCCATACTGCAACTCCAAGACCACCGGCCATCAAAGCAAGACCACCGGCTATACCGAATTGCCTACAACGAAATTTGCGTACCTGGTGCGCAAATTTTTCTTGAGCGATCTGTACATTTTCAGCTGTTATGTGACGACACGCAGCAATAGCTGCTGATTCTTTCCCGGGAACTTGTGCAACCGGCTCTTGTACAATTACCGGCACCGCGTCCACAGGAAGTGCTACACCACCATCAGACCCAGCTCCAAGACCATTCCCTAAAATCAGAACTAAAGGCAACATGCGAAGTAATAAACGATTCACCATTTCCCCCATTTCGGAAGATTATTTCATTAATTAACTTATTACCCGTATTCTCACACTCTTAATATACGACGTAGGTAAGAACCGGTGTGACTCATCGGAGACTGCGCAACTTGCTCAGGAGTTCCAGATGCAACCACTGTCCCACCCTCATCACCACCTTCAGGTCCTAGGTCTATAAGGTAATCTACTGCTTTCAAAACGTCAAGATTGTGCTCAATCACAAGCACCGAGTTCCCTTTCTCAACCAACCTGTCAAACACTATTAGCAATTTTTCTATGTCGCATGAATGCAGCCCTGTTGTTGGCTCATCGAGAATATAGAATGTCTTTTCACCACGCTTGGCAAGTTCATTGACCAGCTTAATCCGCTGCGCTTCTCCACCAGAGAGAGTTGTTGCTGGCTGACCAAGTGTAAGATAGCCAAGCCCAACATCGGCAAGGAGCTGCAACCGCCGCGCAATACTTTTATGTGCTGAAAAGAATGGCGCCGCCTCATTAACGCTCATCGCAAGAATATCGGCAATATTCTTACCCTTATAAGTAATCTCAAGGGTCTCTTTATTAAATCGTTTACCACCGCATGCCTTGCAATCAACAACAACATCGGGAAGAAAATGCATTGCAATAGTAATGGTTCCATCCCCACGACATGTTTCGCAGCGACCACCGGCAACGTTAAAACTAAAACGGCCAACGGGATAGCCGCGCACTTTGCTCTCAGGCAACCCCGCAAAAAGAGCACGTATGTCATTAAAAATTCCAATATATGTCGCCGGATTCGAACGAGGGGTTCGACCAATAGGAGACTGGTCAATAACCACCACCGAAGCAATCGTCTGGTCAGCAATATCAACAACTCCCGTTCCGCGAGTACGCCCATGCTTCGTTGTTAATGCCTGAAGCGCAGGAACCAACTCATGCATAATAAGAGAACTTTTTCCCGAGCCAGAGACCCCGGAAACCCCACAAAAAACACCAAGCGGAAATTTAACGGTCAGATTTTTTAGGTTGTGAGCGGTGGCACGCGTTAACGTCGCAAAGCCTCTTGGAACACGCAGGGGACTGATTCGTTCAACCGAACGCCTTCCTGACAAGTAGGCACCCGTAACCGATCTTACATCCTCCGCAACTTTCACTGGAGTTCCTTCGGCAACAACAGACCCACCAAAAACACCCGCTGCGGGCCCCATATCAATAAGATAATCGGCTTGCATCATAGTATCGATGTCGTGCTCTACTACCACAACGGTATTACCAATATCACGCAACTTCTTGAGAGTTTCGATCAAACGATCATTATCTCGTTGATGCAACCCAATGCTCGGCTCATCAAGCAAGTACAAAACACCACTCAATGAAGAGCCAAGTTGTCGTGCCAGACGAATACGCTGTCCTTCTCCGCCAGAAAGACTTCGTGCATCACGATTAAGCGTTAAATAGCCAAGCCCTACATCTTCAAGAAAACTTAATCGATGGTTAATCTCATGAATCAGTCCGCGCGCTATTTCATACTCGGAAGGAGAAATATCTATTTTTTCAAAAAAACTTCGTAGTTTTTTAATGGAAAGCTCGCCAAGGTCATAAATCGAATGCTCGTTAATAAAAACAGAAAGTGCTTCATCATGCAAGCGACGCCCCCAGCACCGAGAACAGGTTGTCTCGACTCCAAGCCACTCACTACCAGCAAACACAACACCAAGCCCATGGCACTGCTTGCACGCACCGATAGGCGAATTAAACGAAAACATACGCGGCTCAAGCTCGGAAAAAGAACGGTCGCACTGGAGACATGTTCGCGCCATCGAAAAGAGCTGCTCAGACATACCGGCGCGCACCAGACAAAAACCATGCGCCAGGGCACATGCACGCTCAAGTGCTTCAGCAAGTCTCTGTCGTTCATCAGGATCGAGAGGAAGAACCTCGAGATGGTCGACAATAACTTCAACAGAATGATGCTTTGTTTTTGCAAGATTAAGAGAAGAAAGATCGCGCACTGAATCAAACGAGTATCGTTTTTCATCGATTAAAAATCTATGGAACCCCTGCTCAATCAACTGCGATAATTCATTAACAAACGTCCCCTTCTTTTCGCGGGCAATAGGTGCACACACAAGAACTGACAGACCCACGTTCTTTTCGCCAACCTGATGAACCATTCGCTCTACAGTACTCGATTCGACAGGCACACGACATTGCGGGCAATGGAGATGCCCGATACGGGCGTAAAGAACACGCAGATAATCATATACCTCAGTAATCGTTCCAACCGTAGATCGTGGATTTGATCCGACTGTTTTTTGGTCTATGGCAATTGCCGGGCAAAGTCCCTCAATACGATCACACTGCGCCTTTTGCGGCATTCCCAAAAACTGACGTGCATAAAGCGAGAGAGACTCGAGATAACGTCGCTGTCCCTCAGCGTAGAGCACATCAAACGCCAATGAGCTCTTTCCCGACCCCGAAGGCCCAGTAATAACGGTAAACTTTCCCTTTGGCAGAGCAGTCGAAATGTTTTTGAGGTTATGCTCGCGCGCACCAAAAACAAGTATCCATTCGCGTGCATCACGTTCCATATCTCGCCGCCCTTTGGCTTTTTCAGATTTCATGCTATTTCTCCTATTTTCTCTTATTTTTATAAGGGTAGCAAAAAAAGCCCCTCTTGCCAAATCAAGGAACAGGAGGAATGCATGTTGCAGTTTTCCGCTGAGTACTTATACTATGAATAACATGGTGGGTGTAGCTCAGCTGGTAGAGCATCGGATTGTGGCTCCGAGGGTCGTGGGTTCGATCCCCACCACTCACCCCAAGTTTTAAACTATTTCTCGTCGGTTTAGTAATGTCCAATTTTTATCATGGCCCATTTTTTCAGCAGAAAGCGGCTGGTTTTATGAATCCTACTATCTTTTTCGGAGTTCTCCTTATTATTCTTGGCATCACCTACCTCGTAGGTATAGTCCTTGGCGTCTCCATTCCCCTCTTTCGCATTCTCATGGCAATTTTATTACTCTATGCCGGCATTAGCCTTATATCTGGGGCATTAGGCAAGCGCACCTCATGCTGGCATTCCGAAGAAGAACACGGAAACTGCTACTCAACCTTTATGGGGGAAGGCAAGGTAGCTCTTGATAAAACAAGAATACGCCCCGAAGCACCATTCTATGAATATTCAACCACCTTTGGAAGCACCAAAGTAGATCTTTCAACTGTCCCGCCAAGTATCATAAAGGCCCTCAACAGCCCACTCAATGTCACCATTAACACGGTCTTTGGGGAAACGGTTGTACTCATCAGAAGTGATGTACCAACACGAATAGAGTCAAGCTCCATCTTTGCTAAAACAGAGCTCCCTGACGGCAGCAAAACCTCATTCAGCACCTATATTTACCAGAGCCATCCAGGAGAAAAACCGCTTATGCTCATCAAAACTTCAACTGTATTTGGAAATATTGACATCCGCATGCACACACCAGCCAATTAACAAAAAAGGAGTACCATATGAATGAAAACAAGTGGCCACATTTTTGTGAAAAATGCCCCTTTAAAAATCACTGCCCGTGGTGTCCCTATCAACGAAAACACCAGAACCTACTGAGCACCCTGTTCACCGGAATCGCACTTATATTCGTAGGAATTTCGTTTTTATTGAACACAATCTGGAAATTTGAAATTCCTATTTTTTCGTTGCTTGGCGGTATATTTCTTATTTACCTCGGGTTTGTCTTTGTAATCGGTAATTCACGCAGGAGGCATTGCTGCTACTTCGACCAGTGCCCGTATTTCCAAGAAGAAGACGTTGAAGAAAACAATAAAAAATAGTTGCCAGTACTTAGAAAAAACCTTACATTAGTTAAGTAATTGAACGTTTGATATACAAGTCGGGGCGTGGCGCAATTGGTAGCGCACTCGCTTTGGGAGCGAGGGGTTGCCAGTTCGAGTCTGGCCGCCCCGACCATTTTTTTAATGCGATGGCCCGACTTTTTTTTGATAGTGATCGCCGCAAGCTGCGTTTTTTTGACTGGACAAGTTTCGTCATTCTTCTCATTTTGTCATGTACGAGTCTTTTTTTCGTCTTTAGTGCAACTCAAATTTCAATCGCTTCAATCAGCTGTTCATCTTTTTTCATTAAACAACTTTTTGGTGTTATCTCAGGATTTGGGATCTTTTTCCTCGCATTTTTCTTTGATTATCGAACTCTTCAAAAATGGGGAACAGTTGGATACTACGTCACCATAATCCTCCTTATCTTTACACTCGTTAAGGGAAGTGTCGGCATGGGTGCACAACGCTGGGTTAATTTGGGATTTATCAAATTTCAACCTTCCGAACTAGCCAAGCTCTTCTTTCCGGCCTTTTTTGCAACATCAGTCGCTTCAGATGAAACGGGTGAACTGAAGCATCGATCCTTTATTCCTGTATTTTTTGTTCTCGGGCTTAGCGTTGTCCTCATCCTTAAACAACCTGATCTTGGTACTGCACTCCTCGTTCTTTTCTCGGGAATTTTACTTCTCTGGCTTGCTAATATTGGTCGCCCTTTTTTCATCGCCTTATTCATCGTTAGCGCAATATCGGCACCAATCGCTTGGCACAATCTAAAACCATACCAAAAAAACAGAATTATTGTCTTTTTAGGAGGTGGCACAAGTCGCAAAGAACGATACCAGATTGAACAATCGCAAATAGCTATAGGATCAGGTGGTTTTTGGGGAAAAGGGTTTTTACAGGGAACCCAAACACGACTAAATTTTCTGCCCGAAAGTCGAACTGATTTCATATTCTCGGTTATTTGCGAAGAGTTAGGATTCGTTGGTGCAGCACTCGTTATCTTCCTGTTCGGACTCCTATTTTTACGGCTCGTTATTCAAATAGCTTTTATAAATAATATCTCAGCACAACTCCTTGCAATAGGTCTCCTAACGCCACTTATCTTCTCAACCGTCATTAACATCTGCATGGTATTAGGATTATTGCCAACTGTCGGCATACCACTCCCTTTTATCAGCTATGGTATCACGCACCTTTGGATCGGTTTTGCTTCTCTTGGCTGGTGCATCAATATCATTGCACGGGCATCAATAATTCCGTAAGCTAACTATCGAAAGTAAGAACGAAACTATCATCACCAAAGCAATCAATAACGATGGATTCAGAGCAAAAAATTGATCTCGACCTTACGCCTATCATGCTCGTTGAAACGGCTGAAGACCAGAATAGCGACTTTCATCCAAAAACATTTGACGATTATTGTGGGCAAACAGAACTCAAAACGAAACTTAAGCTTTACACCGACGCGGCACGACAACGAGGCGAGCCATTAGACCATCTTCTTCTCTTTGGACCACCGGGGCTTGGCAAGACAACACTCGCACAAATCATGGCAGCAGTAATGCAAGTCGGTATCAAAATTTGCAGCGGCCCAACACTTGAACGAACAGGTGATCTCGTCTCGCTTCTTTCCAGTCTTGAATCACGCGACATTCTCTTTATCGACGAAATTCATCGACTACCCGCACCAGTCGAAGAGACTCTTTACAGCGCCATGGAACAGTTTCGCATCGACATCATTATCGGCCAGGGAGCAGGCGCCAAGTCCGTGAACCTTCCCATAAATCCATTCACTCTCATTGGAGCTACAACAAAGGCGGGTATGATCTCTGCACCATTACGCAGCCGTTTTGGCATTACTGAAAGAATAGACTTCTACACCGACGGAGAACTTACCGAGATTATCTTGCAAAACGTAACCCACCTCGGAATATCAATCGAAACTGAAGGGGCAGCATTACTCGCGCACTGCTCACGCGGCACTCCGCGCATCGCCAAGAAATTACTTCGTCGCATCCGTGACTTTGCACAAATAAACAACAATAATCACGCCTCATCAGAGCTTATTCAAAAAGCTCTCCTCTTTCTGCGCATTGATCATGAAGGCCTTAATGCAGTCGATCACGCGATCATCAATACTATTATCAACCATTTTGATGGGGGCCCGGTTGGGCTGGAAACTATCGCCTCCATGATTGGCGAAGAAAGTGCAACCATAGAAGATGTCTACGAACCATTTCTGATGCGAAAAGGATATTTAGAAAAAACACCTCGCGGCCGACAGATTCCACGCACTAAATTATCCTCGCTCAAACACCGTTTTGACGGGCAAAAAACAATTTGGGATACATAACTAAGGAATTAAACATGAAAAAAAATTTTATCCTCGCCGTTATTTTTTCAACTATCTCTGTAACGGCAACTGTCGTTCACGGAGCCCCAGCAGGTTGGCTACCACTCATTCCAGCGGTAATGAAAATTCCCGCCACTTTTATTCCGCTCGAGTACTACCCTGCGTCCCCACATTACAGGATCGACAAAAATGTATCGGTACGATTCGACTTATGGAGCATGCTAGACATCGAAGAAACTCTTCTCGGTTCACCCATTCGTGGCTCAATACAAGACGGGAAAAAATATATCGTGATTAACCCGTTTTCAATACATTATTTTTCTATTTTAAACATTGCACAGGAGCAACCTCTCGAAGAACTCGACAAAGATAAATACTATTTCCACATTTTGAGAGCAATAAAACAACTCAATTATCGGAAACACTCGGCTCTCGAAACCGCAAAAAAAGCACAAGCCATTGTTAATCTTGCACTCCTTATGGGAGCTTTATCGTTGATAAACAGTCAGATAAAAAATAACCTCGTCGCTTTTATCTGTTCGGCAGCAACAGCAAAATGCATATCTTCTTTAACCCAAGCACTCATGCTCAGTGAATACACTCATGATCTCGAAAAAATCGGTGATGAGGGAGCATTTAATAACACGGTAAAAATAACTGAAATTGTGGGAGAACTTGCTAATAAAGTTGCTAACTTTGTTAACTCTAATCAATCGAATGATACACCAACAAAGATTACTGACGCAGGAAAAAAATATCTCAAAAAATTGGACCTTATCCTCACTTGTTGTGGCGGTTTCTGTGGAGAATCGGTTAAAAAATTCCTCGACCCATCGCGCCCCACACCACAAGAACGTTTAGCTGCTGCTGGAATATAAAGACGAATTGCTTTTTTAAGGTATATCGGTTAAAAAAGAAGGATAATTACTACAACTGACAAATTCAATATCGCAAACGGCTATACCGTGGGGACGCGTTTTGCCATACTTACCAGCAGCCGTGAAAACGCTTAGATCCGGAGCGACCATCTCTACAGAATTATTAGGAAATTATGTCGCTCAAGAATCAGCTGAATTAAAATTTCATTCAACTGAACTCACTAAATTGTACCAACAAGCTACCGGATCCTCTGAAAAAGTATTTCGGATGGAAATGCCTTTTCTTCAGTCGGAAGCGGGCGCTGCCGAGCTAGGGGGGAAAAAAATCATATGTGTATCCCCAGGTATTTACAAGCTTTTCGAGATGATGAAACTTCACCCCAAAGGTGTTATCCTTGCAGAAAAGATATTCAGTTACTGCTAACGCAAGATATTCTCGCAGACCAGAGTCATTACCTGCTTTTATTTGTGCAATTGCACAACCTATTCCACTCTGTTAAAATAAACTTGCTGGTATCGCTTTTCTTGCCGGAAAACATGCGAAATTTATCCTATGGAATATACTCATCCCCGCCTTCAGGCCATTGCACAAGACTATTATCAACAACTCTCAGCAGCTCAGAATCGTAATGATGTAGAGAATATTCGTATTTCTTTTATTGGTCGTAATGGTGCTATAAATACACTTATGGTTGAACTCAAAAAAGCTTCGCTTGAAGAAAAACGGACTCTTGGCCCAGAACTCAACGATTTTAAAAAGCAAGCGCAAGCGGCCTTCGAAAAAAAAGTTACAGAATTTGAAACTGCAGA
Source organism: Candidatus Babeliaceae bacterium (assembly GCA_016933915.1). Classification (GTDB taxonomy): domain Bacteria; phylum Babelota; class Babeliae; order Babelales; family Babelaceae; genus JAFFZZ01. Next base: position 37,841 of record JAFFZZ010000099.1, read on the forward strand.
ACGTACTCGCCAAGAAGCACGTAGCGACTTTTTTGACGTCACCGCATATCGCCCTGGCATCCACCGCGGATCTTTACATCCGCAAACACGTCTTTGTGAAAAGCTAGAAAACATTCTCACGTCAATGGGATTTGAACTGCTTGATGGTCCAGAAGCAGAAACTGAAGAAATCAACTTTAGTGCGCTGAACATTCCGCACGATCATCCAGCACGTGATATGCAAGATACCTTTTGGCTCACCTTGCCGGAACGGGTTATGCGAACACATACTTCTGCAGTCCAAGTTCGTGGCATACGGAGCCACGGCGCTCCGTGCGCCCTCGCATCAATTGGCCGTTGTTACCGCAGTGAAGCAACAGACGCTAGTCATGATTTTATCTTTTCTCAATTCGAAGCTCTTCTTATCGACAAAAAAGTTTCCCTTTCACACCTTATTGCTACCATTCGTGCTATACTCCAAGCAGTCTTTGAGAAAGAAAATCTCGATATTCGCGTACGTCCCAGTTATTTCCCTTTTGTTGAGCCGGGTCTTGAAGTTGACATGAGCTGCCCATTCTGCACCGCAGGATGTTCTGTATGCAAAAAAAGCAGATGGATAGAGATGGGAGGAGCTGGTCTTATACATCCAAACGTACTTCGCGCGTGCAACATTGACCCTCGCGAGTTCAGTGGTTTTGCGTTAGGTTTTGGGCTAACCAGACTCGTTATGCTTTCGTATGGCATTCCTGATATTCGATTACTTCATAGCGGAAAGATTGAGTTTCTCAAACAATTTTGAAATATGAATACCTTAAGGAGTGTAGATGGATATTCATAAAATCGTTATCCCCGCAGCCGGTCTCGGCTCGAGATTTCTCCCTTACAGCAAATCAGTACCCAAAGAGATGCTCCCGATCTTCCATAAACCTCTTATACAATACGCCATTGAAGAGAGCATCGCATCAAACCTCTACAACTTTTTTATCATCACAAACAAAAGCAAAAAACTTTTGGCCGATTATCTGGATACAGCACCCGATCTTGAAGCCATTCTCAAAGAGCGATCGCAAGAACAACTGCTGGTGTCTACTGACCGGTTAGCCCGTCTTGGCAGTTATGCGTATATCAGGCAACAAGAGCCACAAGGGCTTGGCCACGCACTCCTTCTCATGCAAAGTTATATCTCTAAAGAACATTTTTGCGTCGCTCTTCCCGATGACCTTATTGTCTCACCCGATCCACTTCTTCAGCAGCTCATTCGTATTGCGCGGCAAGAAAAGGCATGTGTGCTTGCCGTTCAGGAAGTTCCAAACAGCCTTCTCGGTGAAAATACGGTTATTAACATCAAAAAAAGTATTTCTCGTGAACTTTTTCAAGTCGGCTCGCTCTCACACCAGCCTACGCCAAAAGATGCTCCGTCTAATTTGGCAGTCGTGGGGCGATATGTTTTGTCACCTAAAATTTTTCCTGCACTTGAATATCTTAATACGCACCTAGAGGGACACGAACTACCTCTTCACGCCGCCATCTCCCAGATGGCGCAAGATAGCGAGCGTGTTTTTGCCTATAAATTCACCGGCACCTGTTTTCATATAGATACGCCATTAAATTGGCTGCGAGCATTGGTAGCTCTCGGATTACAAAACCCACAATATGCTCAACACATTAGCGAGATCATCAACGAAACACGGGCTACCCCCACTGCCTGGTTTAATAAGCGCGGCAGCACAGAAATAATGGATTACTAAAGGCTTCTTGACAGAGCCACTCATTTTCATGCTAAGTTTCTTTCAACATACGTGCCCATACCGTGAGGTTTATATGGAAAAAGCAAATTATCGTTTTCTTATTCCCTGCATCTTCCTGCCTATCATGCTTCATGCAGAATTTCTACGCAAAGAGGGGACTCGCACCTATGTTCACATAACAAAGGGGGAAAAAATTGAATTTGTAAACGACCTTCGAAAGGCAACATCATTTACTCTTGAGCAAAGAGCAACTGATCTTGATGGCATCTCTCCCGCCCAATTCTCCCACAACAAAAATTTTCTTGGATACAAAAACGGAAAATTATTTTTAACCAATAACCAAAATTCTTCTGGTACTCTCTGGAATGCGCCTGTTCATTACCTCTACATGAACTCATATCGAAGTGCAGATACCAGTGGTCCAACCCTCGTTGCAGAGAAAGAATATCTTCTTCTGCGCCCAGGTAAAAAAACACTGTACATTCGCATTCGTCTAGACAACCGTATCGGTTATACCGACAACTACACTCTCGCCGCCACTGCAACTATTAACGATGATGAACCAGAAACAGCAGGAAGTGGCATATCGGTCTGGGTCGGTAACAAACAACTGATTCACGACCGTGGAGCACTCCAACTCTCCGATGATCCAAAAGCACCAAACCGCATCTGGCACAGAAAAACAGACAACATTGATATTTTATTTAACGGACCTTACGAAATTGAACTTATTCCAAAAGAATAGCTTCAACGTCTGGCAAGTTGACTGAGAGCATCGGCAATATTGTGCATGATAACAAGATCGTTAAATACTTGAGCATTTCCGCCTGCCTCAATCCATCGAGCACGGGGTGTTTTTTCATCACTGTCCTCTCGTTTTGGATCGGCTCCATACGAAAGAAGAATCTCAACAAGCTTAGGATCTTTTTTCATCGCCGCCCGATGCAATGGTGTACGCCCTGCCAATTGAAAATTCGGATGAGCACCTGCTTTTAAAAGTGCTTGGACAACAGAGTAATTACTTTCATCAATCGCCACTGACAGCGGAGTGATATTCCCAACCTTTTTATTAACATCAGTTTTTTTATCAATAAGCGCTGCAACCACATCAACAAACCCGTTTCTTGATGCAATAATAAGAGCAGTCTGCGCTATTTTAGTATCCCTGCCTGGTTCAATTTCTGTGACAAGAGCCTCATTACCTTTCTTATTAATAAGTTGCAGAACTTTCGGCAGATCCTTTTTTGTTGAAAAATTCTTTTTATCCAATAATTTAAAAAGATCTTGCACGTCTTCTTTGTATCCCGCCTGCAAAATGAGGATTGCAGAAGTAGCAATCATACACAAAATCGCACGCAAAAAACCTTTTTTCATCAGCATCTCCTTTTTTTACCGATAGTTCACTTGAAACGCAAAAAAGATGGGACCTCCTCAGGTACAAGAGAAATCGATGTTATTCCACACGCTATCAGTTCATAGGCCAAATCAGGGAAATCAGATGGAGCTTGCCCACAGATACCAATCGTCTTGCCAGCTGACTTCGATTTATCAATCGCCATAAACAGAAGTTGCTTCACGGCCATATCTCGTTCATCAAAAAGATGACTTACCAAGACGGAGTCTCGATCAACACCAATGGTCAATTGCGTTAAATCATTCGATCCAATAGAGAAACCATTAAAGAAGGGCGCATATGCCTCAAGCGAAAGAACATTCTGCGGGACCTCGACCATCATCAGTAGCTCAAGCCCTTCGGTACCATTTTTCAATCCGTATGCTGCCAGCTGCGCAACAACAGCCTCTGCCTCCTCAACCGACCGAACAAAAGGTATCAAGAGAGCGATGTTCTCCATGCCCCAGTCTCGGCGAGCCCTCCTCAGTGCTTCACATTCTAAGGCAAATGCTGGTGCATACTGTTCATGTATATACCGGGCAGCACCGCGAAAACCAAGCATCGGATTCTCTTCTTCAGGCTCAAAGAAGTCCCCGCCAAGTAAATCTCGATACTCGTTACTTTTAAAATCGGTACAACGCACTACCACACGGCGAGGATAAAACGCAGCTGCAATGGCAGCAACTGCCTGCGCAAGGCGTTCAACATATGTCTCAGCCCAGTAAGCAGGATTCCCTAATCGCTCGGTAATCTCCTCGCAGACAGGCTCACCGGCGATCTTGCCTGGTTCAGCACACACCATCGGATGAACCCCAATGCGAGAGGTAATAATAAACTCAAGACGGGCGAGCCCCACACCATCAACAGGCAACAGTGCTGCACGCAATGCTTCGTCAGGATCAGCAATATTCACATATAATTGATATGTTCGCTGATTTTTATTCTTCCCAATGGGAACTTCTGTCTCATCAAATGGCCATTTTCCTCGATAAACAAAACCCTCCGATCCGCGACGACATTCAACAGTAATCTCTTCACCATCCCGAATCAACTCAGTTGCAATTTCAGTACCAACCAACGCGGGGACCCCAAGTTCACGACTCACAATCGCCGCATGACATGTCCGTCCACCGCGATTAGTCACCAAAGCAGAAGCCTTGCGCATAAGTGGCACCCAGTCGGGATCAGTCATATCCGTTATCAAAATGTCACCTTCTTTAAAAAGAGCTTCTTCTCGAGGTGAGGAGATACGTCGTGCAATACCAGAAACAATCCCATTGCCAACCGACCGGCCTCGCAAAATTAATGCGTCGGATGAAGGTTTTTTGGAAAACGAAAATTGCCGCAACACCGTCTCGTGGATTCGTGCACTATGTACCGTTTCTGGACGTGCCTGCAAAATGTATATTTTACCGTCAATACCATCTCGCGCCCATTCAATATCCATCGGCATCCAGCGGCCCGCTTGCTCCGAATAGTGATCTTCAATTACTAAGGCTGTCTTAGCTAATACGCGAACTTCATCATCACTCAATGAAAATCGCATACGTGCGTCTTCGGGAACTTCGACAAATTCTTCGACCATCTTCGGCGGTTCTGCAAGCACCTGTGCCATCTTTGTCAACATTGCTATACGTTCTACATCAACAGGAAACTGGGCTAAACGCTTTTGCTCATCAGGTAAAACTTGTACATTAAAAACCATTTTTTTATCTTTAACGCCAAGAACCTGCCGCACAATGCCACGGAAACCTTTACGCAAAGTCCCTTTATGCACCAACCACTCATCCGGTGTAACCTGCCCCTGAACAATAGTCTCTCCGAGACCGTAGACCGAATTTACCGCGATAAAGTGTGATGAACCTGTATCCGGTTCAAGAGTAAAAAGAACTCCTGATGCCCCATCATCAGCGGCAACCATTTTTTGCACGCCTATGGCAAGCGCAACATCAAGATCGTCAAACCCCTTTTCACGGCGGTAGACAATAGCGCGATCAGTAAATAATGACGCCATACAATTGAGACATGCCTGTAAGAGAGCGTCACTCCCAACAATGTAGAGGTATGTCTCATGTTGTCCGGCAAAAGATGCCTCCGGCATATCTTCCGCAGTTGCCGAAGATCGAACGGCAACGGCAAGCGACTTTTCGTCGCACTGTTGTGACAAGGTTTCGTATGCGACGACAATTTCCTTTGCAACATCGGGGGGCAATGGCTTTGAACGAATAAGATCTCGTATCTTAGCCCCAACCTCCTGAACAAGTGAAACATCTGGTTTTCTACCGATAGGTTTCAAGAGCGTAGCTAATCGACCTTCTAAGTCATTTTGCTTTAAATGCTCACGATATGCGTCTGCCGTAATCGAAAAGCCTGGCGGAACTTGCAAGGGAGCATGAGCCAAAAGATGGGATAATTCACCGAGAGAAGCGTTTTTACCTCCAACTAGAGCAACATCTTTTGATCCGATTTTGCTAAAAAAACGGATATACTTCATCTCAACACTCCTTCAGTAACAATTATAGTTCACGGTAGTAGTCGAGATCCTGCTCACGCTCCTCTTCTTCCTGCTCCTGCGTTTCTTCAATCGTCCCTTCGTAATCAATATCATAGAGTGGATCCTGATAAAATTCTTTGATGGTCATATCGATATGAGTTGGTATGCCAACCAAAAATTCTATATCATACGAAACAAACTCTCGAAGCCGCATATCCAAATCTTCATTACGTGGATTATTGGTTATCACAAAAAGAACATTCTCATCGCGACGATACGGAAGAGCAAAGTTACGCAGCAAAACATCCTTAGGAAACATCTTCACCAGATCGTGATCGAACACCTCACCGAGCACATCAATAGCCTGCACCTGATAAAATTCCTGAAGTGCATCCAAAACAACCTCTTTATCAACGATGCCCTCCTCAAGAAGAAAATCTTCGAAAAAAGGTGCTTCACGCCTCTTGAAATCTTCCTTTAACGCTTGAGCATCTTTTTCTGTAATTATCTCACGTTCCTGCAAGATACGCACAAGCCCATCAACAACTGTTTCATGCTGCTTCATTGTCATTCTCCCCAAACAAAGAGTATTGTTGGGACCAGTATAAAAAACGTTCTCGAAAGATACTAGGTTTACCGCTACACCACTCCAAAAAGCCGTACAGCTAGCAATCAACCATGAAAAAAATTTAAAAATAGAAAAACATTGCCCTTTTCCAGCTTTTTGCTATACTTATTTTCAAGGAAATTTAAAACTTTTCATTTATCCATGGAATACTATGAGAAAACTTAAGCTTCATTTATTCGTCCTCTTCTTACTTTCGGTCGCATCTACACTCTTACCAGAAACAGATTTTCAAAAATTTGAAAATCTCATCAAATCAACCTACTCCACGGACAACTACCAGAGCAAAACCGGAGTTCTTCCAATCAAAACAATCGAACAAAATATAGATACATGTATAAAATTAATGGACGAACAACGTAAAAAATCAACGGGCTGGAATGCTAACAGCTGCCCAAGTCGCTATAGTGACACAAGCATCGTTGTTGAAAAAAGACCGCTTCTTAAAAAAGGTGACACCATCATTATTTTTGGTGATAGGCACGGGGATATCGGCAGCACGCTCGCTCTATTGAAAAAAATAGAAAAGGAAAGGGGAAAGCCCATTCTTGGTAGCGAAAGCGGTTTTAAAATTCTTGACCCGAATATAACCATAGTATTTCTCGGAGACTACGCCGACAGAGGGAACTGGAGTATTGAAGTAATTGATTTCGTCTGCCGTCTTTATAATGAAAACCCTAAACAAGTGATACTTATTCGTGGAAACCACGAAGAAAAAGAATTGGCTCAAATCTATGGGTTATTACAAGATATATTGGGAAAATATCAAAAAGAAAATGAGAAAAAGGCGAAGACAATTTTTAATATGATAGTCAACAAGCTATTTCCACGACTTCCATCCCTTGTACTTATGGGAGCAAATGACATTACCACAGGGATCTCACATTATGGTGCTTTTTGTCATGCGGGCCTTTTCATTGATTATCTTTCTCAAGCAATTTTTGCACACGAAGCTCCATTCTTTGATTACCTCGATCTCGAGGACATCGCTAACAAACGAACAATACTGGCTCACACTATACGGAAAGAATTTCTTAATGTGCTTTCCCTCAGACTCACTGATCAGAAGAAATTAATAAACTCAAAGTATATAGATTTCCTTCCATGGAAAGATTTCTCATTGCGGTGGCTTGATTACTCACCACAACCAGAGACGTGCCTCAATCCTGGATCACGGGGTTCTTTGGCAACAGGAAAGATTTCAAAAGATGTTAGCGATACTCTCTTGTCACTGATAAACGACTTTCTTAAAGATGAAAAACAACAAATCGATTACATTTTTCGCGGCCACCAACAACCTGATTTTATCCCCGAGATTAAAGCTGGTCATGGCGTTGCCATTCTCGGACGAGAAAAACAAGAAAAGAACACTGTCCTAAAACAAAACGATGTACTTACGTTTGCCGTCGGACCTGTTGGTTACTTGCGACTCTTCAAAAAAACTGGATCTCCCTTTGACGGCTGTGGCGTCATCACCATCGGTGATCGTCCAGGAACTTGGCAATGCATCGGATACGCCGTATCACAAGGCGAGATCAAAAAATATTTAAATAATATCGGGAAACCATCAAATCAATAGGCCAGCAACCATAGCAGTAAGCAGGTTCACTAAAACACCACCAAGCACTGCCCGAAAACCAAACTCACTAAGCAATTGCCGCTTTGATGGGGCCAATGAACCAATGCCGCCAATCTGGATCCCAATGGAAGAGAAGTTGGAAAAACCACAGAGCGCATAGGTCAATATCACAATAGCTCGATCATCAGAAAATGCTGTTTTTACCATCTCAAGATATGCAATAAACTCGTTACCCACGACCTTAAGACCAATCAATTTTCCTGCTGCAAGCGCATCTGGTCCCGTTAATCCTAAAAGCCAACCAACCGGCGACAAAAGATATCCAAAGAGTGACTCAAGCGTAAAATTTGGCAGACTAAAGACTTGCCACGGTCCTGAATTCACCTGGCCAACAACCCAGCCAATAAGCATATTAACAGTCGCAATAAGCGCAATAAATGCAACAAGCATAGCGCCTACGTTAAGTGCTAATTTCAAGCCATCACCAGTACCAGAAGAAATGGCATCAAGCATATTTGTCGTCTTAGCTTCCATATTCGGAATAGCCGAACCCGCTGTCTCAGGCTGCTCAACTTCCGGACACATAGTTTTTGCCACTAAAATTGTTGCTGGTAACGCCATAATGCTTGCACTCAGAAGATGTTGAATCGGAACGCCCTGACTATGATAAATAGCTAAGAGTGAACCGCTGATATGGCCCATACCACCAACCATAATGAAAAAAATCTCAGAACGAGTCATACGCTCGAGATAATTCCTCACCAAAAGCGGCGCTTCCGTCTGCCCCAAAAAGCTATTCGCAATCCCACACAACGTCTCCGCACCTGAAGTCCCAAAAACAGGACGAACCACAAGCGCAACCAGGCGCACGCACCATTGAATAATACCTATATGGAAGAGAAGTGCCATAAATGCACCAAAGAAGATAATAAACGGAAGTACTTGCAGTGCAAAAACCGCTCCCCATGGCGGCTGATTAACACCAAGCGCACCAAATACAAAACTAATGCCCGCCTGCGATGCAACGTAAAGTTGCGCAACAGCATTTGCAATCGCCTGCATTATCGAAGAACCAATTGTCGTTTTTAACATAAACCAAGCAAGAATAAACTGTGTAACGAGAGCTTTAACGATGAGTCCGTAATTAACGCGGCGTTTATTGTTCGAAAAAAGAAACGCAACCCCGAAAACTACCGCTATCCCTAAAATTTGCATGTACCTGTTATATTCAGCCATGTATGCCATGAACGACATGTTGCACACTCCCTCTTTTTACGCCATATTTTTTCGACGCTCTTCCTGCTCTTTTCTCATCAATGCTTCAACAATCTCATCCAAATCGCCCTCAACTACCCGATCCAACTTACTTAAAGTAAGACCAACCTGATGGTCAGAGACCCGATTTTGCGGGAAATTATAAGTACGCACCTTTTCCGCACGCTCACCTGTTCCCACCATCTCCTTGCGCATCTGACTTTTCTCACTCTCCGCCTTTTCTCGTTCAAAGGCCATAAGTCTCGATTTCAACACCTTAAGCGCTTTTGCCTTGTTCTTGTGTTGAGATCTCTCATCCTGGCAAGAAACAACAATACCCGTTGGTATATGTGTAATGCGAACCGCTGAATCGGTCGTATTAACATGTTGTCCACCAGCCCCCCCCGACCGAAAAACATCAATGCGCAAATCATCCGGATTAACCGTAAATTCAACATCTTTAACCTCCGGCAATACCGCCACGGTAGCTGTCGACGTATGAATCCGCCCAGATGTCTCAGTTTTTGGGACTCGCTGCACGCGATGAACACCAGATTCATGCTTTAAATGGCCATAAACCTGTTTACCCTGAATATGAAGGACCAACTCTCGCACCCCGCCAAGATCAGTCGGGCTCTCAGAGATCACGGAAACGCGCCACCCCTTTTTAAAGGCATACAAAGTGTACATACGTGCCAAATCGGCGGCAAAAAGCGCTGCCTCTTGCCCCCCGGTCCCCGCACGAATTTCAACAAAAGCAGAACAATCATCGCGCTCATCGGGAGGATATAAAAAATTCTCAACCGCTGCAAGCGCAGAAGACAACTCTAAACGCAAACGCGCCACCTCTTCTTCACAGAGGATCTTGAAATCAGAGTCCTCTGAAACCATAGCTTCACGCTCGAGCTGGGAAATCTCTGTATCAATGGAAACCAGACGATCATACGCACCCAACAATTCAGCAAGACGCGCATGCTCCTGAGACAAAGGCTTTCTTCGAAAAACATCGAGAGTTGGGGATAAAAGTTCCTTTGCTATCTCATCAAAACGCAGACGGAGTTTATCCCACCCAACTTCCGGAAAACGCATAAAGAGAGCTTTCGTTTACGACTTTTTATATTTTTTCTGAAAACGTTCGATGCGGCCAGCAGTGTCGACAAACTTTCGCTTACCGGTAAAAATTGGATGACAGTTCGAACAAAGCGAAACTCGCACCTGAGGCTGCGTCGACATTGTTTTGAAACGATGCCCACAACCCGAACAAACTGCTTCAATCTCAAACATCTCAGGATGTATATTTTTTTTCATGATTTCTTTCCCTAATGAGCTCATTTTCAAGAAATTACGACCACAGGTGAAACACCAGAGTGTTCAAATGATGGCGGGGCTAACGAGACTCGAACTCGCGACCTTCCGCGTGACAGGCGGACGCTCTAACCGACTGAGCTATAGCCCCAATAAAATGGCTCCTCGGGCAGGATTCGAACCTGCGACCCAACGATTAACAGTCGTTTGCTCTGCCTCTGAGCTACCGAGGAATTCATTCTATTTTATGTCAAAATTTGGTGGGCGATGCAGGATTCGAACCTACGACCCCCAGTTTGTAAGACTGATGCTCTGCCAGCTGAGCTAATCGCCCAAACCCACCATATGTCTCCAGTGTAATGAAGCAAAAAGCAAAAGTCAAAAGGAGTTTCACCAATTATGAAGCCTCACCAGGAGCATCCGCTTCCCCTTTAATAGACATTTTCGTCACCAATTGCCGCAACTCGTCAATCTGCTGTTGCAAGCTTTCTATAAGCTGATCGCGAATCCCGGCATCTGCTTCCAAAGTTGCAACCTGCGATGTCAATGAGCTAATAAGGCTATGGTTTTGCTGAATTTCCTTAATCATCGGACCATACAACAGATGGTATGCAACGGTCTCCACCTCACCAGATCTATTATAAGTAATAAGCTCCGGATAAAAATCCATCACTTCTTCTGCAATAAGACCGTAAATCAGATGCTTATCTGGGTCATTTTTGAAATTAAATGATACTGGGCGCAACTGCATAAATCGAGTCGAATCTTCACTGATGTCAACAATGTTTTCTTTGTACCGTCTAGCAGATGAAAAATAACCAAGAGTCTCGTTTATATCGATATACACCGCCGACCCCGAAGGTATCCCTGTAGAAGCAATATTACGAATACGGGTAATATTATTCTCTCCAGCCGAGTAAGTGAGTCCCGTCCCTATGAGTACGTTTCCATGTTCATCAGTACAGCCAGAACCAGCAGTAGTCCCAATAAAAATATTATCATATCCAGCTACAATATCGTAACCCGCCCCAGCACCAATCGTAACATTACCATACCCATCAATCACACTATATAGTGACTCAGGCCCAATCCCTATATTATTAGATCCAGTAGTATTCACTGTAACGCCACCACCCACTGCCTTATACCCAACTGCAACATTGCGCGCCCCCACCGTAAGCATATGTGATGCTCCGTACCCAACTATAGTATTATTCGAACCAGAGGTATCAGCAGAAGCAGAAGCCCCTAAAGAATTTCCTCCAATAGCAACATTGAATTCCCCGGTAGTAATCTTTTTACATGCTCCGTACCCAACCACAGTATTATATGAACCGAGTGTTGCAGTAGATGCAGATTGTCCTAGGGAATCACCACCAATAGCAATATTGTAGCCACCCACTGTAACTTGAAATCCTGCACCAGAACCAATAGCAATGTTGTGTGATCCGGTGACATACGATAATGCGTTGTTACCGATTCCCACATTAAAATTGCCAATTGCCGTTGGAGAGGCAATAAGACCAGCAACGGCTTCACGACCTATCGCAACATTCGCAATGCCGGTTGTCGCTTGTTTATACGCTCCATACCCAATAGCAACGTTATAGTTTGACGTCGTTAAATTAAGCGCCGCTTGGTCACCAAAACAGGTATTATAGCTACCCGTAGTAATAGCGGCACCAGCAGAACGACCAAAAGCGGAATTGCTATCCCCACTTGTTAAAGATCCGAGTACGTAAGTTCCAAATCCCGTAGTATAAGATCCGGTTGACGATAAATTTCCTGCTTGTTGCCCAACAAATGTCGAGAGACTACCATGATTGTGAATAAATGTGGTACCAGTTGGTTTGTAAATTACCGCCCCCGCAGCAAGATGAAGGTTCGCTGGCATGGACATATCGCCACCAGCACCAAGCTGACCATTCGAATCTATAGCAACAATTGAATATGGCGAAGATCCTGAAGGTGTTACCCCATAGATACCCGAAATGTAACAACGAACATGAGTTCCTGAAGTTCCGATACGCACGTATCCCGCATCAGCTGCGACACCCATATTGCCTATGCAGATATTATTACTTTCAGTGGTAAGACTGCTCCCCGAATCTTTTCCAAGACCAATGTTAGAAGACCCCGTTGTTAAGTCATAAAGCGAAGCCTCACCAACTCCCACATTATAACTTCCTGTCGTCAAACTTGGCGCAGCACTCGAACCGAAAGCACTATTTTGCACACCGCTCTCAATCTTTGTAAGGGCTTGGCATCCAACGCCAGTATTATAATTACCCGTCGCACCTGTTGCCTCTCTACCTCCTCCCACAGCTTCTTTACCTACCGCAACGTTACAAATACCAGTTGTTGCTTGTTTGTATGCTGCGTAACCAACAGCAACATTGTCATCCGATGTTGTTAAACTTGCTCCCGCATTGTCGCCCACCACTGTGTTGTATGCACCTGACGTTAACGAGGAAAGCGCCGCATTGCCAACAGCAGTATTACTTGACCCTGTGTTTAGCACTATGGCTGTACCATCACCAAGACAGGTGTTGTAGTTCCCACTGGAAATAGCAGCGCCTGCACCGCGGCCAAATGAAGAATTGCTCTCACCGGTTGTTAGAGACGTAAGCGCGTACGTTCCAAATCCGGTATTATAGTAACCGGTAAAAGATAAATTTCCTGCTTGTTGCCCAGCAAATGTTGACTGGCTGCCATGATTATGGATAAATGTGGTGCCAGCTGGTTTGTAAATAACAGCATTAGCCGCAAGATTGACGGTTTCGGCCGTCATAGAAACCACATCCCCCCCCGCATCGCCAAGCGTTGTATTTCCATTAACCTGAAGGGTACCACCAACAGTCAAATCTGCCGCCGTAGTCATATTGCCACCAGTGCCAAGCTGGCCATTCGAATCTATTGCAACAATAGAATATGGTGAAGATCCTGAAGGGGTCACCCCATAAATACCTGAGACATAGCAACGAACTTGGGTGCCTGCGGTACCAATACGCATGAATCCAGAGTCAGCGGCGATGCCGGTGTGGCCGATGCAGATGTTGTTGCTTTCTGTGGTGAGCGCGTTACCGGCATCAGTACCGAGACCGATATTTGAAGCACCGGTAGTGACGCCGGTAAGGGCGTTGTCACCGAGAGCAACGTTTGAAGATCCGGTAGTGAGAGCGGTAAGAGCATCTTCACCGATACCGGTGTTTCCTGAGCCGGAAA
>JAFFZZ010000100.1 GCA_016933915.1 Candidatus Babeliaceae bacterium
GGCCTCCGGAGCCAAAGGTCGCGGGTTCGAATCCCGCATCGCCCTTCAATTATTTCAAGGACTTAGCCGGTAACGGCAAGTCCTTTTTCTTTTCTATTTTTAATTTCCCAACACTATTCCCAACAGACCTGATAAAAATCGAAGTGCATGAGGGGAGTTCTCCCGAAGCCATTGAAGCATTCGCGAGGAACTTCTAAGCGGTGGGAACTTTCGATAATATAAGAACCCCCCCTAGCACCCCAGGGGGTGGGGGTATGAGACTCTGATGCGAGGCCTCTTGTAATCACGATTGACTAATCGCGGAGAGCTCTGGGTGAGCAAAGTGGTGAAGGATTTTCTTGCAATCCAAAGTAACTTTGCGGTAACATTATTTAAATTTTTCCAATTTTAGGTATGCCGATCCAACCGGGAGTGAGTCCTGCAACATGGGGAATGAAAAATGGAGTTATCACTCCCTGTCATCTATCTAATAAAGACTTTAATCCTTGCATTGATATGCCAAGTTGTTGGCTAAAATAGAATCCGTCTAAAAGGGATGGTCTGGGAACAATTCTCTTCTCCTCCATTACTCCATTTTTCCCAGTCCATTCCTCATCAATGGAAATTGTCACAATAAATAATTTAGTAACAACAAGTTATGGTTTTTAAATTGAACCCATTCGATGAGGAGCTACGCCAATCAAAAGCGAAAATAGCATACCTTAATCAACAAAAGGGATCCCTCGTAGAAGATTTGGATTGGTTTAATTCCAACACGGAAGAACAACTCAAAAACAAATTGGATGCCTGCTTCGAGCTACTAAGCCGCCTGCGCCGACAATACGAGGAAATAGAAAGGGATATTGCCGCCTATCAGCAGAAACGTAACTATATCAGAACAAAGACGCGAACGATTCTTAATCCAAAGAATTGGTTTGCCTCGGATCAGATTCAACTGAGACGAACCCAAAAAGATTTGAAGCGAGCGCAGCAAGCCCTAGAAACAGAGAGAAACAACCTTGCGGATCAAATTTGTAAGGCTGAACGAAATGTGGAAATCGCAAAAAAAGCGGTTGAGCGATACTCTTCCTTTGACCTTGCTTCTTGCAAAACAAACCTGTCGCGCATTGAGTCGGATCTCGAATCTTTGCGGCAAAAACACAATCGAATCGCTGAGCGTAAGGATGCTGTCGATCAGACGCTAAAACCGGTCGTAGATCAAATGCGCCATTACACCGAGTTGAAACAGCAAGCAGAGAATATGCTAGACAGGGCGGCCACTTTAGATCGACAACTATCAAATGCTGATAACTCCTATGAGCGAGCGATGGTGCATAACCAATGTGAAGCAGAATTCGGTGTCGGTAGCCCTCGAAAGGTCATCGCGAAAGCTGAAAGCAATTTGCGCCGAATAGCTAGAAATTACGAGAAGGCATATAATCGAGCTGTTGAGATCGGACACAAAGCAGCCCGGACAATAGACGCAATCGTGATTGACGGCATCAATCTCTGTTACGAAAACAATGTATTTATTGGTCTATCGGCACTGGAGGCACTTATTCCGATCTTGCAAGATAATTATAAAGTCACTGTTGTATTCGACGCGGCAATCCGAGAAATGGTAAAGGCCAATGATAAAGCAATCTCAATATTGTTAGGGGATCGCATTCGGGTACACATCGTGGCCACGAAAAGCAAGGCCGATGAGACAGTATTGGATCTCGCCGAAAGCGACAACTGTACCTACATACTTAGTAATGATCGTTTCGGCGAATACAACGATAAGCGTGCAATACTTGATAATAGGGTATTGCGGCATGAGATTGTTAACGGTCTCATTATGGTCCACGATCTCGGTGTTAAAACAAGATATAGAACTGCATAGATAGAAATGGGAAAAACCGACAGGTGAACAAGGCTCTTCAGCGGACGGCTAACCGCCGCCGCTGAGCTTGATCGTTAACCGCATTTGTTTTTCAACAAGCACAACGCAAGCTAAATAACGGGGTTAAAGAAATGGAAAGGATACCATCAAGACTCGGTTGGAACTCAGAAGCAGCCCTACGCTCAGTTTATGCCATAACCAAGCATACCTTCAAATTCCTTGGTCCCATAATGGCTAGAGGAATTGCCCTGACCGTTCAATTTATTTTCCATATCGTATACTGTCTATTTGGGAAAGAAAGAGGTAAATTGATCAGCGACAATTAGAATTCCGGGTTAACGACAATTAAAATTCCCGTTTCAAAGGTAATGTTGTGCTATCTTTTTCCTTCTA
>JAFFZZ010000101.1 GCA_016933915.1 Candidatus Babeliaceae bacterium
AGAATTTACCAGAAATTTTTATCTGAGGCCGGAGGGAAAAGAGGGGGAAACACTAATGCAGATCAATGTTAGCTTAAGTTATTGATTGATATCCCTTTAGCTCTTTCAGAAGAATGGGGTTAAGGTTGGCTTTGCTAAGATAATTGGGAGCTATCTTTAAATCAACAAACACATTTTCTATTTCAAGAGCATACGTCCCCTTAATACGAAGTCCACTAACATTGAAAGTTCTGTGGTCGTAAATGATTTGTTGCTTATATTTACCAGGGAAAGGACTAAATAGATTTTTTACTATAGGAGGTATTTTGTTTCGGGTTGAGCTTGTTTGTGGAGTCGGTTGTTTTGATGAATCCGTTATTCTTTGTGTTTTGTCACGTTGAAAATCCTGTAGTAGGGTCTCACAGTATAACCTTTTATCTCGACCAACATAATTTTTGGAAGTTCTTAGAGCAACCTCTATAGCATACTGCCCATTATCAATTCTACCATAATTTATTAAGGTTGATACAAATACTGGCACAAATTTCGCGGAAGGGAGTCCGGTAGGAATTAGATTCTGTAACTGTGACTCAAAACCGCAATGATAAATAAAAGCCTTTTGACCTTCAGTATCACCAAGATTAGGAAGTGATTTAAAAAACTCTATAAGCTCCTGATGCAATCTTTCAGATAGATTCATGATGCCATCCTACATTAGCGTTTTATTCTTAACCTCCCTTATCACTCTCTAACTCACAATGAACACAAGTTTACTGTACAGCATGAAACAAACAAAACAGTCAAGAACTTTTCATGTAAGTCTCCATTTTTTGCTCACCTATTCACTGGAAAATTTTTCGTGCATGGTTTCTAACGCCTGCATTGTGCGGCCCACCCGCGCCCTAAGCGGCAGTACGAAACCAAAACTACCACCCAAACCTTTATGGCGGGCAATTATGCCAAAACTACGGCGCGCGGGAGGGTCAGCACCAATGCTTTGTTAGGCAAAACCCCGCCACCGCTTGTACATGCCGGATGATAGAACCTCTTATGGCACAGGAACAACAGGACTCTCTTTTTTACGTCTTCGAGATTTCTTGGCGCCTGCCACCGTCGAAACGCTCAGTGGTGCTTGCGATTCAAAGAGAATTCCCCGTTCAATATACACATTGGCAAGCGTACATGTATATAAATATTCTACCTCTTCTGTCACATCAAAAGTCCGATTGACTGCTTTGACAAAGGAGTCGGATGTTTTCAAAATTGTGACACGCAGGATACTTTTCAGCACGTTCGTTTCGACATGGCGCTCAAGAATCGTCATAAAGTCACGTAACGCCGTTTTGATGGTCATCTGATCATAGGTATCGGTACTTATGAGAATATGCCAACTGGTGTTTTCTGTATCAAGGGCATTGAGCAAGAATAACGCAATATGCCCCGTACGCTGGCGTAATGCCTGCACAACCTCGTGAAAGGTGCTTACCAAAATTTCATGATCCATGGGAGTACTCCATCGGGTTTCGTTTTCACGGCTTCAAGCATTTCTTCAGCTTGAACCTGTGAAATGGTGCCTTTAGGGTTATAACGATGTTCAGGATTCCACGGTGTTGCTATTGACCAATTTTGCCAGACAGCGGGGTTTTGAGTGGGATCAAGTCTTGGTTGCAACCCCGATAAGAGGAGTAGTTGATCAAAATCGTGAATCGTATATGCCGATTTAATGCGGCCTGACGCCGGGCCTGAAACTGGTGGTGGATACTCGTTGACGCCAAGAAGTCGGCAGATTCGGGCTTTCAACGCAAATTCAACGGCATATCCACACAGGTACGTTGCTCCGTCATAATACCCTTCGTGACACAATGTTTCCGCTTCGGCAAGCCGAAGTTTTGCAAGCTCTTTCAATTCGTTTCTGGTTGGCATAGTTTCACAATGCCCCTTCCATGTTCACCTCAATAACATCACCACTCCATTCTCTCCAACACGATCACACGGCAAGGTTACATACCGTGTAGAATTTGTCAACAGGAAATTCTCTCAGATCCCTGCTCACCTAATTTTGCGTAACCTGTTAAGATGTAGTAGTTTGCCTAACGCTCAAAATGTGCGGCCCACCCGCGCTCTGAGCGGCAGTACGCAGCCAACGCCACCACCGAAGCTTTATGGCGGGCAATTATGTCAAAACTATCGCGCGCAGGTAGGGTCAGCACCATTTTTTTGTTAGCAATCCAAACTGTTTTACACCGCTATTCCTCTTGCTGAACAAGCTGATCGAGCGTCTTCATGGGTGAATGATACCCCGCGTCAATCATGAGATTCAGCCACTCATTGCCTTC
>JAFFZZ010000102.1 GCA_016933915.1 Candidatus Babeliaceae bacterium
CGCAGCAATTCCGATAAACAAACCAACCGAAAAGATTCCTTTCTTAGATGTAAAAATCTGTTTCATGATCTGCTCTCTTATTTCAAATTATCAAGGTTTATATAGGGCACGAAAAATTATCTGTTATTTTATCTTTTCATGCAAAAAAATTAAAAATTGATAATTTCTATATTCGCAGCCAGACATATAGATAATATCAATGCCACGATTGTTTGTGATTACTATACGCACGGTCATAAATAGTTGCGCATAATATCTTTTTCTGCTATAGTGTCTGTAGCAGAAAGGAGGTAGTACGATGCGCAAACTTGAGGTTAAAGATGCAGAAATCATGCGAATTGCTGTGCAGCAGGAGATTTTGCGATCTGAGGATTCGCGATATGATCACCGGCTTCACGGCGTTTTGCTTGTTTGCTCTGGGCTCAGTTGCCCAGAGGTTGCTAAACTTCTTGGCCATGGGCCACGTACTATTCAGTACTGGGTACGCAGATTTGAAGAAAGTGGCTTTGCAGGGCTTGAAGAGACCCCGCGACCAGGCCGTCCTTCCCTTATCCATGAAGATATCCGTAGCGGGGTTGCTGTTGATTTGCGCTATTCTCCCCGAGAGTTTGGATATTCTCAGAATCTTTGGGATAGTAAGCTTCTTAGCCATCATTTCTCTAAACAGTATGGTGTCCAGTTGGGTGAACGTCAATGTAGACGGTTCTTCCATCAGTTAGGATTTCGGCGACGCAAACCACGGCCAGTTATAGCCAAAGCAGATCGAAATGCTCAGCTCAGATATAAAAAAACTTAAGCGACTTGCAGGCCGAAAAGATATTGACATATGGTTCGAGGACGAATGTCATTTTCAACAGCACGGATCACGGTGCACCATGTGGGTGCCTCCCGAAGATATCGATCCTGTAATCCTTCACGCACCGACTCGCAAAAGTGTGGCTTTCTTCGGGGCTGTACGCCCTAGCGATGGTCTCATGGTTACTCAGCGAGCCGATAAATTCAATGCTGAAACTTTTCAGAGGTTCTTGTCAAAACTGATTCGTAGAAAACGTCAGGGGCGTAACATGTTTGTTGTTTCTGATAATGCCCGTTGGCATCATGCTAAAGCATTGGCACCATGGTTAAACCAGCACAACAAATCCTTACGCTTGGATTTTCTACCACCTTATAGCCCTGAACTTAACCATATTGAACGTGTGTGGAAGCTAACGCGCCGCCTCTGTACTCATGACTGTTATTTCGAGTTCCTTGAAGAATTAGTCGGCACTGTCGAGGATCAATTTGGAATATGGACCAAACCGAACGATACATTGCATCGTTTATGCGCAATTAATTAAGACCGAATGTATAATAATCTCGTCTCTTGTATTATTTTTCTTTGTCTTCTTTTATGAATGGACATGTTTTTTTAATACACACAATGTCTTAATGGTTTTCTCTATCAGAGTTCTTAAGCATGAATATAGCAAGTTATTAAATGAAAAGCAGTTGTTACCTGAGTGAAAAAACCGTAAAGAGCATTTTTGCTCCAGCCTTTATGGTACCTGACAGGGTGCCGGTAACCTTTGACGTTCCTATCCTTTTTCGATAGTTAACCGGTACCTCGACTATAGTTAACCTATTTTTTATCGCCTTGATCTGCATTTCTACCGTCCATCCATAATTTTTATCCTGCATGTCAAGTTTCTGAAGTTGATGAATTCGTATTGCCCGAAAGGGACCTAAATCGGTGTAGGTGTGGTGATAGAGAATTTTGATGAGCCAGGTAGTTAATTTGTTCCCCCAGTATGCCTGGGGAAGCAGTGCGTTTTTCCCATCGGGATGTGCTATCCTTGATCCAATCACAAGGTCGGCTTCTCCTTTGAGGATAGGTGCAATGATTTTTTCCATTTCATCGGGATAGTCACTGTAATCACCGTCAAGAAAAACAAGGATGTCCGGGTTTTTTGCTGATGCTATTCCCTTTAAACAGGCAGCTCCGTATCCCCTGAGGTTTTCTTTCACCACACGTGCTCCTTTGCTTCGGGCCACTTCGGCTGTTTTGTCTGTGGATCCGTTATCAACCACGATTATTTCATCAACCAG
>JAFFZZ010000103.1 GCA_016933915.1 Candidatus Babeliaceae bacterium
AGATGATAACGATTTTTTTCAATTTTATGATATAAGTAGTTTCTGTTCGGGGAGTGATTTAACTTGACAAAGAGGGAAGCCGCAATTATATTGTAGTTGCTCAAGACCTCAACACAAAGGCGGCCCCCTCTGAGAAAGAAAATCGAGATTACCCCGTGTTTTTATCTGAATATTTCCTGTTCTTTGAAAATAATACAAGAATACCACCGGAAGTACGACGGCATCGACCGGTTATTGGATAAGAACCTGGCGATTCTTGATGCCTTTCACGACGATCTCAAGCGATTTGGCTGCCACGGCGGTAGAGAATCGAAATTTTCCAGCGAGCAGATGCTTCGTATGGCAATAGTGAAATACGTAGAACAGGAGACTCTTCGGAAAACTGTCATACGTGTTAATGAGAGCGATAGCCTGCGTAATTTTACCCGGATTGGCTTTGGCGAAGTTCCCAATTTTACCTTTCTTGGCGATGCCTTGAAATGCATCAAACCTGAGACGTGGCTGAAGATCAACAAAGCGTTGCTCTCTTATGGGAAAACGGCGAAAAAGATCAGCGGGAAATCGTTGCGGTTGGACAGCACGGTAAGCGAGAGCAATATCCATTACCCCACTGATGCCCATTTGCTTTGGGACGGATACCGTGTACTTTCGCGCCTTATGACCCAGATTCGGGAATCGGACAGGCGGCTTGATTGCTGTAACCGGTTCCATACCAAGAAGATAAAGGCTTTATTCACGTTTATTTCCACCCATTGTAGCAAGAAGAACAAGAGTACGGTTCGCAAGGTAAACAAGAAAATGCGCACACTGATAGAGCGTGTTGAATGGATCATTGCTGTCGGTCTGAACCTTAAGAAGTATTCATGGGAAAAAGGATGTGGTAGTATCGCAGCATACGCTTTGGTTGAGGCGCTGGAACGGATGTTGCCCTTGGTAGCCCAGGTCGCAGCCCAATCTCGCCGGGCGTGGATCAATGGTGAACCGGTACCGGCGGCAGAGCGGATATTCAGCATATTTGAGGAGCATACGGAACTGCTCAAACGAGGGAAAGCTCGCCAGCCAATAGAGTTCGGGCATCTGGTGACGCTGGGACAAACAGCGGAAAAGTTCATCAGTTACTACGCGGTAGAAGAACATTCGAGACATGATACTGCCTACAAGGACGAGGTGCTTGAGGATCATAAGAGTAAATTCGGTTTTTATCCCGATCGTTTTACCGCTGATAAGAATTACCATGTAAGCATGGAGGATACGAAAGAATGGGAAAAGGAGATAGAGGTATATGCAGTCGGTAAAAAGGGACGTCGTGATGAAGAGGAAGCGGATCGCGAGCACTCAATATCCTTTCGAGCAGCGCAACGGTTTCGCGCTGGATGCGAAGGGAGCATATCGGTCTTAAAACGTGCATTTGGTCTGAAACGGTGTCTGAATCGAGGATTTAAGAGTTTTGCGGCATCAGTAGGATGTCTGGTGTTCTGTCACAACCTGGTGTTGATGGCGCTGATGTAAATACAGATTGTCGGGAAGTACAACATAAAAGTGTTTTGCCCGAAAGGCCGTAAAAAGGTATGGTTGGTATCATGTTCCCTTTGTCAACATATGGCTGGGCAAGCCATAAAAGAAGAATGTTTAATGCCTTTTCCTTTAAAACTATCGCTTATTATTACACGCAAAATATTTTCAAATGTAGAAAAATCTGAAAAGGGGCTTTCCCGAACAGAAACTATTTATATTTTTATTTACATAATTCATTAATAATATCTCAATATTTTCATCACATTCATAAAAATCAGAATCACAATTTTCCCAAGGATTATTATTATAATTGTTTGATATTTTTGATAAATATTTCTGTCTATCTTCCTCAGCAACAGAAATTGGATTGCCAAATATTTCCATTGCTTTTTTTGCAATTTCAAACAT
>JAFFZZ010000104.1 GCA_016933915.1 Candidatus Babeliaceae bacterium
GGTGTTTGGTATTTGGGGATTCAATTGGCGTGACGCCGGTGAGGTTCAGGAAGGCGGTTGTGTTTTTGCCTTTTGAGGGCGCAGCGGCGTGTTCGTATCGAGAGGATGCGGCTGCAGACGACGGTATTGGGACATAAGGTTTCTTTATGGTGCGGAATGCCATTCTCTTTTCAAGGGTTGATGACGCGTCTCATCTGGGATCGTGGAGCTCCAGCTCCGCAGTTGCGCAGTGCCTAGAATCGCAAAGCGGAGCGGGAGCTCCGCGGTCCCAGGGGAAACAGCATTCCAGATAGCCAAACACTACTTCAAACTTCCAAAAACCGAGTGGCAATTATCGTGCTTCTCGGAAACGGCAAAGAGCACCATTAGAGTGTTATCCCTCAGGCGAATCTGGGATACTGCCTCACTCATTTTGCAATGCAAAATAAGTTGCCGGGTGTCTCGAACAAGTCGCGACTGGTCAAAAGCATCAAGAATAAAGCGGATGCAAATCCCTTCGATTCAAGGTATAGAGAGACCTTCATTATGCGCAGGAAAAGCAGTAATACAAAACCATTTCCTGCCAGTATTAAACCGCCGGTCTTCCGTGAAACGAAGGCTTGAAGGGGCTTGAGCTGTGTGACGGGAAACTGTCTCGTACAGTTCTTAGGGGGCGACGGTGGCGAAAGCCCCCTGATCTACCCGGAGCACAACACAAAACAACACACTGGAGCGAAACATGAAAAAGAAAACTGCGAAAGTAACAGAGTTTATTGAAGGTCTCCACAAGTATATTGTCACTCATCCACAGTTTCGAAAAGATACGTCCGGAAAATCAGAAACACAAATTCAAACAGAAATCCGGCCGTTGATAGTAAACTATTTGGAGAGATATTTTGACAAATCCGGTGTGCAAGATGCAGTAAGAAAAGCGCACAGTGCATTTTATTGGGAAGGTCAAGAGGGGAAATATGGGAAGGAACGCTCAGCAACTTTTGGAGCGCGTAATTATCCTGATTTTATAATCGATGAACCCTATGTTATTGCAATTGAGTATAAACAAAGTTGTAATGGATCAACTGTCAAACAAGGAATTGGTCAATCAATGATGCATACTCTCACCGAAGATTTTGATTTCGTTTATTATCTTTTTCATGACCAAAGTGCAGATAAAAAAATCGAAAAATCCCTAAAGAACGAAAAAGAAAAACAGATCATTGCAGAAATGTGGAGCAAGTACAATGTCTTCATTAGATTTGTATAATCTACAACAATAGACGCTCATGTGCATAACCGCGTGTTTTTTTCCCCCTGTCCCCGCACCACCCGGCATGCGGGTCCGCACCGGGCGGTTCCCTGAAGTTATCGGGCCGTGGCCGAATAATGAATATCGCCGGACAAACACACAAACACTCTGTTGACAATGTGTCCGAATATGGTACGTTTTATGGACTGGAGGTTCCAATGTCACTAGAAACCGATATTCGACCAATTTCTTATCTTAAATCAAGATCTGCTGATCTATTAAAGCAGGTGAATGATACACATCGTCCTGTTGTGATTACGCAAAATGGCGAACCCAAAGCAGTTTTGCAAGACCCTGAAAGTTATGAAAATATGCGAAATGCGATCGGATTGTTGAAACTGATTTCTCAAGGTGAAGAAGCA
>JAFFZZ010000105.1 GCA_016933915.1 Candidatus Babeliaceae bacterium
AACATTGGGTTATTTGAGCCCTTTTGAGTTCGAAAAAGCCGCCAAAGTGTAGCTTAACTCGTGTCCACTTTTTCGCATCTAGATCAGTGATTTTCTCGACAAGTATGTCTGCGAACTTGATATCGAACCGATAGCCTTGGTCCGGTGAATTACCTGGAAAGTGAAGAGATCCGTTAGCTAAATCTTCCGCTTCAACACCTTTGTTGCATGCATGCAAAAACTTGCGAACGTTCTCTATGGGTTCCGGTTGCCCGACAAATCCGATATGAACCTCGTTCTTGTGTCGCGTTGTATTGAGCGAACGCGGCCCATAAAGATTGATGCCAATTTTGGGATTCACGTGACATTGGCTGTTGCCGAAGACAAGCTCGGGTTCATCGAGCCAACTAAGCTGGATTTCAGGCATTTGGACAAAATATCGATCCAGCGACATTCTCTTCACAGCTCATTCTCCTCAAGCAAAAGTTCTTCATCAATCTCGGAGGAGAACTCAGCATCGGCGTCTTCAATTTCTCTTAGCTCCGCCGAAGTAAATAGGTCCTCATCATGAACTTGAGCTTCCAGGTTTCGTTGATCCTCTGGTATGCCAGGCCACTCGATTACGCCATTAAGAAGACAATTCTCGATTGTGATGGTTTGTTTCATGAAGAGTATGCTCTTTCGCGGCTTGGCGTCTGTGAGAAATTCTCGCCAGAGTTGAAGCTGCTGAAGATATTGCCAGTTATACATTGTCGATTTGATCCGAGTTATCCTTCGGCCAACCGACGAATGGTCGTATGGTTCAAAACCATTCTTTGTAAGATGCCTTTCCGGCCTGATCGTTAGCACCCACTCTTTGTGCCCAACATGCTGGAACGATAGATTTGCCGCATAGTGAATCCAGAAGCTTTTAGGCTGCCCTGATATTTTTGTAATAGGCTGATGCACGACCGATGGGGAACTCGTGACTCCCGCCAGACTTTTGTATGTGAACTTGCGCTCAATTGATTGTTGATCAGCTTGAAAGAAATACCGTTTATGATCGCTGTTGAATGAAACGCCCTTTCGTTTTAGAAGACTTGACAGCGCTCGATTTAGCAGCGAAACATACAGCCGATGGTTCTCTGGAGTATTCCACATATCTGCGGCTTTGTGCACACAAACAGTATCGCTATCATAGGAGCCTATAAATGGATTGTCACGAGAACTAAGGTCAAAGAATGTGTAGAGCCGTTGTTCCCTTAGTTCAAACGCATACGTGACATTTCGATGATTCTTTGCATCAATCGCGTCGAAGAGCTCTAATACATTGGACTTCCTATATTTTGTATTTGCAGAGAAGACAACTTTGGGTAGACGAGTTATTGGAAGGAATGATGCGTAAAGGCATTCTCGATAGAGGGCGTGCCCCGGTGAATCCGGCAACTTTTCAAATCGTGCCTCATGAACACGTTTCATTTCACGAAGCACATGGGTATTGTATTGATATGGAAACTTATCGATGAGACTATGATGAGTTGGGCACAGCAGAATGAAATTCTCTGCAGCGCACCTTTCTTCCTCGGACATGGTTGCGTCCCCGCGTGGGCCATGATCCTCAGCGGCAATTATATGGGCCATTTCACCGAGCGGTTTTGAGGCTTCCTGTTCGTCTGCGATTAAACGTTGATCACACTTGGGAAACGCACATAGGTTCCCCGACTTAGCAAAGAGGACCTTCAGAGCCGATTCAGAGGGATGTCGTCTCTTCTTTGCCATTTGCTACCGCAGCTTTCTCTCGATCATGTCAAATTTTCGATCATTCACCAACAAGAACAAGCATCGGCCGTTACTCCGAGCCTCCCACAATTCCCCAAGAGCCTGTTTCTCCCGCGTATCTTCGTTCATAAGGTGAGCACCCTTGTATTCGATGACAAGAAACCGACTATCGGTAAGCTTGCAGACAAAATCGGGATAGAATTTATCGGTTTTCGTTTGCAGCCAGAACGAGTGTCGGGGCCGTAGTTCGAGATTCCGCACCCAATAATCGACTTCCTTTCGCTGGTCAATGACTTGGGCGCACTCAAATTCTTCGGAATTCAAGTCGCCGATTTCGGGATAGTAGTGTTTGTTGAACTCAAACCGGCCCCGGTATACCTGGCTGGGAGCATACACATTGGGATTATATGAGAAGCACACACCGGGTGTAACCACAAGGGGGGTCTGGCTTCCTATATCGAGAAGCGATTGGTATGTGGCAACGCGAGCGCTATCCCGATAATTATTCATCTTCTTCTCGACGGCTGTGCGCAATCGATAGCGGTCATGTGCAAGCTGTGCGACCGATATCCCGCGCTCAGACACGAGATGCTGAAGCAAATTCGATATGAAAATGCCGGATTCAGTCGGGGAGATGTCCTTGTGCGGAATGCGCCGATCAAGCCAGTTTG
This sequence comes from Candidatus Babeliaceae bacterium, assembly GCA_016933915.1. Lineage (GTDB taxonomy): Bacteria > Babelota > Babeliae > Babelales > Babelaceae > JAFFZZ01. Next base: position 2,409 of record JAFFZZ010000105.1, read on the forward strand.
CAAGTTGCCCGACAGTGATATCTGAACCGGACAGAAAAGACATTTGCTCGTGAAGCTCGGAGATGAAGCTGGCCTTTATCTGTCCGTCATCGGCTATTGTAACTTCGCCGTGCTGCGATTCAGGTCTTGCAGTCGAATATTCTTTCTCGGAAAGTGTGGCTACGCACTTCGACAGGTCCCACGGATGGTCGAGATAATGTGTGTCCTCGAATTGCTCCAGAAGATCACCTTGTTTGATTGCCAGAACCGGCACCTCGAATTTTATTCCGCGTTCACTGGGTGTACCTTTCGTTTCTTCGGGAAGACCGTTGCAGAGCCGATAGAGCTTGTCCACGGCTGCTTTGGCATTTTCGGTCGCGAAGTTCTTTTTGATTTCTTCCCGTTCCGTTTCCTCCATGATCCCATGAAAGGTCAGCTTTGCACTTTCGGGTTCGTATGTCACTTTCTCACTGGTTGTCGACGTAAGGTCGAGCTTCGGCGGAGGCTCCGCTACCATGACGGTATACGATCCGAGGAAGGGCTTTCCGTCCTCATACGTGAATCCCGGTTCGATATGAGGAGCTTGCACAATCAGGTCTTTGGCTACCTGACGCTCGAAGCCATTCTCAACAAGCGCGTCGGTCAAAGCAGAGGCAGCAGCATGGAATCGTTGCGAGGCCGAGAACGCGTACGCCATATTGAGTTCCGCGTGATTCTTCTGTTTCGCGGAAGGAAGACGCATGATGCGTCCAAGAATCTGCTCTACGGCGGTGGTTGCATGCATCTCGGCGACGCTGCAAAGGACATAGGCATACGAGCAATCCCACCCTTCACGAAGCGCCTGCACCGTTATGATGTAATTGATTTTGCAGTCTTCAGCGAAAAGATCGACGTTTTCGATCTCGCGTGTGTCTCCAGTGGCAATGGCAATCTGATCTTCGGGGATGTCATGATCGTCGAGCAAACATTGTTTCACAACCTCGACCGTAATCGTCTCCTGATTCCTGCTTCGAGACTGCGCCTGAATGAGCATTATAGGCCGGATGTATTCACCGGTTTCCCGCCGTTCCAGAACTCCGATGCGCTCAAGCATCTTGCGCCATGCTACAGCGTCCGCAACAAGCTCCTTCCAGTTTGCGCGGGTCTCCAGGCGAATCGGCATCTTGATCATTTGTTCGGCTTTGAGTTCGAGTGCAGAAACGCTGTGAAGAACGTTGCTCGGATGATCTTCGCGAGCAGGCGTAGCCGTGAACTCGATAATGCATGATGGACTGAACCGGGCGAGTGTTTCGAACGAAAGGGGCGTCCGAGCATTATGGGCCTCATCGACTATCACGGCGGGACGTCGTATTGCCAGAACATTCGCAAGCGTTCGCTGAGGCTTGCCGGCCTCATTCTTTTCAAGTCTCTCCTCGATAGTTGTGGAGAGTCCGACAAAGTGATCCATGAGATCGCCGGAGTCACGGTACACACGATATCCCACCGTATCATTTACCCTGAATGCCTGGAGCGTGGAGACGATGACCGTTGTTTCAGAATCGAGTTGGGCGCGTTTCACATAGAGCGCATCTTCGATACTCATCACGCTAACACTCCCTATAGTGCTTTCGAGAGCTTGCCGGTACGGATGATTGCGATTCTTTAGTGCCGTGAGCGTCTGCTCCCGTATCGCATTGGAAGGCACAAGCCAGAGGACAACGGGATTATCGGTCTTCAGAAGTTCGCTCGCTGCTATTTCAACCGAATGGCAGGCAACAAGCGTTTTTCCCCCACCAGTAGGAACACGCAAACAGATATACGGAAGCGCCGGGAGTTCTTGTGCCGGGTTGTACGGAATTCCCTGTCCAAAGACGTTCCGTGTGATCGAATAGAACGCGAGGTTTGCATCACCCGTCCGGTCACACTCCTGAAAGTAGGCACGGAGAGTATCGAGAGCACGTTGCTGATATTCTTTAAGCTGAAGCATCAGTCCACCTTTATTTCATAGGGAATTTGCTTGAACGTGATTTGCTCCCGTTGAAGCCGGTCTTCACCGATGCGACAGCTTGTTCCGTAGATGACTTTCGGGCCCTTGTGGAGCGGGAGTTCTGCGAGTACCTGACGAGTGAGTACGTTACCGCCGTCTGGGGTTTTGTCTTTCAGAATGCCGTTGTAGAGGAGATAGATGGCCTTTCCATTATGAACACCAAGAAGTGGTGACTTGTGAGATTTCGAGTTCGGGGCCGGGCTCCCTGTCTCACAGAAGAAGACATGCGCGGATAGCTGGCAGAAGCTTACCTTAGAAGCAATATTGCCGGATTCATCGAAGACACCCGCCCCGAGTGCACAATACCTAAATCCCCCGCCCAGGCCGCGAACCGTTGTCGCGTGTCCTTTTTGGCTCTTGTAGGAGTAGCCTTCTATTGCTTTTTTTAATCTCCTGGCGGTAATCTCTTGACAGATCTTCCCGTCCATTTCTGCTAGTAAGAATCTCCTATTGCCTCCCGATGAGTTCAATTGAAGTATCGCTTGTCCAGTTGAACCCGAACCTGCAAATGAATCAAGGATAATATCGGAGGGACCTGTAACGTATTTAATAAGCCGTGCAAGCACTTCGTGATCCTTGGGATTGTCAAAGACTCGCTCCCCATCGAACATGTTGCGCAAGAATTTCGCAACCACTTGTGCCTGTTTGTAAATAACGCTTGACATTACTTGCGGACCTGCTGCCTCCTCATCGGTTTCATCCGATGATTCGAGATACGACTTTCGGAAAGGGGGATCTTTCTCGTCCTTTCGAAATTCCACAAGGCCTTGCTGTATTTGTTCCTCCATTGCCAAGGGTGAAGCGAAACCCCATCCTCGTTCTGGGACTTTGCAGGGCTTTCCTGTTACCGGATGAATCACATCATATCGCGGACCTCCCCCTCCCGGCCATGAGATGTCTCGGTCACGCCAGACTCCTCGCTCGTCGATATGCTTATGTCGGCTGAGTTTCTTTGCCGGTTCTTCTTTAGGAAGTTCCTTGTACCACTGTTTCAGTTCTTTTTCCATTGTTTCATAATCAGAACCGTATTTCTCAAGCAATTCTGCATAGAAGCTCAATACTTTGTCAGCACCAGGTTTTGACTCCCGCCATTTTGTTCCGATGGCTCTCAGAAAAGCAAGGGACTTTGCATAGACGAGAACATACTCGTGTCCGACAGAGAACAGCTTCGCATCGTTCTTTCTCGTCTTGTCCCAGACAAGCTGAGCTATGAAGTTATTCCGCCCAAATATTTCATCCAAGAGACAGCGAAGCATGTGAGCCTCGAAATCGTCAATGCTTACAAGTATTACACCGTCTTGTTTCAGGAATAGGCGGAGAAGCTGCAGTCGCGGGTACATCATGCATAGCCATTTATCATGTCGCGAGAGATCTTCTGCTTCCTTACCGACAGCCTTACCGAGCCACTCTCTGATTTCAGCACTGTTCACCGAATCATTATAGACCCACCCTTCATTCCCGGTATTATACGGCGGATCGATGTATATGCATTTTACCTGTCCCGCGTAATACGGCAGCAGCGCCTTGAGTGCGACGAGATTATCTCCCTCAACAAGAAGATTGCCGCTGTCAGGGTCACCCACAGAAAGCGAATCATCTCGTTTCAGAAGATGAAACGGTACTTCCTTGTGGTGATTAACGACGGCCTTCTTGCCAATCCAGTCGAGAACGGGCATTGCATGTCCTTTATATTTCTTATTGTATCAGTGTAATTCCTGTGTCTCTCAATCAAAAAATATAGCGAATTAGCCAGATCACTTGTACTGTAAAAGTTGGACCTATCCTTCAAGAACTCAAGATTCCTACACAGTTGTGCTCCTTTTCTGCCGCCTCGCCACACGACGTGGTGATTTCTTGGGGGGCGCTCTTCTTGTTTTATCGATTAAAAATAGGTTTCACCCTTCATTATGTCCTTGGTTTTCTTGTCTTCCCGCCGCCGACTATAATTTTATTCAGCCGGGCAGCATTTCTTACAACGTGCGCAGCTATGTAAAGTGCCCAAAGGGCATTTGCCGAAAGGCCAAGCGAATTTATGAGCGCAGTATATAGCTGCTGTTGGTGGCATGTGTTTGCGCTGCTTCCATAGTGCAATGTCTTGTTTGCGCCGATCTTCTCCTTTGACTTTGTCTTGCCGCGCCCCTCTTATGTCTTTCGTAGCCGCATGAAACTGTGTCGGCGTTTAAGACGCTATTGTAACTGCACTTCTGATTTTCGCTACATCGTCTTCGTCCAAATACATATAGGATTGTGGAGGAGTAAATTGATCAAACAAATTAAAAGGGTCTATAGGTTCGTCGTATATAGTGACTGACGCCACTTCAATCGCAAAAGCTTCGACCTTTTGTGAAAAGTATTCTTTAAAATAAGAATATGAAATGCCGGATGCCTTGTGGGTCTTTTGCCAAATTGAGGAAGGCTTGGCAGAATGCACGCTTGCAACTTCTATCTCACCTACAATGTGTTGCTGTGGACTTGATGCATAAACAAAAATTCTTTCGACTGGTTTTCCAAAAGCTCGCTTTCGATATTCGTATTTCTTGGTACCTTCTAAAATCTTGCAGGCAAACTCAGGCTTTATTGATAATAAGGCGTTCATTAATTCCTCCTGCTCGCATTATGCGCAAAAATTGTTCATCAGTTACTGGCATGAAACCCCAATAAGCATTGGAATCCAAACCAATATCCTCAATTAGCGTTTTTCTTATTATTCTTTTAGAAAAAGCGGTGCTATATAACATTTTGATTACAAAGACTCGCGACCATTCTTTCCACCACCCGCTCAATTCCTCTCGGTTGAAAACGCTATATGGCATGGTGTAATTAACAAAATCATCAAGATTTGTAAAATTTTCCTTTGAACGCAATTCTTCGACAATGCAAACAGAGGTGACTACAGACCTGTAATGTCCCGGACCTTTTTCATCTTTTGTTCGGTAAATGATAGCGAGATCGCCAGCCTTTAGAATTCCTACATCCTTCATCTTGCAGACGTAAGTCTTGCGGATGCTATTTGTGTGCGAGACATCAGTAAGTAAGTCGTAAGACTCGCTATCCAAAATCGAATCTGGAAATAACTTTGTGTGCCATTGAGGATAAATCGAGAGCAAATACTTGTTGGACCCATGGGTCTGGAGAAATGGGTAATTTTGACGAAGTGTGCCACCCGGAAAATACGTGAAATTCTTTGCTAAGACTCTTTCAGTTCCATTCATAGTCGTCTTTTCAGCAATATCTTTAAACCCGAGTTCGATAATCAAGCTTATCAGGTCGTCATGCTTGGGGAATACTGTCAGGTATAATTCATCAGCATTTTCGGAGAGAGCGAAATCAATTGCTTTCTTTAAAAATCTTTCCCCAAGCCGAGTGCCATGCGCTTCCACTTTAAGGGTGCCAATTTTCACACGTTTTGCGGGTGGCAGATGGGGCGTTGTGTCATCAACTGTGCCTTCCTCAATCTTAAGGTACATGAATCCAATCAGGTTTCCACCAGTATACAGAACGTAGGCAGTAGCCCCTTGTTTGGCTTTTTTCGCATACCAATCTGAAAATTCGGTATATCCTATCTTGAGACCATCGAAAAAGGAATCATTAAGGTCAATTTCGCTAAAAGGCTTGATTTGCAGATATTCGCTCATAAAAATATCCTTTCAGATGGCATGTCAATCCGGTGTAACGCTATATTTAAGCCGATCTTCTCTTTTGCCTTTGTCTTGCCGCGCCCCTCTTGGTTTTCTGCGCCGGAGCGGAGAATGAACGACGGCACTTTTTATTAAAATCTAAATCTTCGCCTTTCCCATGCCACTTTTCTTCTGGCAGCCTCCATTGGATCAAATCTTAAAAACAGTCTTGGTCTTTGTCGTTGTGCTAAATATGGCCGATAACTTGGGCATGTCATTTTAGATAAAAAATCAACACTTGTTGGCCGTCGGATTTTGGCATCTATGTTTTCTAATTCTTTAATTGGATCTAATGGATTTAATGTGATGTTGATGAGTGGAATATTGTTTGTTCTATAAAAGCTCAAAGCATTATCTTCCGGATAATGGCTAACGATAATTTCAATAACAATGGCAATAAAACCTTTTTCATTTAATAAGGCGATATCTGGCCTGCATGTCTTCATGTCGTATTCTTTTTCCACAGAACAAACGCCGATCAACATATTAGTATGATGTTCTTTTTTGCAGTAAATACAATCCCAATAAATGTCTATTGGTAATTTGTTTTTAAGAGATGAAGAGATTCTATCAAGTAGCAATATTTTAAATGAAGAATGCAAATATCCTTCAGTTGTGCAGTTTGGGGTTAAATTCTTATGGGCAAAATGAGCTCGCCTTGAACCTTTTCCGGTTTTCCCACTTTTTCTTAGGACAAATTCATCGTTGCATCCTGGGCAAAAATATTTTATACCCTTAATCGCATTATTGATATGGATTGGATTTCCATTATAATCTTTAGCAATTGTATGTAATAGTTCTCTATCCATTATTGTTCCACGAAAACCGGAAAAGAAGGATACGCAATTTTTAACGCATACGAATCTATAATTTACTTACAATATCCTTTTCCATAAATCAATATCAAACTTTCTACAGATAAAATTAATTGTCTTGTTTTGGCCTTCAAGTGACGCCCGTACCAGACGCGGTGTGAATAAATTTGCGGATTTTTTCCATTTTGCTTTTTCACGTGGGACAGATCGCAACCATTTTACGCGGGCGACATACTCGGAACGTTCAATAGAATCACTGCGATGGCTCATCTCTTTGCATTTTAAAGGCAAGTCAAGAAGCCTTTTCCCATCAATTTTAACGTCCCTAACCATTATCGCTTCATGAGTAATAATACCGACACCGACAAATCCTCTACCATTCATGTAGGCAATTATGATATCTCCTACTTCAAACCCTTCCATGGCTAATTTAAAGGGTTTTCTTTGGCCAGCGGAAATAAAACCGTATTTCCGATAATCATCCCAATTCCTGTGCGGTCCTTCACCGACATTATAAAAGTAAATGCCATTCTGATAATCAAAATCGGGCAACTTTTTATGCATTGTATTATGTGGTCGGAATTTGTTTTTAAAATGGCCGGAAGAAACATTCGTCGTCAGCTTGCCCAGCTTCCATAATAACGTCTTCTCAATTAAAAAAGCCTCCTGTTCATTAAGCCTTGAAGCTATCACTCGGATTATCGGCTCAAGACCTTCACGCCGGATGGCTTTAATACGTTTAGTTTTTTCGGAAGAGGAAGTATCCCATAAATGGGCCTCTTTTCGCCAGCCCTTGCCCTTGCCGTAATAAAATTCCTCAAAATTCCGGGGGTCAATGTAGACGTAAACGTAAAAGTTGTTCATGTTAATTCGATTAAGAGTGAATTGTTTAGATTCGCTTATAATACTTTTCTACTTAACGTTATTGAAATAAGCTATTAAGGCGGCCTTCCCAGTTCCCGGTATGTATTAATCTGTCCCGTTGATAGTCATTACTTAAAATTTGAGATTTTGTCATTTGAGATAGTGTTTCCCAGTTATTACCAAATACATATGTTGCATTACCCAAATTAACGCATTCTAGAATAAACAAACTGTTTGCTGGAAATGCGAATATTACATAACCGTCGAAACCATATCGTCCAACCGCTACAAACTCGGGATTGTGGGCATTTACTGATTGAAAGCGGTATCTAATGACTGGTTGGTTTCCTTGCGGTTGTCGCTCAATCAACGGAGTAAGTTCATTATTTAAACGTGACCAAGGCATTCTTCCTTGGGGCAATATAGTCCAATTCAAGCGACGGATAGGAGCATTACAGATACTGTTAAGATTCTGATCCATCACATTACATTCGCCGAATATTTCGAGAAAAAGATTTACTGTATGTAGAATACGATTATAATTATCCGGTATAAACAATATCCTTTCTGAAATTAGGAGCCGATTGCTATCATCAGTGGTAGCAATTGTTATTTCAATGGAGGGAGGTGGATCAAAAGTGCGAGGATATCGTTGATGTGGAACATCAACGATACGGGATTGTTCGATTCTATCATAACGTCCATGCCATTCTTCCCAATGCCATTCCGCTTGATGATATGCAGTTTCCATAGGTTGATCTCTGTGAATGATTTCTCTCCCCTCCGAATTATATCTCGAGATAGGTCCAAATGATGCCGATGGCAGAATTGTTTCACCGTCATTTGAATTCATCGTTAGCCCTAACAGCGCAAGGCGATCATTAAAACGATTTAATTCAGTTAGACCACATATTATCGTTGAACCTTCAGCAATTATTGAAAACCGACGGGAAAGATTTCGTATGCGTGTTCCTCTTAAAACCATATATTTACCTCCGAAGGGTTTGCAGCAAACTAAGCACGCTTAATCCATTTTATTTTCAATTATGTTTGTGATATGATCTATCCGGGCAAATAGTTCATCAAAGGTAATCACTTCAACATTTTTAAGTTCACCTCTGAAGCTTTCAAATGAAAACCGTTTTTCTTCGGAATCTATTTCTTTGGAAAAATTGCCAATAAGAAGGATACATCGCGGATAATAAACCTTAAGATCTTCTTGACTTTTTTGCAAAAGATTTGCTGATTCTTTCATCAAAGAATCTCGATACGAAAGTAACTGATTAATCCCACCGCTCAATTCTTCTGAAATTGAATAAGAGTTGTTTCGGTATTTTTTATTTAAAAGATGAGTAGCCGGTGTCTTAATCTCAATTAATACAGAATTCTCTGTAAGTTTGTTCTTGTAAAGAAAATCGATTACATTTCCGTTAAGGTTATCGATTGATTTTCCACCAACATAAGCTTTACCCTTAATAAAAATAACAGGGAATGACGTTGCGTGACATAAAATCCAAGGGCGCTCACAAAAGCATCGTTGCCAAAAATCTTCGTCGGCATTGCTTGATTCTTTTTCCCACAGATCTAAAGCATTACGAATTCGAGCTACGCCGATCAGAGAGTCTATTTCATTTAATTCTGAAACATCCATTCCCAATATTTTTGATACGATCTCTGGATTGCCAGCATTTTTAGCAAGCCATTTAAAATTATCTACAAGTAATTTTTCGCCATAATTATTTAATAGGCTATAGATATTTGAAGGCTGACTCATTATTTGCTTGAGAACGTTTGCGAGATTTTGCGAAGTAAGAATGAATTCATGTTCACCAAATAATACCCCGTGTGCTTTATGTATCTTGTAAAGTGGAGCCAAATGTTTAATTAAAGTAAATAACTCCTTTGATTTCAATTCAAAACTGATCCCATCTCCAGCCTTCAAGTTTGTTAAGCTTATTGTTTTAGTATCTTCCCATTCAGTGGCTTTCAATTTTCGTTGATAGATAAAATGACCTTTAACACATTCTGCGGGATAATTGGGGTTATTTACTACTAACGGCCTGAAAATCAGCCTTGTATTTTCATTCAATCTTAAAACAATATCGTCAGCAATTGCGGAATTAAGGGATGTTGATTTTAAAGTTATTGATTCATTCATATTGATTCTTATCTACCCTGCCGCACGGCACGGCGTGTCTTCGGGCGCGGCTCTTATGTTTTAAAATGATATTTGCCTTTCATGTCTTCGGCGCAAACTCTATAATTTCATTCAGCGCAAACATTGACACCAACGTTCCATAAATTATGACGTGCCCGGATTGCCGACGTCACGGTGCGAGCGCAGCGAAGACACCGAGGGAGGCATTAAACCGGGCATGTGCCGCTAAGCAAAAAAAACAAAATATAGCAAGGCCGAGGGCGGCTTTGCGCCCGACGCATAATTTATGTGTTAGCGGCATGTAAACTGGCACGCTACCATGATTTTCTTTTCCGGCGTTATACACCGAGATTACCAATTTCTTGGCGCGCTCTTTTCTCGCGCATGGAATGCGCAATATGGCTTAGCGAACAGGCACCTTAAAAGGCCATTATAATTTGAAATAAATCAAAATCAATTTTACCAATAATAAATTATTCACTGATATAAAATACAGTATAATATATTTCAATTGAATGCTATTAATTATCTTTTATCAAGCGAACAGAAAACCCATATCTTTTATTCTGTTGAAACATGTATAAAAGTTCCTCGCTACGACAAAAAAGCATTCGGTAATAAGCATAGGTTTGGTTTGTTTCAGATGTTGAACTCCACCAATACCCATACCTTATTTTGCTTGCGAAAACGCCTATAGCAGCGCGGATACCACCAGGCAATGCTGAAAAACCGGAGCTATTATTTAATAAGAGATCATTGCCGATTGCGCCTAAATCATCAGCTAATTCCCAATCTGTTGCTGCCGCGAGTGATTTTGCAATTTTATTACCTACAACAGTGTGATCCCAATTATAAGCATTAGCTATCATAAATGCTTCTAACTCCCACCATTCGCTTTCCGTTGGGATATGCCACCCATTAGGTGCTAGCTTCTTTGTATCAACAGTGTACCAGTTATAAAGCGCGCCAAATTTTTGAATACTATCAGTTCGAGTATTATTATTATAATAACAATACCCTGGGCTTGTTAGATTACTCCATAAAGCACTATCTGGAACATAAGGGATAGGAGTGCCATCGTTATAACTTGTGGCGCGCAAATTTTCCGCAGTCCATTCTCTATCTCCAATTATTATTGTTCTATATACGTTGCCATTTATATCATAGATCCTGCATTCTTTAACAATTAATGAGAATTCTTTCACATCACTCTCAACACCTTTAACAATAGTAGCAGTTAAAATTACAGTAACATTTCCAACATAAGGCCGTGTTACAATTCCTTCGTTCGATACCCGTATGCTGTTATTACTAACCCATAAAATAGTTGTGCCGTTTTGGCCACTATGCGGCAATGTTATATTTCTTGTTACTGAACTTGCGCTATCGCCATGTGCATAACCAATTTCAAGTGCCGCTTTATCACTTGCGACAGCATCTTTATCGCCGGTGTCAGTCGGATTATTTATGCACGATATGCAGAAAATGATAACAAATGAAATAATTAGGTTACAATGCATTTTATTTTGAAGTAAAAAGAGCTTCATAAAATCCTCCAACATTTACAAGGTCGCTTAAACATCGTTATTTTGAATTGTTACTTCGCAAGAAAGTTCTAATTCGACTATCTATTTCATCATTTATATTTAATATAAAGTTCCGACCAATCCTTTTCTGTAGAAAGCTATCGCTTGTCCAGGCAGCAAAAAAGCATATTACGACTCCAATACAATAATTTAGCACTGAAAAGTCATCGATACCTTTTGCTTTGCCAAAAATTATTCCAAATAATCCGATAATAGCAACAATATATAGCAAATGTATTGACGAATTCCATATGCGCGATTTATCAACGTCAAATTGTGGATAAATATTCTCTAAATTATTGTAAAGATCATTTTTGTCTTCCCAGGTTTTGATATTGTATTTTTTCCCAATAATGTTTCTTATGTTTCCTGAGAAAAACCAATCGTTTGTACGAGCCAATAAAATCGGATAGACAAAAGTTCGATATAAAAAATATGTTAGTGCTCCTATAAAAAAAATTGCTACTGATTTTTCGAATGTGGAATCAAGAGAAGCTATCCGAGAAATTAGTGGAAATTTGGTTTTTTCTCCAATTAAATAAAACCAGAAACCTGTATAAAAATATTTTAACAAATCAGCAATAGATAAATTATCAAAACGCATAATACCCCCTTGCTATTTTTCAAAATAAATTAAACGGAAAAGCACAAAAATATTATGACATATTATATTATAATTTATACGCCGCCCAACTGGACGGCTTGTTTTTCCTTTTCTTGCGCGCCATTCTTAAGCTTCTCTTCTGTAATATTCACAGATCAAACCCACGCCGGCTATCAATTTATTCGTGCCAGGTTATTGACGCTAACGTGTGCCGCACCCGCCAGAAGTGCCGCTTAAATTTACATTCTTAAACAGCTTTGCCCTATTAGACCGTGATTCCAGAATTCCCG
>JAFFZZ010000106.1 GCA_016933915.1 Candidatus Babeliaceae bacterium
ACACACAAAAACAACGTCAGGCAGCAATAAATGCCTACTGTCTTATATGGATAACGGGGATTTGGGCAACAAGCCGTGTAGGGCTGACACGCATGCCCCGCTAACCCATCTGTACAGCCATGCTCTTGTGTTAAACGTTTAATGATGAAGACCTTGTAACCAAGGCCGCCCGCCTTTTGTGATCCTGTGCAGGCGATGATTAACCCCCAATTTCAATTCCATTTTCAACGCACCAATCTTTGAGTGCGGCCTTTTGCCGTTCGTCTTCAAAATTGTACCATTTATCGAGCAGGCCTTTCTCAGACAAAAAATCTTTATAACGTGAATATGCACCTCGATGCCTAAAAATTGAATAGACCCTATCAAGATCGTTTGGTAAAAATTCCGAAATGAATTCAATTACGAGGTTTTTACCAAGATCAAGATCATTCTTGTGAGGGATGGAAATATACTTTGTTTCGTAAATATCTTCAGGGAGTTCATCTGAATCACCCATCTCAGAAGTATAAAATATCTGCCCAGTTTCTTTGCAAAGGTAGGCGTTATGCATATATGGTTGATCCATGCTTACAAACATAAATGAATTTTCTATTTCATCAAATGTTGTCGCCATATTTCATATATTCCTTTTTGGGTTAACGGGTTCTTCAGCGGGCGCGGTTTTTTGCGCTCCGCTGCAGGAGCAAGGTTATGTCTCGGCTTTTTGGTAAACGGCCTCGCCTTCTCTGAGAAACCTGGAGAAGAAGTCAGCAGCACTCGACGGCGCATCACTGAAGCATCTATCTTCCTCTTCATTAGCCAGCAGATAGTCATACAAGTACGAAGTGGTATCTACGACTATATCCAATTGAGGGATTTGCATCACCTCTTCGGAGTCGAGGTGCGCGACAAACTTATCACGGTAGGTCCGCATCTGATTTACGCAGTCGTCGAATTGATCATCTGTTATAGTGAGTCGGTTCGTTAAACCACACCAGAAAGCCTCAGGATCGGAAATGCTTTTGCGCCAATAATGCTTACCGTGTGAGTCAGCGAAGAGCTTGCACCATTCAAGTACGGCAATAAAGGGGTCAAATCTCCTATTAGCTCTTGAATATCATTTTCTTTATCTCGGCCACCCTGTTTCTTAAGTCTTTATCCTTTATTAACTGCTTCTTGACCCTGTCAACGATACTTCCAGCTGAA
>JAFFZZ010000107.1 GCA_016933915.1 Candidatus Babeliaceae bacterium
GCAGGTCGAGAACTTCATCACCACCTACTCCGTCAGCGGCGATAACCGTGTAGAGAAGGTGCGCTATGAGGGCGGTAAGGTCTGGATCAACCCCGCCCAGTACTTCGGCGGCGTCCCCGAGGCGGTGTGGAACTTTAAGATCGGCGGCTACCAGGTCTGCGATAAGTGGCTCAAAGACCGCAAGGGCAGGGTGCTTTCCAGCGAGGACATCAGCCACTACCAGCGCGTTGTCGTCGCCCTCAACGAGACCATCCGCCTGATGAAGGAGATCGACGAGACCATCCCCAAATGGCCGATTGAGTGAGGAGGAAAAATGCTTGAACAGGAATTTGATACCGCTATGTGGCGAACGGTCGATGTAGCAAGAAAGCACAAATATACCCCCACATATTTCATGCAAATGCTGGAAGAACACGGAGGTGTCCAAACCGCGAAACGTTTATTAGCGGGCGAGAATCCTCAGTATGGGCTTGATCACCTTTGGGAAATGGGATTGCTTCATGAATCGATGGAAGCCCAGGTGATCAAAGAAAAATTTCAGTCGCTTTTTACTGTCGAAGAAATAAATGAAGCAAAGAAGAGATTAATAGACCGTGGTTTTAATGTAGGATAGATCATTTTTGAATAACAGGGTTACCACAATGCCAACCAACTTTTCTGATGACCTTATGATCATTATCGAAAAATATCTTAACGAAACAAAAGCTTTAATAAACGAAAAACAAGATCCCGAAAAGGAATCGAAAGCGTTTATTGAACTTGAATTAAGTAAGGCAAAAGACTTAACCGCTTCAGTTTTTTCACTAGGCGTAATATTGCGCGAAGTTGCGGCTGACAACCTACTAGGTATACAACGCGTACTTACCGAACCTGTAATGTCATATGCACCATTTGTATTATTTCGAGGGTTGATGGAAATGACTGCATTGTCTTTATGGTTAATGTCAACCAAAATTGATAACAATACACGAGTTGCGCGGTACCTTAGGTATAAACGATATTCATTAGATGAATATCGTAAATATGCTAATTCATTAGGAAATCAAGAACTCATAGATTACGTTACGACAAGAAATGTTGAGTTATCTAAGGTGTCTTCAGAATTCACAGTTACAATTTCTGAATATAGACTCCTTGAAAGCGAAGACGTTCAACGCGATATACCTAGCAGAACTGCAATTATTAAGGAATGCCTCGATGCCGAAGATAAATTTCGATTGTTTTCTGGAATTGCCCATGGTCAACATTGGGCAATAATTCAAAGTTGCTTTAAGAAAACCGAAGTTGGAACTGAGATCTATGAAGGTGTTAAAGGTGGTTTATTAGAAAAAAGCATTCCGCTCCCCGCGTATATCTTTTTATGCCTTTTCTCAATTACATATTTAACTAAGTGTGAGATTGAGCAATTTGATATGTATGGCTGGGATTCACAAAAATTAAAGAATATTGAGCAAAAATCTACTTCAGATATTGGGGGTATTGTAAAAAAATACAACATCCACTTAGCGTAGGGTGCGTTAAAAACGCACCATTCTTTCCTTCGCCCTGAAAAATCCAAAACACATCATCCCCCTCAACAACCATCCTGTCATTGCGAATAACGCTCTTTGTTCTGA
>JAFFZZ010000108.1 GCA_016933915.1 Candidatus Babeliaceae bacterium
TCCCGAGCACGCAGGGACCGGGCTGGCGCCCGCGACCATGTTTCGACGACTATGCGCGCCCGATCGTAGCTTCGAACACGCTGGGGCGCTCGCTTCCGTTGAGTAGGCGCCGCCGCGAGGCGCCAGCCCGCGCCCCCTCCGTTGTGCTTCGCTACAACCGTCCCGGCCACAGCCGCAGCTCCCTCACACGCCCTCTATCCAACACCACAGGTCTGCCCAACGACATGGCTCACTTGCGGCGGGGAGTTAGAGCACGGAACTTCGATACACACCACAGAACGTGAGATATACTACCAACTCTGAATTTTGCAAGGCGCCCCCGCCGTCAAGTGCAGCCAATTGTTAGCTTTTTGATTATTAATAAAGGGAATACCATAACGACTTTTTTTAAAAACCCAATTTGCTAAAATCATCCTTTTTACAAATAAATAATAGAATTGAGTCTGGTTCTATTTTTTTACCGGGATCAGGCATAAAATCGATTTCATCTTTTAAAACATTCTTAATGGCGATGATTTCAATTCGGTATTTTTTTCGGAAATCAATCTCTTTAATAGATTTGCCGAGAAATTTATCAGGAACAGCGATTTCAAATATGCCATATTCAGGTGCAAGCGGAATATAATCAATCAAACTCGGCGAACTTAACTGCTCCGCCAAATTTTCTCCTGCCAATTGTTCGGGATTGATGATGTGTGTCGCGCCGATTTTCTGATATATTTTGCTCTGTAAATCGCTTACGGACTTGACAATAATATTTTTAACGCCAATTTCTTTAAGATGATATATTGCCAGACTATTGGCTTCTATGGTCTCGCCAAGATTTAATATAACGGCGTCAATATCAGGTTTTATATACTCGTTTAAAAATACACCCGTCCTAACATCGTAAACAATAGCAGATGTAACAAAATCTTTAATTTCTTCGACTCGTTCACTATCTGAATCTATGACTAAAACTTCGTGTCCTTTTTTAGCAAGCGAAACGCCAAGATTGAAACCGAAATTTCCCAATCCAATAACTGCAAATTGTTTCATCTTAGTTCTCCTTAAAATATTATCTATCCAACAAATATATCACCTTTGGGATATTTTACTAATTCTCGATGTTTTAATAAAATGGAAAGCCCAATACCTAATGGCCCGACTCGACCAATAAGCATAGTTATAATAATGAACCATTTCCCTACTATCGTCAGACTGCCCGTTATTCCCATAGAAAGACCGACGGTGCCCAACGCCGAGACAACTTCAAATAAAATCTGAATAAACGATGCTTTTTCTGTTGCTGATAAAATGATGAGCGTCAGAAATGTCCATAAAAGAGCCAATAAAAGTATGGCAAATGCATGCTGAACAATTTCAACGCTAATGCTGCGCTTAAAAATATGCACATTTTCTTTTTGCCTTAATGTTGAATATAATGAAGCAAGAACAACTCCAAATGTGGTTATTTTGATGCCGCCTGCCGTGCTGCCAGGCCCTGCTCCGATAAACATAAAGCCGACGATCAAAACCAAACTTGTTAGGCTCATCGCGCCGATATCAATCGTATTAAATCCTGTGGTGCTGGTGGCTGTCAGCGTTTGAAAGATAGAATTGAGTATTTTTTCATTAAGCGAAATGGCAGTTGACCAGTCTTCTGAAAAGTAAATAATAATTGTGCCAATGATAAAAAAAACAAAGGTCAGCCAATAAACAAGTCTGCTATGCACCGATAACCTGCTGGGTTTCTTTTTTCTGAATTTATTACGGATATGTCTGAAAGTATCAAATACCACCCAAAATCCTAAACAACCAGCAGTAAAAATCAAAATAGTAATTATATTCAATACGATGCTGCTGTTATACTGGCTCAAACTATCGCTGTAAATTGAAAAACCCGCCGTATTGAAAGCTGAAACAGAATGAAAAACAGCCGAATATATTGCCTGCGGCAGGGGGAAATAATTAGAGAAATAAATGGCTAATGCAATCGTTCCCGCCAACTCAACGGCAAACGTATACAATAAAATCATTTTAGTAAATTGGGTCAATTCGATTTTGACGGGTCTTTTTACCGCTTCACGCAGAAGCAATGTATCCTGCATGGAAAGTCTTTTCCCTAATAATAGGGCAATAACCACAAAGAACAGCATGTAACCCAAACCGCCAATTTGAAAAAGTATCATTATTACAGTTTGACCGAATAAGTTATAATGCGAACCCGTATCGACAACAATAAGACCTGTTGTGGTAACGGCTGATGTTGCCGTAAAGAGCGCATCCAGATACGGCGTCGTCTCGCCAGAATATGAAGAGATGGGAAGCCATAACAAGAAGCCACCAATCAGACTCAATAAAGCAAAACCAATTGCCAGAATTTGAATCGGGGATAATTTTATAATTTTCAAGCCATAATCCATTTTTGTTTGTTCTTGTATAATTTTCGTTAATCATAGATTGTTTATAAAGATAACACTTGAATACTTATAAAGCTAACCCCTAAACCCCGCAGTTAGACGCAATTGAGATTTTAGGCGGGGTGGGAAATTAAAAATAATTGAAGCAAAGGAAATCCTGAGTTACTTTTAAATATCATTTTAATTTTAAAAGGAGGATTCCCAATGCTTCAACACATCATAACAAATTTTCTCGAAACCTGCAAGCACTATCACTTCTCGAAAAGCGCCATCGAAGCCTTTACGACAAGGCTCAATGAACTGGATCGCTTTATGATCAATCATCTGATTGAATCTGTTCAGGAGATCACATATTCTGATCTCCTGGATTTCGTGACTTCAGGCGATGTTTCACCCCATGTCAAAAAAGTCCGTGTCTGGACGCTTCATCAGTTCTTTCACTATCTCGAGTTTTATAAACTCATTACCGTCAATGTCGCACAAAAGCTTCCTTATCCCAAACCGGAGAAGAACGATCCGCAGTTTCTCGCGCTCGATGAACTGAAAACGATTCTGTCCTGGTTTATCACGAGATCGGATTCGCTTCCGGGCCTGCGCAATCTGATCATTGTGATGCTGTTCGCATTTCTCGGCATCCGGCTCTCCGCGCTGCGCAGTCTCAATATTCAGGATATCTGCCTTGCGGAGAGCCTGCTCTGGGTACGGGAAAAAGGATACATTCGCAGGCCTCTTCCCATGCCGCAGGTCCTCTGCATCCATCTCTATGAGTACCTGAAAATGATGGACAGAAAAATGGGGCCGCTCTTTCTCTCCAAACGAAAGCAACGCATGTGTCCCCGTTCGGTGCAGTACGTCTTTGATCTGGCCGAAGATGCGTTGCGACTGGACAAACATCTGCACTCCCATCTGCTTCGCCATACCGCAGCCACGCAGCTCAATCAAAGCGCGGGCGTGGATGTCACGCGCGCCGTGCTCGGCCACAGAAGCCGGAAAACCACGGAAGGCTATGTCCATCTCAATGGAAATGAGTATGCCGGGTATATGAACAGGCATCCCTATCATGATGAGCGGGAGGCCAGCCATGCATGAGCTGATCGAACTGTACCGGAAAGAACTGGCTTGCGTGGCCTGTTTCAAAGACGATACCGTGGCCGTCTATGTGACCAGCATGTACCGGTATTTTCAGTATGCGGCCGAAGTGTAAAACGTAACATTAAATTACCCAATATGTGGAATTTAAAATTCCCCAGTTAGAAGGAATCGGATCTTCGTAACTTTGACTGAAGACGTCAAAAAGAGGAGATCCTTCGATGCTAAAACTGGAGGAATTCATGGAAATATTTCGATTAAAAGACAATGGCTATTCCCTTTCTGCAATCAGTCGCATGACTGGTATTGACAGGAAAACCATTCGGAAATATTTGACAAAAGGAAAGAAAAATAAGCCTGCCATGAAAACAAGAGTTGCCAAAGAATCGAAACTTAAATGTTTTGAAAAAGACATTCTGAATTTCCTGAAATATTCCGATGTGGATTTTCCACCGTGTACCGCCATCTATGAGAAACTCGTTGAAAGAGGTTATACCGGCTCCTTGTCATTGCTCCAGAAATGGATGGGACAATACAAGAAAAAACATCTGTCCAAAATTGTGATCCGTTATGAAACCCCTCCAGGCCAACAGGCCCAGGTTGATTGGGGTGAGAAAAAAATACTGGACCACAGAACGGGTCTTTCAAAAAAAGTATATATCTTCTCCATGGTTCTTTCCTGGAGCCGGATGCGTTTTGTCATGTTCACGCCCAGGGCAGACATGTATTATTTCCTGTTCTGCCATATCCAGTCGTTTCGATATTTTAGCGGTATTCCCAGAGAGATCCTTTATGATCAGAACCGGTGTGTGCTCATTAAACCCGGTTTCAAGGATGTTGTCTTCAATCACAAGTTTCTGGATTTTGCCCATCATTATGATTTCATTCCCCGTGTCTGCAAGCCTTACAGAGCCCAAACCAAAGGGAAAGTCGAGAACAACATCAAATACGTCAAACGAAGCTTTCTGTCCCTACAGGATACAAATGACATCCATGCCTTGAATCAAAGAAGAAAACCCTGGCTTGAGAAAGTGAATCACAAGGTCCATTCCACCATTCAGGAGATTCCTTACAGAAGGCTGCCGAAAGAAAACCTGAATGACTTTCATACAATACCCGATTATGACCTGTGCTATGTCGAATCCAGAAGGGTGTTTAATGATTCCACATTCTCTTTCTATTCCAAACGCTATTCAGTTCCTCCGGAATATCGGGGTAAAACCGTCACTGTCAAATACAAGCCTTCTCATGCAAGCATTGACGTCTACTGGAAGAACAACCGGATCACCCAGCATCGTACCGACACTCCGGAACAGTATGTGATCAAACGCTCTCACCGGCATGCAATCTGGAAAGTCTGGCGGGATGACAAGAAACTCTTCTATCAGAAGGCTCAAGAGAACAAAAATGAAAATCATCCCTTATCCGTTTATGAAGAAATTTCCATGGAGGCGTCTCATGACTACACCCCTGCTTGAAGAGTCATTGAATGTCAACCTCCGGAAGCTGGAACTTCTTCAGCTGGAACGGCGGCTGGACAGCATCCTTGAAGAACAGGACTTTTCCAAGAAAATTTTCAAAGAACAGCTGAACATTCTTCTTGAAGAAGAAGTCGTATTCCGCCAGGAACGCGCCATTAAGATGCGTCTGAAGCTGGCCAAATTTCCTGTTTTAAAAACAATCGACAATTTTGATTTCTCATTTCAGCCGGACATGGACAAAGAAGGAATCACGTCTCTTTTCAGTCTCAAATTCATCGAGGAGAAATCCAATATCATTCTGATCGGCCCCAGCGGCGTCGGTAAAACCCATCTGGCAATCGCGCTGGGTGTGGCTTCCTGTCAGGGCGGTTATACCTGCTATTTTATCTCGTTTCAAACTTTACTGGAAAACCTGCGTAAAGCCGAAGAACAAAACAGACTGAGACGCAAACTCCTGACCTATTGTAAACCGCATGTGCTGATTATCGACGAACTGGGCTATCTGCCACTTAACCGAAACGATGCGAATCTGTTTTTTCAGCTGGTGTCGGCCCGTTATGAAAACGGACCCATTATTCTGACCAGCAATAAATCTTATATCGACTGGGGAAACCTCTTTCCTGATGAAGGGATCGCATCGGCTGTACTGGATCGGATGCTTCATTATTCAAAGACAATCAAGATACATGGCCAATCCTTCCGACTGGCTATGAAAAGAAAAATGGGACTCTTTCATCACAATGTTGATCAATAATTTTTTCCATAAACTGGGGAATTTTCAATTCCATTTTTTGGGGAATTTCATTTTCCACTTGACACGAAGTGATGTTCATTGATCCAATCTGCCCGGAAACCGGAGATCTGATCGGCTGGATAACGCATCTCAAAGCGTCGGGCACGGGATTTTCCAGGCTTCAGACTTATCAGATCGCGCTGAAAAGCTTCTTTACTTTTGTCTCGAAAATGGGTATCATCCAACACAACCCCGCACAGCATCTGATGTTTATCCGAAAGGAGAAGAGCGATTTGAACCAGCCTGTTTCAGAAGAAACCGCATTTGCCCTGTTGGACGGTTTTGACAGGACTACCTGGATGGGACTTCGGGACTATACCCTGGTCTCCATGCTCTGGGCCCTGGGGCTCAGACTATCCGAATGCCTGTCTCTCAAGGTCGGAGATTTTGACCCGGCGTATGACCGTTCCCAAAGAATCGGCGCGTTGCGCGTGCATGGAAAGGGGAGCAAGCAGCGCACGCTCTTTGTGGTGGACAAGCTCTACGATGCATTGACTGAGTATCTTTCGCATCCGGAATCGCCTCAAAAGAAGTCGGATGTTCTTTTCCAAAACAAATGGCATAACGGCAAACCGGTCTCCAAAGACCGGGTCCGGCGCATGATCAAACAGGCCGCAAAGGATGCGGGCCTCACCGAACGCATCACCCCGCATGTGCTGCGCCATACGTTCGCCACACAGATGTACGAGCGCGGCGTGCCTGCGGAGGCCATCTCACGGATCATGGGGCACGACTCCATCGAGGAAACGAGTCTCTATATCCATGTCTCCGGGGAGATGAAGAAAGAGGCGTTGAAAAAGATCCGTATACCTTAAGGAGGTAAAGCATGGGATGCGCTGCATTAAAAACGGAGGCGTTCTTCAGTCATGTGGAGCCGTTCATGGACTACCGCAAAACAGTCTACGAGGTCTCGGATGAGACGGTCCGGTCCAACCGGGCGGATCTGGCGCTGTTTGAGCATTTTCTCAAACGACGGCGGATAGAGACCATTACCGGCCCTGCGGTCATGAACTTTCAGGTCTGGCTGAAAACCGAACGCGAAAACTCGGGCGCTTCGATCAACCGCAAGATCTTCACGCTGAGAAGTTACGGCAAGTACATGCGGCTGGCCGAGCCTGAGAGCGCAAAAGACCTGCCTTTTCAGGATGTGCTCAAGATACGCCAGGGATACAGAGAGCCGCCCCAGGCGCTCAATATCGATCAGTTGAAAGCGTTCTTTGAATCCATAGACAGAACCACCTGTCTCGGCATCCGGGATTATGCGGTCTATGCGCTGATGTACGGTCTGGGGCTCCGTGTGGGTGAGATCCATCGGCTGAATCTGGACAACATCGATCTCAAAGAAAACACCCTGCATGCTGTCGGCAAAGGTCGAAAACGCAGGGAATTGAGCCTGACAGGCGAGCTGCCCCGGATTTTGGCTGAGTATCTCGCTGTGCGTTCGCACTTTATGAACAGCCAGACTTCCGGTGCGCTTTTTCTGTCCAAAAAGGGCAACCGCCTGTCGATCCGGACGATGGAGGATAATTTCAGAAAGATCTTCGCACGCTCGGAAATCATGGTCTGGTTCCATGTGACTTGTCACACGCTCAGGCACAGTTTTGCGAGTCATCTGAATGACGAGGGTGTGGATATCCTCGTGCTGCAGAGCCTGCTGGGGCATGCGTCGCCCAAAAGCACGCAGATTTACATCCATCCCTCCATGCAGAGAATGCGTGAGGCGCTGGAAAATCTGCCGGCTGTGGTGTATATGACCCAGCTTGTGGAGGAGATGCGGTTCCAGTCCAAGGCCCGGTACAGGCCGAATCACATCGGGATAGCGATGAACTGACGACGTTGTGAAGGAACATTTTCTTTTTTATGAAGTCTCGGGGCAGAGGTGTGCCCCGAGCATGACTTTTATTGACTGAAAGGAAAATATCTTATTGACTCTTATCTTCGAATGATTATCTTATAAAAAAATCAGGGTTCCTGCGCTTCTTTTTCGTCTTTCGGCCCGCTCTAATTGCGCATAACTATGCGGCTTACTGCGGGGTTCGGCAATAATAACCGGTTGAAAAACCAACCGATAACTTCATTTGAAAAAGTAATTCCACAAAACCAAAATCAAAGGATTGATGGTGCGTTTTTCAATCCGCGTTAATTATTTTGTTAGAAATGATTTTTATTTCTTATTTTTATTGATTTCTTCCTCTACTTCTTCTGCCCCTTCTGAATAATATTTTTCTTCATCTGGCGATAATTCTTTTAATAAACGTAGAAATTCTCCAGCATGCACCCTTTCTTCGTCGGCAATATCTTTTAATACTTCAATAGCTAATTTGTTGTCAGTTGATTCAGCTAATTGCATATATAGTTGTATGGCTTCATATTCTGCCGAGATCATAAAACGAATTGCGCGAATTAATTCTTCTTTGGTAAGTTTTCGATCATTTGCTAATCCTGAAAATGGATTTCCAAAATCTGGCATATTCATACTCCTTTTTTTAGTCTTTTATCAATGTGTGTATTCAATAATTTGTATTTCAGAGCCAACTTTTTTAATTACAGCATCTCTCATATTTGCATAATGTGGACAGGGATAGCCAATAGGATTTCCTTGGGAAATACAGGATGCAAAGACTATTGCTTCAGCACCACGCTCAACCATAAGTTTTGCTCTTGTAATTGCTCTTTTTCCGGGACAACCGCCACATGTAACAAATCCGACGATCTCAACGGGTCCAGTTTCTTTAAAAGCAAGTTTACCTTCCTTTGCGACCTTAAAATCAGTGTTGCCCGGGCATATATCTTCTGTTTGCTGACATCGAATAATCCCAACTTTTTTCATTCAATCTTTCTCCTATATTTTTATTTCTAACGCCTCGCGTAACCTGCTGCCAAAAGCTGCAAAGCGAAGCGGCGCAGCTTTTGGCAGTCCGAGTTGACGCGATTGTTATGCCTTTGGCTTGATGGCTTCAATGGTTGCGGAAACAACATAATCCTCTATCTTGCTATCAGGCACCCAATTTCGGATAAATTCCCTGCTTTCATCTTTTGGCTTTATTGCTATCGCTTCAAATCCAGTATCTTTGAGCATTGTTTCAATCTCTGTGATTGCGGATGCTCCTGATATGCACCCCGTGAATAAGGCCATATCACTCTTCAGTTTTTCTGGTAGCTCGGCGGTGGCGACAACATCTGAAATTGCCAACCGACCCCCAGGCTTCAACACACGGTACGACTCTTGAAACACCTTGGCCTTTTCAGGCGAGAGATTAATGACACAATTGGAAATGATGACATCAATAACACCGTCTGCAACCGGCAGGTTTTCAATTTCCCCCAAACGAAAATCAACATTATCGTATCCGACCTTTTCGGCATTGTCTCTCGCCTTACTCACCATTTCTGGAGTCATATCAACGCCTATAACCGTTCCTGACTCGCCTACCTCTTGAACGGCAAGAAAGCAATCAAATCCACCACCGCTACCTAAATCAAGGACGGTTTCACCTGGTTGCAATGAGGCAATTGCCTTGGGGTTACCACAACCCAAGCCCATATTGGCACCTTCAGGCACATGATTTACATCTAAACTTGAATAACCAAGCTCCATTGATGTTGCTTTTGCATCTGATCTTGATTCATCACAGCACGAGGTTGCTGAGCATCCACAACCAGAATTTCCAGATTCTGCTACTTTGCCATACTGTTCACGTACTGCCTTGCGGATGTTGTCGTTTGATAGTTGAGTCATGTTTCTTCTCCTATATAGAGGTTTAAAAGTGATTTCACTCCTATAGACGAAGACAAGAGGAAAAGGACGCAAATTTTCTAGCAAAATTTGCAGTCTCTTTCCTTTTTCTCATATGAAAGAACCTGATTCTTTTGATTGATCTCAAATTTACAACAGTCATCCAGCATGGTTTTCAACAATGCCCTGCCTCTTTGAACTCTTGATTTTGCACCAGACAACGAAATGCCTTCCAGTTCCGCAACCTTTTTTTGAGTTCTATTTTCCATTTCGGATAGTTGAACAGCATTACGATACTTATCTGGCAATTCTCTGACCATAAGCTCAAGACAAGCTGACAACTCTTTCCTGATGCTTTCCTCTTCTTCTGGTTGAGGCAGTTCCAGCCATTCAGGAAGTTCTACCAATATTCGCTTGGTGCGGTAATAATCAGTTATTGCATTTCGTGTTATTTGATAGAGCCAACTTTCGAGTTTCGTGTCGTCTTTGAGAGAGTCAATACGTACATGAATCTTCATAAAAATATCCTGCAAAATATCATCTACGGCATCTTCGGCAACCTTGCTTCTAATGAAAGCAGCTAATCTCGATTGGTACTCATACCAGATGTTTTCGGTTAATTTCACGATGTTTCCTTTGGGGCATAACGTGATTTTCACAGGTCGAACCGCCAACTGTTACCATAAAGAAAACAAGTAATTCCAGTATGCTCTCAATATTAGAAAAAA
>JAFFZZ010000109.1 GCA_016933915.1 Candidatus Babeliaceae bacterium
ATAACGTCTTTCAAGTCAACCGCCAACTGTATAACCGCCGATTTCAATCCATCTGAAAAAGCAACGAAATATGTTCTTCAGCCGAAGGTTGATATGGAGATGCTGGAGAAGACATTGAATGGCCGTATAGAGATTGGTTTAACACATCCGGAATGCAAAACGATCTCCGTCGGCATAAGCACCCTGCCGAAATTCAAAATTCTTCCAAGGTCCATTATAGTTCGTGGAATGGAAACTCAAGAACCAATCAAACTAAAGATACTTAGCAACTATAACGAGGATTTTGAGCTTGAATCACTGACATCAAGAAACGGAGCTGTAAAGGTTTTAAGCAATGCAATCGTCAGCAATGGTTATGAACTCGAACTTCAGATAACACCGCCGGCCAGTAAAGACACAAAAAGAATCTTCAATGAGACGTTCTTCGTCAAAACAAAAGAAGGCTTGCAACTGGAAATTCCATGTAATGTGTACTATTCAAGAACGATTCCCGCATCTTTAAGAGCCGCAACAGAAGATGAAGATAAGGAATGCAAAACTTGTGGCCATAATCTTTTGGATTTCACCAAGGGTACTGTTACAACATTCCCTGCCACGGAATAGAATAACAATTTATAAGCATGCTTTACGGTTATAGCTGGAATATTTTCCCCGGTTTGGATTTTTCGTCCACACCTGAACCTTTTTTATGCTAACATTTACGTGCCGGACCCGGCCATTTAATCCGGCTACGGAGTAATAGCGAAAAGGAAATGTTCATTACCAAGACTTTTGACTTGTAATTGTATTGACCTGCTTTCATCGGTAAAAGCAAAGCATTTATAGAAGTGTCCGCTACCCAAATACCACCCGGTTTGACTTTTCCGCCGTTTTTACTCGAACTTGAGCTTCCTTTCCGACTTTCAATGGTAAGTAAATAATAGGGCGCTGAGTATGATGATTCCTGTGATCGGATAATCCGCAACGAAAAAGTCTGCAATTCTCCATCGCCGAGATTACAATATAACAGAACAGGCTCATCAATTGCTTTTTCAATCTCAACAGGTTCTTTAAGCTGCTCAGGATTTATAAAATCCATCTAACGAAAAATCTCCTCACCGACGGGAACTTCGGCCAGACTCTCATCTCCGAGTTTCCCGGCCAGGCTCTTAATCTCATCGGTCCTGAGATTGTGGTCTTTTTCAGTAAACTGCATGGCTCGGGCACGCAGGAGGTATTCTCGCCCCTTGTCCGTCTGGCCACGATCCGCCCAATAGCGGGCGAGTACAAGACATCCACCCAGCGTATTTACGGGGCTCTGTTCGATAATAGACCGCAAACGTTCAAGCTGCCTGGGCGTATGGATATACTTTTCAAAAATAAGAAGCGTTTTAATTTCCACACCGCTGTCTAATAAAGCATCCATCGCTTTTTGCATCTGATCTTCCGTAAAATCAGATTCGTAATCAGCAATCAGTGAAATCTCAGACGTTATCTTCTTTGGTTCGTTCCAAAAGAAAGTACCCTCTTTGAAGCCACGCCGGTTCTGTTGGAAAATATATATATGCTCACTTCCCTTTTGCATTCGAAGATAATTATTGCCGAGGTCATCTTGTCCCCACCCCAGGCTTTTCAGTTCATCCCGATAAGCCATCAGCGCTGCATCGATTTGACGGTTGTCTGTAAAACTCCAGACTGTGCGATTGTTCTTCAATAATCTCTTGCCTGAAATCAATAGTTGCAGCTTATCTGCTTTTAGAAAGGAAAACTCAGGCGGCTCATGATAAACTCCATAGAGAACCTCGGGTAACTCGGGCATCTGGTCATACTTATCCAGTAAATTCCCAAACTGCTTGCTGATCGCTTTTATCATCTCGCTGCAAATACCCTCTGCTGCAAGCTTGTATTTAGCTTGTGAACTTTCAACTCCGAATATTCTACTTTCGTGCTCGAGCTGGCTATCGATATCGAACTTAATCACTCCAAGCGTGTAAGACTGATCGGAATGAGGCGTGCCGGTGAAAATTGAACTACCGGCGGTCCACTTTATTGTCGCTTTCAAATAACGGCTATGAAGAAAAGATTTCTCTCTGACGTAGGGCATATTTACAGTAACAAAAACATCCGGCAAAAGCCCTCCCGGCTTTGGCAGTGTCCCAGACGGGTAATAAGCAACTTCACCCACATAAGGCAGTTGAGCCAGGGACATCTGGAACTCGCGCATCGCATGGTCAAGCA
>JAFFZZ010000110.1 GCA_016933915.1 Candidatus Babeliaceae bacterium
AGACGAGATCCGATTCCTTCACCGCCCATATAGTCTCTTGTGAGATTCTCCCGCAGTGGAAACGTTTCAATTCTCTCGATCGTTAAATCAACACAAATCATCTTTGCTTTGTTCATTGTCTAACTTTCTTCTTATATACAACATCCCGAAATATTACTTCCCTTGAAGGTATGCCTTTATAGTAGTGAAAACAATTCATGATATCAATAAATATTTTAGGACCTGAGTCTTTTTTCCTGAAGGATGCCGGACGAAAACAAATTGCCGCCCATGATTTTAAAACCAATCGGTTGGAAAAACTGACACAATGAAATAAGATAAAATTTAGGATAAAGATATGTTATTGACACACAAGAACAATATTCGTATACTTTTTCCAAGCAACAAAGCTTTGCGATGTGTATTGTGCTCATACTGTTGCATCTATTGTCTCCCCAGTCCGAAAATGGAAGAACCAAAAGGTGCAGATCATGGCGCAGGCGCCTGAAACGCATATCCTTTTCTCGATATTGGCTCGGCCAGTTTGCGCATGTAAAATACCTTTTGGAGGTTTGTTATGATCGGAATTCTCGAAAGTAAACGCAAACAGATTTCGGAAGCCTGCTCGCGGCATGGTGTGGCACGGTTGCACGTTTTTGGCTCGGCTCTAAACGCTGACTTTAGGTCCGATGAGAGCGACCTGGATTTACTGGTGGAGTTTGTGCCTATGGAGCCATATGCTAGAGTTGAGACCTACTTTGGCATGCTTGAGGAACTCAGGGCTCTGCTTAATATGAAGGTCGACCTCGTTATGGGAGGAGCGGTCAAGAACCCATGCATCGCTCGCGAAATCGAACGGACAAAAGAGGTGCTCTATGCAGCGTGACGAACGCGCCTATCTGGCGGACATCATTGAGCATGATGGTCCGCTGCTTCGCAAGGAATCAATGACGCTCATGGGACTCATGACCGACACGGACAAAGGGGGCTAACCACCGCATCAACTCGGACTGGCAATTCCGCTGCGCTTCATTACCATCCAGTTATGCAGGACGTTGTGCATACTATTGATCAATAGAAAATTAATGTCCTATCTCATGGTTATCAAAGCCCTGTAAATAGGGCATCAAATAAAATACATGCAGGACATTATTAAGGGTGCGGGAAAACTTTTCAAAATGGGTTTAATCGTTTGGACTCTACATTATCTCTTGAGAGACATAGCTTCATTTGAACGGTGAAAGAGGACAGATACAGTTACTCGCTAAAATCAAAAATTTTTTCGTTATCAAAGCTCATGTTTCAAAACGGGGTGAGACCAGTTATGCAAAACTACTGACATCTGCTGGGCTTACAATGAATCAATTGCCGAAAAGTTACAAGACTATCACTTCCGGTGGGACAACTTATTATCTAAGCGACAACACATTCTATGAGAGCACGGATCGTGCTGTGTAGGTAATTAGTTAAGGCTAAAGCGGGGCCTGAAAGGAGATGTTATGAAAAGATCATCCAAATTAATAATTGCTTTCACCAGTCTTTTTCTGTCAATCGGGTGTGCATCGACTAAGGTCACCAGCCGTCAGATAGCGGTGGACGAAAAACTCCCTAGACCTGATCACATACTGGTATATGACTTTGTCGCCACGCCTTCCGATATTCCAGATGATTCCACACTCTACGGCAAGCATGATGAACATCCAACGCCTCAAACCGCTGAGCAGATCGAGGCCGGCCGTAAGGTAGGCGCTGAAATTGCGGCACAATTGGTTGAACAAATCCGCGGCATGGGCATACCGGCAGAACGGGCTTCTCATCAAGCAAAACCCAAAATTAACGACATCGTTATCCGTGGTTATCTCATCTCAATCGATGAGGGTGATTACGACAAACGTTTCGTTGTTGGATTTGGCTCCGGGGCATCCAAGCTAACGATCGCGGTCGAAGGTTACCAGATGACGGACAAAGGTCTTCGGAAAGTTGGATCCGGAAGGGTGGATGCCGGCGGAAGCAAAACTCCCGGTGTGGCTACACCGCTAGCTGCTTCAATTGCAAGTGGGAACCCCCTGGGCCTCATTGTCAGCGGCGGTATGAAATTGCATGGGGAGAAGAGTGGCAAAAGTAAAATTGAAGGAAGAGTCAAAGATACCGTCAAAGAAATAACCAATGTGCTAAAGGAGCGATTCAAACAACAAGGCTGGATCAAGTGAGGCCCGCTGCCAGAAATTTGTTTGTCTCGTTTTTGTCTTTTAAGCTACATCTAGGGGTGTGCTTGTAGGAATGAAAAACTATGACACAACTTGCAATCAGGCACAATCCTGTTCAGACCCTATTCTCTTTGAGATACACTTTTTAGTAGAAAATATTTCGGCCTTCCGATTATGGCTGTCGGTGGTAGTAGTCCTGATTTAGTGAGTTTACTTATAATAGCAGAGATGCACTAATTCCATCTGCTCCTCCCTAATAACCTCTCGGTAATTTCATTTGACTTAGCAATGGTTTTATGTCCTACTTTTCAAGAATACATAGCAGCTCGATAGCTTATCAGGAGGAGGAGGTACAAGTGAAAAGAATACATATTTTATTTTTTACAGAGATGATTTTTATGCTTGGTTTATCTGTTTTACTGGCCGTTGCTTGCGACAATAGCCCCTTAAGTGTACATGTTAAGAACAAGTGTAATGATAATATTAAATTGTGTGAA
>JAFFZZ010000111.1 GCA_016933915.1 Candidatus Babeliaceae bacterium
CCAATATTGTTTACGGCCGGTATCGCGGTCGGACCAGTGCCTAAGTCTATTTTCCAGACAACACGCACACTTTCATACGGTAGCTGGGACATGGCTGTTGCCGACAAACTCGCAGCACAAGTTCCACACAATCAATATGGTATGGTTGTTGCACTTGTTTTGCTGATTTTATGCTTGAACGCTTTAGCCATTATCCTTCGTTCGAGAGTATTTAAACGACTGAAAGGTCAGTGAGGATAACCTTGTCTAATAAAATCACAAAAGCAGAAGGGAAAGACCAAATGTCGTCGTCAGTCGTTCAAGCATCAAAAGAGAAAAGCAGCAAACTGGATTTATTACATGGTGTAAAAGAGAAAAGCGTGGTTAAGCCTATGAAAGAAACCAAGCCTGTCCAAGAATGTGCCTGTCCAATAGTTGAGGCCCGAAATTTCAGTTTCTACTACGGCTCGAAGATGGGTATTAAAGATATAACGTTGAAGATACAGCCCTGCGCTGTTACGGCCATAATTGGCCCAAGCGGATGCGGAAAAAGCACGTTTCTGAGAAGTATTAACCGAATTAATGACCTTATACCTAATGTACGTGTCGAAGGAGAAATGTTTGTTAATAACCAGGATATCTACGTAAAGCAAATCAATCTGGTTAACCTTAGACAGCAGGTCGGGATGGTTTTTCAAAAACCTAATCCATTCCCAAAGAGTATTTTTGATAATGTGGCTTATGGACCTAAATTACAGGGGATAAAAAAGCGTGGTGATTTGCAGGGAATTGTAGAAGACAGTTTGAAATCGGCTGCCCTATGGGATGAAGTAAAAGATGACCTTAGAAAGTCGGCTTTATCACTTTCCGGCGGACAGCAGCAACGCTTATGTATTGCCAGAGCATTAGCAACAAAGCCATCTGTTCTTTTGATGGACGAACCATGCTCTGCATTAGATCCTATTGCTACGGGTAAGATTGAGGACCTGATTGATAGTCTGAAGACAGATTATACGATAGTAATTGTCACCCATAACATGCAGCAAGCCGCTCGTGTGAGCGAATACACGGCATTTTTCTGTCTGGGTGAGCTTATAGAGTACGATACGACTACTACAATTTTTGAAAGACCAAACAAAAAACAAAC
>JAFFZZ010000112.1 GCA_016933915.1 Candidatus Babeliaceae bacterium
CTAACGCGATGCGTCACACGCCAAACGCGCGCCCTGACCGGAAGTAGAATGCTGACACCAGCAATACTCCTTAATAGCGGGCAATTATTCTGAAACTGGCGAGCGCGGGTTTGGTCGTGTGCACGCAATTGTTCGGCGTTCTTGTTCATAAGAGCATCTCCTTCAAGCATTATCCATCAATCGATTGATGAATACGCTCCCCTTTATCAAAAATTTTCGTCAGATCAAGCCCGAAATACCGTAAGCACATAAGAAGCAGGACAACGGCTCCTCCTTCATCTAAATTGCCAATAAATGGAATATTATCAGGAATCAATTCAATCACTCCGGCACCGATATTGAGTAAATATAATATTGATATGAGACCTAAACAAAAGACAATTATTCCTTTCAACACGCTTCTTTTCATGGTAATTTCTCCTTATAATAGGTAACATGTTTCATGGCAATTTTGCTTCGGCTTCAGTTCCTTTCTTCACTATGGGATGAGGATAAAATCTGCAACTTTGGGAGAAGCTCTCGAAATTGTAACGTCAACGACAGAAAAAGTGTGATCGCTCCAAAATATCCAGGAATAGATAACTTACTTTCTGCGGCAATGAGTTGGATCAACAGCAAAACCACAATCCCTCCCATTGCAAATGGCACAACTTCACGAACTCCCAACAGTGATAAGGCATAGAGCGTTACAAGCACAAATGATACGATCCCGCCCTCAAAAAAATTATCCATTCGTCCGACGACCAGTTCAATGACTAATGCAAACCCCCAACTATTGATAATGAGGGAAAGAATGCCAAACACATTGTCAACATGACAATCGAGAAATCGTCGTTGGGAAAGAGATACAATGACACAAAGTGACAATACTGTTGCAAACAGTGAAGGAAATCGAATAACACTGGTTTCCCCAAATGGCTGCAACATCCAACGACTCCACGTTGGGGCATCTTGCCAAATTTTGGGGACATTCCATATTGTAAAGCAGGCAATCGCGACAACACCAAAGCCAAGTCCAATGAGTTGCCGTTTCCGAAGATGACTCCATTCCCCAAACAGGAGGCGAATACTAGTTTGCCCAAAGGAAACAGTAGCTTGTTGGTTTTTGTGTTCCGATTGAGGCCGATATAACGCTTCAAGGACCATCGCAATCAGTATAATAACAGATGTGAACAGTGTTAAGGAGGCTCCAATATGGAGATTGCCAATTGCAGCATATTCAGTGATGGTCACAACCTCTGTTGGGGCAAATGGATTCCACCAAGGTTTTGAAACAGCCGATGCACTTGCATCGGAGATGGTTAATGTTGTGTAATATTTTAGGTATTCATAGTAGGCGAAATAGAGAAGCGGAAGCGCTCCGGTCACAAGTGTCACAATCTTGCTCCGTTTCCCTAATATACCCAAGACAATAATTGTCAAACTGAAGATAGGCAGGAGATATACAAGATAGCAAAAGATTTCCCCGCTGAGAGAAATCTGATCTTTAAGCAGAGATGGGATATTTAAAATTTGAAACCCGGCAAGTATTCGTTGTCCGGCAACATCAACCCACGGGAGAAGAAAACAGACCAACATGGCGACAGCACAAATAAACTCTATACGGAAAAGAATATTTTTATGGAGGAGAAGAAAATTAAGCATCCCGTGAAACTTGTGTTTATCGGGAACAGCGGTGGCATCTTGAAAAGAGGAATCTTTGAGTGAAGTTTCTTGACTGCGAGATGGCTCTTCAACGGAGATTTCCACATCAGGTTGCTCTACCACCGGCTCAATGTGACACAGAATCCCCGCACGCTGTTTAAGAGTGTTCTGTAACTTTTCGGCTTGTTGTTGATCGAGATCAGTACGCAGTACTGTAGAACCCTGGGCAAACATTTTTCGTTCGATTGTTGGAATATCAGTTTTATACAACTCCGCCAACTTTCGCTTGACAGATTCTTTATCCTCTGTCGGCGCAAGTTCACCACGAAATACCAGATTATACCGCACCTTTTGGTCTGCCATCGTCCCCTCCTTATTTAAGCATTTTTCAAAGATGATTGTGTCTCAAACCATCAGAAATTCACACTCAATTCCTTGTACCAGAATAGCGATCCCACTTTCAAATACGTTATGCGTTTATTTGTACCGTAAGCAGCCGAACGC